>NZ_JABWDV010000350.1 GCF_013362995.1 Streptomyces sp. TRM64462 | reverse complement strand
GTACAGATATCCGGTCCACCCGCTGATCGTAGGCCGAGGGCGTCAGCGGGCGAGCGCGGCGACACCCGCCTGCGCGTACTTCTCGTCGAGTGCGCCGCTGGGCGCCCCCGCGACGCCGATGCCCGCGACGGGCGCGCCGTCGACGGCGACCGGGACGCCGCCGCCGAGGAAGAGGGTGCCGGGGATGTCCTTCAGGTTCGGCGCGTTCTCCAGGCGCTCGACCAGCTCGGAGGTGGGCGCGTTCCAGGAGACGGCGGTGAACGCCTTGCGCTCGGCCGACTCGTACGACTGCGGGCCCGCGCCGTCGCCGCGTACGACGGTGATCGTGTTGCCGTTGCGGTCGACGACGGCGACCGTGACGCGCTGGTTGTCCTCGGCGGCGGCCTTCAGGACGGCCTGGGCGGCGCGGGTCGCGGCGGCGGCGGTGAGGTGGCTGGTGCGGTGGACGTCGCGGCCCGACACGTCGGCGGTGGCGGCCGGCTTCTGGGGCGCGGCGGCGGGCTGGGCGGCGTTCGCGGACAGGGCGCCGAAGGTGCCGGCGGAGAGCGCGGCGGCGGCGACGGCACCGGTCAGGACACGGGCGCGCAGGGACATCTTCTTCACGTGCTTCACGGCTTGCTCCTCGGGTCGGTGTGGGGGCGCTGTTCTGCTCCCTGACTCGATACTGCGGCCGTGACCTGCGGTTTCGCGTCGCCGGACGGGTCGACCAGGGGGTCGGCCGATCGGTTGATGCCGGATGGCCCGGGCGGGCGGAGGATGGGGGCGTGTCACATGAGGAAGCGCAGGAGCAGGAACAAGGGCAGGGCCAGGAGCACGACCCGGGCCAGGAGCAGGAGCCGGGCCAGGAGCACGAGCAGGACGCACGGTGGCTGGCGCGGGTCATGCACGCCGCGTTCTTCGTGCTGCTCGCCGCGTCGCTGGCCCGGTTCCTGCTGCGCCACCCGTGGGCGGACCTGGGCGGCTGGGTCGTCGCCCTGTCGGGCGCGCTGGCGGTCCTGTACGTCCTGGAGCCCGCCCTCCTCGAACCCCGGGCGGCGCGGAGGCGGCTGGTGTGGCTGGCGGCCGTGGTGGCCGTGTGGACGGTCCTCGTGGTCCTGGCGCCGAGCTTCGCGCTCTGCGCCGTACCGCTGCTGTACACCGGGCTGCGGACGCTGCGGCCGCGCGCCGCGCTGGTGCTGGTGGCGGTGCTCGCCGTGTTCGTGGTGGCCGCGCTGCAGAAGCTCGCGGACGGCGGCGTCGACCCGGTGCTGCTGGCCGCGCCGCCCGCCGTGGCGGCCATCGCGACGGCCGTGTTCGTGCACGCCCAGCGGCAGGCCGACCGCCAGCGGGCGCTCATCGGCGACCTGATCCGCACCCGCCGCGAACTGGCGGCGACCGAGCGGCGCGAGGGCACCCTCGCGGAGCGGCAGCGGCTGTCCATGGAGATCCACGACACGCTGGCCCAGGGCCTGTCGAGCCAGCGGATGCTGCTCCAGGCCGCCGAGCGCACCTGGGACGGCGACCCGGCGACGGCCCGCCGCCACGTCCGTACGGCCGCGTCGATCGCGGAGCACAACCTGGCCGAGGCCCGCCGCTTCGTCCACGACCTGGCCCCCGCCGACCTGGCGTCGGGCGGCGACCTCGCGCAGGCGCTGGCCGCGCTGGCGGCCCGCGAGACCGCGCCGGGCCTGGAGGTGCGGTTCCACGCGGAGGACGCGGGGCACGCGGGGGACGCGGAGGGCGCGGAGGGCGCGGCCGGTACGAGCGCCCCGCTCCCGGACCCGGTGGCGTCGGCGCTGCTGCGGATCGCGCAGGGCGCCCTGGCGAACGTACGGGAGCACGCCGGGGCCACCCGGGCCGCGCTCACGCTCACGCGCCTGGACGACCAGGTCGTGCTGGACGTCGCGGACGACGGCCGCGGCTTCGCCCCGGAGGCCGCCAGGGGCCGCCGCGCCTCGGGCGGCGGACGCGGCCACGGCCTCCCGGCGATGCGCGCCCGGCTCGCGCACCTGGGCGGCACCCTGACCGTCGAGTCGGCACCCGGCGAGGGCACGGTGCTGTCGGCCGCGATCCCCCTGAACCCGCAGGACCCGCAGGACCCGCACGCCCCACAGGACCCGCACGACCCACAGGACCCGCTGGACCCGCGCCCGCACCAGGAGCGACGCCGATGACCGTACGGATCCTCCTCTGCGACGACCACGCCGTCGTACGCGCCGGCCTGCTGGCGCTGCTCGGCAGCGAACCCGACTTCGAGGTGGCCGGTGAGGCCGGCGGCGGCGAGGAGGCCGTCGCCATGGCGGCCAAGCTGCGCCCCGACGTCGTCCTGATGGACCTCCAGCTCGGCCCGGGCATCGACGGCGTGGAGGCCACGCGCCGGATCGCCGCCTCCGGGGTGCGGGTGCTGGTCCTCACCACGTACGACACGGACGCCGACATCACCCGCGCCATCGACGCGGGCGCCACCGGCTACCTGCTGAAGGCGGAGCGCCCCGAGGAGCTGTTCGCCGCCGTCCGCGCCGCGGCCCAGGGCCGCACCGCCCTGTCCGCCCCGGTCGCGGGCCGCGTCATGGACCGGATGCGCGGCGCGGCGGCCCCGGCCCTGACCGCCCGCGAACGCGACATCCTCGGCCAGCTCGCCCGTGGCCTCGGCAACCGCGAGATCGCCCGCGCCCTCTTCATCAGCGAGGCCACGGTCAAGACCCACCTGGGCCGCATCTACACCAAACTCGGCGTGGACACCCGCGCGGGCGCGGTCGCGGTGGCGAAGGAACAACGCCTCCTGCCCTGACGCCGGGTCCGGCCGGGGCGGGCGGGCGGCGCGGGACGTGACACCATCGCGTACGTGCTCGACATCGGCTACTCGCTCTCCCGCCGCTTCCCCGACCCGCCGCAGACGGACTACCGCCGTGCTGACGTCCACGCGCTCCGCCACGACCTGTTCTGCGGGGACGTCTACCTGGCCGACACCGAGACCGACCGCGAGCTGTCCACAGCCTGGGGATGGGTGCCGGTGCTCGACTTCGCGTGGGCGCTGTGCGACATCGTCGAGCGGCTGGACCGCGACCCGCGCGGCAGCCGCGCGGCGCAACCGCAGTACGCGGAGCTGGACTTCACGGAGTCGACGGACCGGATGCTGTTCGAGCGCCGCTTCGGCTGGGTCGACGTCGAGGCCGACTGGATGCCGGGCGACGAGCCGCCGCTCACGTTCGGCCACAGCGTGCTGCGCCGCGAGGCCCGGGACTTCCTGCACGACCTGATCGCGGACCTCACGGACATGCACGAGGGCCTGGCGGACAACCCGGTGATCTGGGACCTCCAGGCCCGTTTCCCGCGCGTCCCCTGAACCCGGGCCCGCAGGGCTTGACCTCAACCAAACTTGAGGCCGAAGGCTGCCCTTCGTACGAAGCGACCGAAACGAACGAAGCGACAGCCACCGAACAGGAGACCGCAGCCATGCACGCGATCCGCCTCCACGCCTTCGGCCCCGCCGAGAACCTCACGTACGAGGAGACCCCCGACCCCGTCCCGGCACCCGGCCAGGTGCGGATCGCCGTCGCGGCCGCCGGGGTCCACCTCCTGGACACCGCCCTGCGCGAGGGCATGACCGGCCCCGCCCCCGCACCCGCCGCACTCCCCACCGTTCCCGGCCGCGAGGTCGCCGGCACCGTCGACGCGCTCGGCGAGGGCACCGACCCGGCGTGGCTCGGCCGGCGGGTCGTCGCCCACCTCGGCTTCGCGCCCGGAGGCTACGCCGAACTGGCCGTCACGGACGCGGCCAGGCTTCACGCCATCCCGCCGGGCCTCGACGCGGCCGAGGCCGTCGCCATGATCGGCACCGGCCGCACGACCCTGGGCATCGTCCAGTTCACCGAACTGACCCCCGCCGACCTCGTCGTCGTCCCGGCCGCGGCCGGCGGCATCGGCACCCTCCTCGTCCAGTACGCGAAGAACGCCGGCGCCACCGTCATCGGCCTGGCGGGCGGCCCCCGCAAGACGTCCCTCGTCCGCGCCAACGGCGCCGACACGGCCATCGACTACACCCGCCCCGACTGGCCGGCCGAGGCGAGGGCGTTCCTCGGCGACCGGAAGGCGACGGTCGTGTACGACTCCGTGGGCGGCGACACGGGCCGCGCGGCCGTCGGCCTCCTCGGCCCGGGTGGCCGGCACATCGTCTTCGGCTGGTCCAGCCGCGGCCTCCACGACGGCGAGCCGCTCACCTTCACGCCCGCCGAACTCACCGCCCGCGGCATCACGTCCGAACAGGTGCTCGGCCCGGTCATGCTCCAGAAGGCGGGCGGCGACATCCGCACCCTGGAGACCCGCGCCCTCGCCGAAGCCGCCGCCGGACGACTCCGCCCCGCCGTCCGGCGCTTCGCGCTCTCGGAGGCGGCGGAGGCCCACCGCGCCCTGGAGAACCGGCGCACGACGGGCAAGGTGGTCCTGATCCCGTAGTAACGTCCCCCGCCATGGACACGATCAACGGCGGTATCTCGTTCTGGTACGCGCAGGAGGGCATCCCCGTGCCCCGCGAGCCGCTTCCCGGCGACGCCACCGCCGACGTCTGCATCGTCGGAGGCGGCTACACGGGCCTCTGGACCGCGTACTACCTCAAGAAGGCCGTCCCGTTCCTCAACATCGTCGTCCTGGAGGCCCGCTTCTGCGGCTACGGCGCCTCCGGCCGCAACGGCGGCTGGCTCTACAACGGCATCGCCGGCCGCGCCCGCTACGCCCGCCGGCACGGCCACGAGGCCGCCGTACGCCTCCAGCAGGCCATGAACGACACCGTCGCCGAGGTCGTCAGGGTCGCCGCCGACGAGGACATCGACGCGGACATCCACCAGGGCGGCGTCCTCGAAGTCGCCTACAACCCCGCCCAGTTGGCCCGCCTGAAGGACTTCCACACCGTCGAGCTGGCCTTCGGCGAGAAGGACCGCGAGCTGTACGGAGCCCGCGAGACCGCCGAACGCGTCCGCCTGCACGGCGCCGTCGGCTCCTCCTGGACCCCGCACGGCGCCCGCATCCAGCCGGCCAAGCTCGTCAAGTCCCTCGCGGCCAAGGTCGAGTCGCTGGGCGTACGGATCCACGAGAACACCCCGGTCACGGAGATCCGGGCGAAGCACGCCGTCACCCCGTACGGCACCGTCCGCGCCCCGTACGTCCTGCGCTGCACCGAGGGCTTCACGGCATCCCTGAAGTCCCACCGCCGCACCTGGCTCCCCATGAACAGCTCCATGCTGGTCACCGAGCCGCTCCCCGCGTCCCTCTGGGCCGAACTGGGCTGGGAGAACCGCGAGACCCTCGGCGACATGGCGCACGCCTACATGTACGCCCAGCGCACCGCCGACGACCGCATCGCGCTCGGCGGCCGCGGCGTCCCGTACCGCTTCGGCTCCAGGACCGACACCGACGGCCGCACGGACGAGGCGACCCTCCGCGGCCTCCGCGAGATCCTCACCCGCCTGTTCCCCCAGCTCGCCGGCGCGCGCGTCACCCACACCTGGTCCGGCGTGCTCGGCGTCCCCCGCGACTGGTGCGCCACGGTCACCCTCGACCGCTCCACCGGCCTGGGCTGGGCCGGCGGCTACGTCGGCTCGGGCGTCGCCACCGCCAACCTCGCCGCCCGCACCCTCCGCGACCTCATCCAGCAGGACTCCGGCCAGTCGGGCCCCACCGACCTGACGACGCTCCCCTGGGTCAACCACAAGGTCCGCACCTGGGAACCCGAACCCCTCCGCTGGCTGGGCGTCCACACCCTGTACGCCGCCTACCGCCACGCCGACCGCCAGGAAGCCACCGCCCACACCCCCACCACCCCCCGCCTGGCCACCCTCGCCGACCGCATCTCAGGCCGCCGCTGACCGGCACCGAAGGCCCCGGACACGGGGAGCACGAGCTGGGCGCGGCCGTTGGGGGCGGGTCATCGTCTCCACGTCATCGGCACCGAACAGTCCCCGATGTGCGTGCTCCTCAGGTCTCGTCGACGGAGGCGGACTTGACGTGAGCGGGGTGTCCGTCGGCCGGCAGGTCCGCGTCGGTGCTGCCCCGGTCCTGGGTGTCAGCACCCGCGATCCGGTTCGGCAGCCTCGCCGCGACGACGACCGCCACCAGGGCGAGAACGGCCACGACCCCGAAGGCCAGCTTCATCCCGCTCACCTGTGCCGGCACCGCCTCGGCGCCGTCGGCGACGAGCCGGCTGGTGCGCGCGGACATCACGGTGACCACGAGCGCGGTCCCGAACGCCGCCGCGACCTGCTGCAGCGTCCCGAGTATCGAGCTGCCGTGGGAGTACAGGTGCGGCGGAAGCCCGCCCATGCCGAGCGTGAAGCACGGAGTGAACGTCGCCGCGAGGCTGACCATCAGCAGCGCGTGCAGCCCGAGGATCAGCCAGTACGGCATCGTCATCGAGACCTGGGTGAACCCGGCGAGGCCGACCGCCATGCCGATCGAGCCGGGCAGCACGAGCGGCCGGCTGCCGAACCGGTCGAACGCCTTCCCGATGGTCGGCCCCAGCAGACCCATGAGCAGGCCGCCCGGCATGACCAGCATCCCGGTCTCCAGCGGGCTGAGCCCGCGCAGGTTCTGCAGGTACAGCGGCAGCAGGATCATCGCGCCCATCATCGCCAGGAACCCGATGGACATGAGGGCCAGGGACAGGGTGTAGGTGCGGTGCCGGAGGGCGCGCAGGTCCATCAGAGGGACACCGCCGCGCTGCAGCCTCAGCTGGCGGAACACGAACAGCCCGATGGCCGCGACCCCGGCGGTCGTGATGCCGACACCTGTGCCGACCCCGCCGTGGCCCTCGCCGAAGAGGCTCAGTCCGTACACCAGGCCGCCGAAGCCGAGCGCCGCCACTCCGACGCTGAGCCAGTCGATGGAACTCACCTGCGGGTCGCCGATGTTCTCCATCTTGCGCAGCCCGAGGACGGTCACGAGAGCCGCGATCGGCAGGACGACCGCGAACAGCAGCCGCCAGGAGCCGGCCTGCAGGATCAGCCCGGACACGGCGGGCCCGAGCGCGGGCGCCACCGAGATCGCCAGGGTGACGTTGCCCATCACCCGGCCGCGGTCCTGCTCGGGCACCACGACCATCAACGTGGTCATCAGCAGCGGCATCATCACGGCCGTGCCCGCGGCCTGCACGATCCGGCCCAGCAGCAGCACTTCGAAGAACGGCGCGACGGCGGACAGGGCGGTCCCTGCGAGGAACACGCCCATGGCTATCGCGAAGGCCTGGCGGGTGGTGACCCGCTGAAGGAACCAGCCGGTGACCGGAATCACAGCCGCCATGGTGAGCATGAACGCGGTGGACACCCACTGCGCCGACTGCTCGGTGATCCTCAGCGAGTCCATCAACCGCGGGATGGCGTTGATCATGATGGTCTCGTTGAGGATCACGACGAACGTGGCCAGCACCAGCAGCCGGACCACCGCCGGTGTGCGGCCCGCCTTCCCGGTCGGCCGTTCTTGCATCGCAACTGACATGACAGCACCTCGCTGGGGGTTCCTGGTCACAGTCGCCTCACAGCCAGGGGCGGTCGGCGTGGACGTGGGTGGCAACACCGGTAAGGACCGGCACGCACGGCAGAAGTCATCGGTCGGCGCGAGTCTTCCGCATCGTTGGGCAGATCTGTACGAATTTTCATCTGCTTACGGAGAGCAACCGCCGGAAGTACCCAGGACCTGAATGCCGAAGGCCCCCAGCCATGATCGGTTGGGGGCCTTCGCGCCGGAGCCCCCTGTCGGGTTCGAACCGACGACCCCCGCTTTACAAGAGCGGTGCTCTGGCCAGCTGAGCTAAGGAGGCAGCCGGGCCAGTGTAACCGGACCCGCCGCTCGCCCGGTCGAAAATTTCGCCGCACGGGAAGTGCTGACACGGGCCGTCCCGCCGGGTAGCGTCACGTGGAGTTCACTCACGTGGACTAGACCTGAACATCCTTCCTTTACTCGGATCGTCCGGCACGTTCCTGCCGGTGAAGGGACACATCACCATGGCTTCTGTCACCTTTGACAAGGCGACCCGGCTCTACCCGGGTGGCACCAAGCCCGCCGTCGACCAGCTCGAGATCGAGATCGCCGACGGCGAGTTCCTCGTCCTCGTCGGCCCCTCCGGCTGCGGCAAGTCGACCTCCCTCCGTATGCTCGCCGGCCTGGAGGACGTCAACGGCGGCGCCATCCGGATCGGTGAGCGCGACGTCACGCACCTGCCGCCGAAGGACCGGGACATCGCCATGGTGTTCCAGAACTACGCGCTCTACCCGCACATGACCGTCGCCGACAACATGGGCTTCGCCCTCAAGATCGCCGGCGTGAACAAGGCGGAGATCCGCAAGAAGGTCGAGGAGGCGGCGAAGATCCTCGACCTCACCGAGTACCTGGACCGCAAGCCGAAGGCCCTCTCCGGCGGTCAGCGCCAGCGCGTCGCCATGGGCCGCGCCATCGTCCGCGAGCCGCAGGTCTTCCTCATGGACGAGCCGCTGTCGAACCTCGACGCCAAGCTGCGTGTGTCCACCCGTACGCAGATCGCCTCGCTCCAGCGCCGCCTCGGCATCACCACCGTGTACGTCACGCACGACCAGGTCGAGGCCCTGACGATGGGCGACCGGGTCGCGGTCCTCAAGGACGGTCTGCTGCAGCAGGTCGACACACCCCGCAACATGTACGACCGTCCCGCGAACCTCTTCGTCGCCGGCTTCATCGGCTCCCCCGCCATGAACCTGGTCGAGGTCCCGATCGCCGACGGCGGCGTGAAGTTCGGCAACAGCGTCGTGCCCGTGTCCCGCGAGGCCCTCAGCGCCGCCGCCGACAAGGGCGACACCACCGTCACGGTCGGCGTCCGCCCCGAGCACTTCGACGTCGTCGAGCTCGGCGGCGCCGAGGGCGCCCAGTCGCTGTCCAAGGACTCGTCCGAGCCCGCCGGCCTGGCCGTCGCCGTGAACGTCGTCGAGGAACTCGGCGCCGACGGCTACGTCTACGGCTCCGCCCACGTCGGCGGCGAGCTCAAGGACCTCGTCGTCCGCGTCGGCGGCCGCGCCATCCCGGCGAAGGGCTCCGAGCTGCACGTCGTCCCGCTCCCGGGCGAGATGCACGTCTTCTCGACCTCCACCGGCGAGCGCCTCAGCGACTGACGCCGGCGAGCGGCACCGCACACCGCACCACCACGACGGCCCCGCGTCCACCGACGCGGGGCCGTTCGCGCTGCGTGATCTTGAGGCCAGGCAAATACCCCGGCAGACCAGTCAATTCGACTCCCGTTCGTCAACACACCAGGCGAAAAGGAGCAGAGAACCCTCCCTCGTGAGGGTGACTAAATGTCTCCAAATCTTCACTGAGCGCTACGCTCGCCTCCGTGACTCAGACAGCACGCCGCATCGGCCGTTCTCTCGCCCTCGTCCTGCCCGTCGTCCTGGTGCTCTCCGGAACGCTCGCGGTCACCACGGTGCCGTGGGCCGGCCAGCACTCGGACGCCCGACTGCTCACCGCGGCCGCGGAGGCGGAGAGCGTCGCGGTGCAGGCCAAGCCCCGCGCCGCCCACGACGTCCTGCGCGACCGCCTCATCGCCGAGATGAAGGAGTCCGACCCGGGCGCCGCCCTCACGCACCTCCAGCGCGCCGTCGAGGACAGCCCGTCGCTCGCCAAGTACTGCATGTCGATCGCCCGCGACCTCGGCGCCGCCGCGGTACGCCACTACGGACCCGCCCGCGCCCAGGCGTACTCGCGCCCGGTCTGCGACACGTCCTTCGCCGGCGGCGTCGCCAGCGCCGCGGGCTGACCGGCCCACCGGCCCACCGGCGCAACCCGCATCGCCCGTGCCCGACACGCACGCACCCCCGACCCAAGCCGTGGTCCTGGCGGGCGGCCAGGGCTCACGCCTCCGCCCGTACACCGACGACCGCCCCAAGCCGATGGTCGAGATCCCGGGAACCGGGACCCCGATCATCGGCCATCAGCTGTCCTGGCTGGCCGCGGAGGGCGTCACCGACGCCGTCGTCTCCTGCGGCCACCTCGCCCGCGTCCTCCAGGAGTGGCTGTCCACCGCCCGGCCCCCGCTCCGCGTCACCACCGTCGTCGAGGACGAACCCCTGGGCCGCGGCGGCGGCCTCAAGTACGCCGCCGCCCGCCTCCCGCACCCCGACGCGCCCTGGTACGCCACCAACGGCGACATCTGGACCCGTTTCTCGCTGCGCGAGATGGCCGCGTTCCACGCCGAACGCGACGCCACCGCCACACTCGCCCTCGCCCGCCCCCGTATCCCCTGGGGCGCCGTCGAGACGGACGCCTTCGGGCACATCACCGACTTCATCGAGGCGCCACCGTCCCCGTATCTGATCAACGCGGGCGTGTACGTCTTCTCGGCCGCCTTCACGGCCCTCCTGCCCGAGCGCGGCGACCACGAGCGCACCACGTTCCCGAGGCTCGCCCGCGAACGCCGCCTGGCCGGCTACCCGATCCCGCAGGGCGCGTACTGGCGCGCCATCGACACGGCGAAGGACCTCACCGAGGCCGCCAGGGAACTGGCCGCGTACGGCGGCTAGCGGGGCGCCCGGCGAGGCGGCGTCTACGAGGCGGCTCGTACGGCCCTCAGCGGCGCCGCGGCTGTGCCCGTACGTGCATCCGCTCCCCCTGGCTGCCGAACAGGCTCAGGATCTCCACCGGCCCGTCCCCGGCGCTCCCGAACCAGTGCGGCAGCCGTGTGTCGAACTCGGCGACCTCGCCCGGCCCGAGCACCAGATCGTGGTCCGCCAGCACCAGCCGCAGCCGCCCCGACAGCACGTACAGCCACTCGTAGCCCTCGTGGGTACGGGGGTCCGGGACCGTCCGGGACGGCGGCAGCACCATCTTGTACGTCTGGAGGGGCCCGGGGCTCCGGGTCAGCGGCACCGCCGTCGTACCGTTCTTCCCCTTCACCGGCTTCAGCCGCACGCGCGGGTCCCCGACCTCCGGGGCGCCCACGAGCTCGTCCAGGGGCACCTGGTGGGCCTTCGACAGCGGCAGCAGCAGTTCCAGGCTCGGGCGCCGCTGCCCGGTCTCCAGGCGCGACAGGGTGCTGCGGGAGATCCCGGTGGCCTCGGACAGCGCCGCCAGGGTCACACCGCGCCGGGTACGCAGCTCCTTGAGCCGCGGGCCCACCTCGGCCAGGGCCCGCGCGATGTCGGGTGTGTCGTCGTCCACAGCCCCATTGGAGACCGCAGGGCACCGGACCGGCAACGGACGTTGCCGTTTCCGGGACGGACCAGGGTCTCCGCGACGCGACGCGGCGCACCCCCGCGGCGGGTCACCGCGGGGGCGCGTCGGGAGGGGCCGGGCGTCAGCCCAGGAGGCCGCCGATGGGGTTGCGGGGGCCGGACGACGAGCCGCTGTCGTCGTCGGAGCCGCCGGAGCCGCTGTCGTCGCCGGTGCCGCTGGACGTGGGGCCCGCGCTGGTCGTCGGCGGCGGCTCGGGCGCGGACTCCTGCGGGGAGTCCTGGCCGACGCCCTGCGTGGCGGTCGGCCGCTGCTCCTCGATGCGGCCGCTCTCACGGACCGTCTCGCTCGGCCCGCCGTCCTGGCCGGCCGTGGGGCCCGCGTCGGCCGACTGGGACGCCTCGGGCGACGTGGAGGCGGACTCGGACGGCCGCGGCTCCTCGGACGCCTCCTGCGACGGGGAGCCCTCCTCGCTGGGCTCCTCGGGGAGGGGGCGGCCCGGGAGGTGGTTCGTCGGGTCGTCGTTCGGCCCCGGCACGGTGATCAGGTCGGAGGACCGTACGGCTCCGCCCAGCACCGAGCCGATGAGGAGCGTCAGCCCGACCACGACGGCCGCGACGACGGCACCGCGCCGCAGCACACGGCGGCGCAGCGCCCACAGGGCGGAGCGCGGGCCGAGCGTCCGCCAGGCCTCGCCGGCAAGGCGGCCGTCGATGGAGTAGACGGGCGCCCCGGCGATGATCAGCGGGGACCAGGCGGCCAGGTAGATGATGTCGGGCGCGTCGTACACCGGCATCGCGCGCCAGCTCACCGTCAGCAGCAGCGCCGCCGACAGTCCAGCGCCGAACACGGCGGCGACCCGCTGCCAGAGCCCGAGCACCGTGAGGACACCCACGATGACCTGGGCGAACGCCACGGTCAGCCCGGCGCTCACGGGGTGGGCGAGCGCGAAGTCGCGCAGCGGCTCGGCGAGCGGCCACGGGTTCAGCGACGTCAGCCACTTGACCATGGAGCCGCGCTCGCCGCCGTCGAAGTAGACGGGGTCGCAGAGCTTGCCCAGGCCGGCGTAGATGGAGATGAACCCGAGGAACACGCGCAGCGGGAGCAGCACGACGCCGAGGTTCATGCGGCGGCCGGGGTAGTAGGCGTGCTTCTGGTCGGCGGCGCTGTCGCCGCCGCCCTGGCCGTCCTGGCCGTACGCCGTGTCGCGTCCGTCGTCCTCGTCGTCGTAGAGGTCGTCGGCGTCGGGCGTGTCGTACGCGCCCTCCGCGCGGCGCATCGGCGGCAGCAGCGGAGACCCGGAACTGTGCGGGCCGCGCGGGCCGCCGACGACGGGCGTGGGCCGCGTGTCGTCGTCGGTGAGGCCGATCCGCGGGATGACCTGCGTGGCGCCCGCGTCCGCGGCCGCGAGGGCGTCGAGCGTGGCCGAGTCGCGCACGGCCTGGAGGAGGCCCGTCGCACCGGGGTCGCCGGGCGAGGACTTGCCGCTCCACACGACGGGCGCCCGGCGCCGGGCGGCACCCGGCGCCGCACCGCTCATGACGGGCACGCGGGTGGTGTCGGCGAAGCGGGGCTTCTGGACCGGGTTGAGCTGTACCCGGAAACTGGCGTGGTTCACGATGACCTGCGCGGGGTCACTGTTCACCTTGACCATGCTCAGCGCAGGCTGATCATCGAACCCGGGCCGGGGCGTTCTGGTGTCCACACTCATCTAACCGAGTGATGGGCGTTTAGGACACTGCCTTGACGGCCCGGAAATGTCCGAGACCCGTCAAGATCATGACGGGTCTCGGAATGCCCTGCCGGGCGAGGCTCAGGCGCGGCGCCGGGCCGCCTCGTACAGGACCACGCCCGCCGCGACGCCGGCGTTCAGCGACTCCGCGCCGCCCGGCATCGGGATGCTCACGCGGACGTCGCACGTCTCGCCGACGAGGCGGGACAGGCCCTTGCCCTCGCTGCCGACGACGATGACGACCGGGCCGGCCAGCGCCTCCAGCTCGTCCAGCACCGCGTCACCGTCGGCGGCGAGGCCGACGACCGTGATGCCGGCCTTCTTGTACGCCTCCAGCGCGCGCGTGAGGTTGGTGGCGCGCGCGACGGGCGTGCGCGCCGCCGTGCCCGCCGACGTCTTCCACGCGCCCGCGGTCATCCCGGCCGCGCGCCGCTCGGGCACGACCACGCCGTGGCCGCCGAACGCCGAAACGGAGCGGACGATCGCGCCGAGGTTGCGCGGGTCGGTGACCCCGTCGAGGGCGACGATCAGCGGGTCCTCGCCCTCGTCGTACGCGGCGGCCGCCAGGTCCTCGGGGTGCGCGTACTCGTACGGCGGGACCTGGAGGACCAGGCCCTGGTGGTTGAGGCCGTTCGTCATGCGGTCGAGCTCGGCGCGCGGCGCCTCCATCAGGTGGATGCCGCCGCGCTCGGCGGCGAGCTGGAGCGCCTCGCGGACCCGCTCGTCGTTGTCGATGAACTGCTGCACGTACAGCGTGGTGGCGGGCACGCCGTCGCGCAGCGCCTCGAACACCGGGTTGCGGCCGACGACCATCTCGGACTGGCCCTTGCCGCCGCGCCGGGCGACGGGCCGGCGCGCGGCCTGCTTGGCCTTGGCGTTGGCGACCCGGTTCTTCACATGGCCCTTGCGCGCCGAGGCGGGCGGCGTGGGGCCCTTGCCTTCCAGTCCGCGGCGTCGCTTGCCACCGCTGCCGACCGTCGCGCCCTTCTTGTTGCTGGTGCGGCGGTTCCTGCGCTGGCTGTTACCGGCCATGACCTACCTGTCTCCGTCAAACTTCACAGTCGTACCTACGTCGGTGTGCCGCCCGGCCGGACGCGGAGGCGAAGGCCGGGCGGCACACTCAAGAGTGCGTCAGCGGGCGCCGAGCGTCCAGCGAGGTCCGTCGGGGCTGTCCTCGATGACGAGCCCGGACTGCCCGAGCTGGTCGCGGAGCGCGTCCGCGGTGGCCCAGTCCTTGCGGGCGCGGGCCGCCTCGCGCTGGTCGAGGACCATGCGTACGAGGCTGTCGACGACGCCGTGCAGGTCCTGGCCGCGGTCCTGCTCGCCCGCCCAGTGCGGGTCGAGCGGGTCGAGGCCGAGGACGCCGAGCATGGCGCGGACCTCGGCGAGGCGGTCGACGGCCGCGTCCTTGTCGTCGGCCGCCAGGGCGCTGTTGCCCTGCCGGACCGTGTTGTGGACGATCGCCAGGGCCTGCGGGACGCCGAGGTCGTCGTCCATGGCCTCCGCGAACGCCGCGGGCACCTCGGCGGCGGGCTCGACCTGCCCGGCCTTCTCCACCACACGCTGGATGAAGCCCTCGACGCGCGAGAACGCGGCGTCCGCCTCGCGCAGGGCCTCCTCGCTGTACTCGATCATCGACCGGTAGTGCGGGGTGCCGAGGTAGTAGCGCAGGACGATCGGCCGCCAGTGCTTGACCATCTCGGAGACGAGGACGGAGTTGCCGAGCGACTTCGACATCTTCTCGCCGCTCATGGTGACCCACGCGTTGTGCACCCAGTAGCGGGCGAACTCGTCGCCGTACGCCTTGGCCTGCGCGATCTCGTTCTCGTGGTGCGGGAAGACCAGGTCGAGGCCGCCGCCGTGGATGTCGAAGGCCTCGCCCAGGTACTTGTGCGCCATGGCCGAGCACTCCAGGTGCCAGCCTGGCCGGCCGCGGCCCCACGGGGTCTCCCAGGACGGCTCGCCGGACTTGGCGGCCTTCCACATGGCGAAGTCGCGCGGGTCGCGCTTGCCGGTCTCGCCCTCGCCGGACGGCTGGCGCAGCTCGTCCAGGTCCTGCCGGGACAGCTCCAGGTACCGGGGGAAGGAGCGCACGTCGAAGTAGACGTTGCCGTCGGCCTCGTAGGCGTGGCCGCGCTCGATGAGCCCCCGCATCATCTCGACCATCTCGGTGACGTGGCCGGTGGCGCGGGGCTCGTACGTCGGCGGGAGGCAGCCCAGTGCCCGGTAGCCGTCGTTGAACGCGCGCTCGTTCTCGTACCCGATCGACCACCACGGGCGGCCCTGGTCGGCGGCCTTCGCGATGATCTTGTCGTCGATGTCGGTGACGTTGCGGACGAACGTCACGTCGTAGCCGCGGTAGGCGAACCAGCGGCGCATGATGTCGAAGTTCAGTCCGGACCTGATGTGCCCGATGTGCGGGGCGGCCTGCACGGTGGCGCCACACAGGTAGATCGAGACACAGCCCGGACGGAGCGGGGTGAAGTCGCGGATCTGCCGGGCGCTGGTGTCGTACAGCCGAATAGTCACGCCACAAGAGTAGTAGCCCCGGGCGGGTGCGGGACGCGCCCCGGCTCCCCTGCGGCACCGCCGCTCCGGGGTCACGGGGCGCGGGGCCGGCTCCGGAGCGCGGAGCCGGTCAGCGCGGAGCCGGTTACGGGGCGCGGAGGACCAGCGCGGTGGCGATGGCGGCCAGGCCTTCCGCGCGGCCCGTGAGGCCGAGGCCGTCGGTGGTCGTGCCGGACACGGCCACCGGCGCGCCCGCCGCGTCGCTCAGGGCGCGCTGCGCCTCCGCGCGGCGCTTGCCGATCTTCGGGCGGACGCCGATGACCTGGACGGCGATGTTGCCGATCTCGTACCCCTCGGCCCGGACGATCCGGGCCGCCTCCGCGAGGAGCGTGACGCCCGATGCGCCGGACCACTCGGGGCGGCTGGTGCCGAAGTGGGCGCCGAGGTCGCCGAGCCCAGCGGCGGAGAACAGCGCGTCGCACGCCGCGTGCGCGGCGACGTCGCCGTCGGAGTGGCCCGCCAGGCCGTACCCGTCGCTTTCGGAGCCCTCCCACAGCAGGCCCGCGCACCACAGTTCGCGGCCCTTCTCGAAGGCGTGGACGTCCGTGCCGATGCCCACCAGGGGGATGGGGCTAGAAGCCATCGGTGACCCTCCGTCGTGCCAGGACCGCCTCCGCCAGGACCAGGTCCAGCGGACGGGTGACCTTGAACGCCTCCTCGTGGCCGGGGACGGCCACCACCTGGAGGCCGAGCTGTTCGACCATGCTCGCGTCGTCGGTGACGTTGTCGGTGACCTCGCTGTGGGCGCGGACCAGCGTCGCGCGGTCGAACCCCTGCGGGGTCTGTACGGCGCGCAGCCGGGCCCGCTCGGGCGTGCCGAGCACCGGCTCGGGGGCGCCGTCGGCTGTGGGCTCGACCTCCTTGACGGTGTCGGCCACCGGCACGGCCGGGACAACGGCGGGCGCGCCTCCGTCCCGTACGGCCTCGATGACGGCGTCGACCGTCTCGACGGGCACGAGCGGCCGGGCCGCGTCGTGGACCAGGACCGTCGTGACGTCGTCCGGCAGCGCGTCGAGGCCGCAGCGTACGGACTCCTGGCGGCTGGCGCCGCCGGGCACGACGCGGACCTCGGTGCGCTCGGGCGCCGGGTACTCGTCGAGCAGCGACTTCACGCCGTCGACGCCGTCCGGCGGCGCGACCACGACGACCAGGGACACGGACCGCGACGCGGACAGGGCGCGCACCGCGTGGATCAGCATGGGGATGCCGCCCAGGGTGCGGAGCGCCTTGGGGGCGCCCGGCCCGAGCCGTACGCCGCGGCCCGCCGCGGGGATGACCGCGGCGGTACGGGCAGGACGTGCTGCGTCTGTCATCGGTTGCACTCCGGCAGGTTTGTTGACTCGGCCGACATGGGTATGGCCACAAGGGCCGACGGCGACGCCCTGACCGGACCCTTCCGTGACACCGGTCGGGCGAGCGCGCCGGCCCGCGAACGAGACCGGGAGTGCGGGTCCGCGGGTCCGTACGGGGCCGTCCGAACATGCCGCAGCGCCCGGCGACGATGCTGTGGAGTCACAGCATGTCATCGGGCACCGCGGCAGCGATCACTGCATTCACATGTGCGCGTCACATATGTGTGTGCGTGTGGCCGTGGTCCTGGTGGCTCAGGACCGGTGACCGGTGGCTCAGGAGGCGAGGACCTCGTCGAGCAGGGCCTCGGCCTTGTCCTCGTTGGTGTTCTCGGCGAGCGCGAGCTCGCTCACCAGGATCTGACGCGCCTTCGCGAGCATGCGCTTCTCTCCGGCGGAGAGACCGCGCTCGCGCTCACGGCGCCACAGGTCGCGCACGACCTCGGCGACCTTGATGACGTCGCCGGACGCGAGCTTCTCGAGATTTGCCTTGTAACGACGGGACCAGTTGGTCGGCTCCTCGGCGTAGGGTGCACGGAGCACCTCGAAGACCCGGTCCAGCCCGTCCTGACCGACCACATCGCGCACACCGACGAACTCTGCGTTGTCCGCGGGTACACGTACCGTCAAGTCGCCCTGGGCGACCTTGAGCACCAAGTAGGTCTTGTCCACGCCTTTGATCTGACGAGTTTCGATGGCCTCGATCAGCGCGGCCCCGTGATGGGGATAGACCACGGTGTCGCCAACCTTGAACGTCATGTGACAGGTACCCCTTCCGTGGCTATCCAGGGTAACACGAGAACGGCTTCTTCTGAATGGCGTTTTCGCAGGTCAGGGCATATCTCGGGGCTTGACAACAGCGACGGGGACGTGCTGCGGAGGGCTTCCGGAAGGGGGTATTCGCAGGTCGGAGCGGCTCTGTGCGCGGTCGGAAACGGGTCCGCTACGCGCGTCCGGAGGGTCGCTGGAGAGGTGAAATGTCCTGGTTTGCCGGGTTCCAAGGCGTCCAGTTCCCGTACTCCGTTCGGCTGTCGGTCACTCGCACGGACGGAAGCCGCGGAAGTTTCCCGAATTGATCACGCGTGGCTTTTCCGTAAGGAATGCGTGGCGGCCGGGGAATTGATCAAGGCGGATAAGTGAACGGCGAACAGAACGCCTCCGGGGCGGGCCGCGCGGAGCGGGTGGGAGCGGGGTGGGGAGCGCGGCGGAGAGCGTGCGGGGGGCGGGTGGTGAGCGTGCGGGGCGCCGCTGGGGCGGGTCGGGTGCGGGGCGGGGAGGCGGGGTCGGTAACCTGAGCCCGCTGACTGCCCCTTCAGACCCGGTCCTGTCGGGTCCGGTCGAGGGACGGTCGCACCGTTGCACCGAGAGACCGACCGTGCCCGTCCAGTAGTCCGTACGTCCTAGGAGTTGCCGCCGCCGTGAGCCGCAGCCTTCGACGCGGCGCCATCGCCGCCACCGCCCTTGTGATCTCGCTCGCCTCGCTCACCGCCTGCGGGGCAGGCAACGACGCGCAGACCCTCGGCGTCAGGCCGGACAACGCAGCCGTCAGCGTCGGCACCATCAAGATCCAGAACGCCGTCGTGATCACGCAGCCCGAGGCCGGCGCCGAAGGCCCCGCCACGGTGAGCGCCACCGTCTTCAACAACGGCGACAAGAACGAGGTCCTGGAGGGCATCACGCTGCCGGGCGCCGACGGCACGGTGAAGCTCACCGCCGCCGGGGGCTCGGGGCCGGTCACCGTGCCCGCGGGCGGCTCGATCATCATCGGCGGCAAGGGCAACCCCGCCGCCGTGATCGAGAACGGCCACGAGGCCACCGAGCTCGGCGGGGCGCAGCCCGTCGCGTTCCAGTTCAGCCGTACGGGTGAGGTCAAGCTGGAGGCCTTCGTCGTCCCGGCGACCAGCTACTACCAGGAGTACGGCCCCTCCGGCGCGCCGTCCCCGGCGGGCTCGCCGACGGCCTCCCCGACGGATGCCGCGTCGCCGGACGCGTCGCCGGACGCCACGGGCGAGGCCTCGCCGGGCGCGACGCCGGGCGGCTCCCCGGAGGCCGAGGCCACGGCGACCGAGACCCCGGCCGCCGGCCACTGAGCCGTACGCCCCGCGCACACGCACAGCCGAAGGGCGCCGCACCGAACTTCTTCGGTGCGGCGCCCTTCGCCGTACGTACGGTGAGGCCCGCGGCCCAGGGCGGGCCTACGCCCCACGGACCCGCGGACTACGGCTCGAACTTGTAGCCCAGGCCCCGGACCGTCACCAGGTAGCGCGGGGCGCCCGGGTCCGGTTCG
>NZ_JABWDV010000349.1:14188-21961 GCF_013362995.1 Streptomyces sp. TRM64462 | reverse complement strand
CGCCTTCGGCGTCGTCGACTGGGCGATGAACGCGCCCACCAGCACCAGCGCACCGCCCGCGATCTGCGGCGCCGACAGGTGCTCCTTGAGCAGCACCCACGCCAGGACGGTCGCGACGACCGCCTCCAGACAGGCGACGACCCCGGCCACCTGCGGGGACAGCTTCCGCACGGAGACGACCCCGGTGACGTACGCGAGGACGGTCGCGATCAGCACGATCCAGCCGAGCAGCAGCCACGCCGGCGCCGCCGTGTCGCCCAGTCCCGCGGTACCGGCCAGCACCTGCCAGTCCATGCCCCAGGGGCGTGCCACGACGGTCAGGACGGCGGCGCCGATGAGCAGCCCGTACGCGATGACGCCCAGCGGATCGACGGGTTCCGCCTCGTCGGCGCCCTGGTCGGACAGGACGAAGTAGCCGACCTGACAGCAGGCGGCACCGAGGGCGAGCAGCAGCCCCAGCAGGTCGAAGCGGAGGCCCGCCCACACCTCGACGACGCAGGCGAGTCCGGTGACCGCGAGCACCACGCCGAGCGCGGCGGCGCGGGTCACGGGGCGGCGCTGCACGAACCGGACCCAGCCGAGGACGAGCGCCGGGGCGAGGTACTCGATCAGCAGCGCGACGCCGACCGGGATGCGGGAGAGCGCGGCGAAGTAGAAGGCCTGGACACCGGCGACGGCGAGCAGACCGAACCCGGCCAGCAGGGCCGGTTTGCGGAGCAGCAGCGCGCGGTGGCGCCAGGCCAGGGGCAGCATCACGAGCGCGGCGCCGGCCACCCGCAGCCACACCACGTGCAGCGGGTCGAGGCCCGCCTCGATCAGCGGCTTGGCCGCGACACCTGATCCACCGAATGCGAACGCCGAGGCCAGGGCCAGTCCCAGGCCGGCGCTTCTCACCTGAGACGCGTGCATCGGCACATGATGACAGGGATACGTCAGGAGCGTAAAGGCCGTGACACCTGTTGAGACGGCGGCCTTACGGAGTGCGCGGCACGGCGGCGGCCAGCGGCTCCGGGTCGACGCCCGCGCGGGTCAGCACCTCCACCGCGCGGCACCGCGGGTCCGCTGCGAGCGCGGCGAGCAGGTCCAGCGCGTCGGCCCGTACGTCGCCCCGCGCCTCCGCCCGCGCAAGGGCGCCCTCCATCGCCGCGGCCACGGCGGGCGACCACGCGGGCACCTGAGACGCGTCCTCCCACGACACGCCCCTCAGGGAAGCGTCCCCCCGGGACGCGTCCTCCCGCTCCGCCCCCTCGACCGTCACGACGGGCACCGCGCCCGAGTCCTCGACCGACGCCTGCCAGCGCAGCCCGTAGCCGATGCTGCGCTGGACGAGATAGCCGAGGACCCGGGCGACCTGCCGCCCGTCGCCGAACGCGGCCCGCACGTCCGGGCCGGACTCGACGAGCGAGTGGAGGAGATGGGCGGTGTCGATCTGGCGGTCGCCGCCCCGCGCCGCCCTCCGCCGCGCACCAACGAGGACCGAGGCCAGCTCGACGGAGAGTCTGGCCTCGATCGCGGAACGGTGATCGGCGGACTGCCGCTGAGGCACCCGCGGGGTGGAACTGCACACTGTTCCACCCCATCAGGCGCTGACGCGCCACACATCCCCGCGGGGAACCATGCGCGTATCCCACGGAGGTCGGGCGCCGCGGCCTGTTCCTCCTCCTCAGGGAGGAGATCACACCATTCGCCCCGGGGGCGCGCAGCCTCTCGCTCCGCGCCCCACGGGCAACCGCCTCCCCGGCTCGCTTCGTCTTCCCCACGTGTTCTGGATGGTCGCCCTGCTCGCCCTGGACGGCCGGCAGTACGTCTACCGGGTCTACGCACCGGGGGACGCGCGGCCGGGCGATCTGTTCTGGGCGGCTTTCCACTGCCACGACGAGGGGCGGCTGCCCCGCGCCTCGGACTGCTTCGACTCCGCGGAGATCTGGCAGCCCGACCTGCGATGAGGTGATGAGGTGATGAGGCTCAGTGCTCACGGTCCTCGTCGGCGAGGATGAGGTAGAGCCGCTTGCGGGCGTCGTTGATGACGGTGAGCGCCTTCTGCCGCTGCTCTGCGGAGCCGGTCTTCCAGACCTGCCCGAACGCCTCCAGCAGCCCGAACCCGGCCTGCCTTATCTCGTTCATGGCCTCCCAGTCGATGCCCTTGCCGGCCTCTTCCCACGGAGCCTCCGGGCCGCTCCCGGCCTCGGTGCGCCCCGCCTCGGTGAGCGCGAACAGCTTCTTGCCGCCGTCACTCTCGCTGGAGATCAGCCCCTCGTCCTCCAGGAGCTGGAGGGTCGGGTAGACGGATCCGGGGCTGGGCTTCCAGGCCCCGCCGGTACGCTCGGCGATCTCCTGGATCATCTCGTACCCGTGCATGGGGCGGTCCTTGAGCAGCGCCAGGATCGACGCGCGCACATCACCGCGCCGCGCCCTGCCGCGCCCGCCTCCGCGGCCCCGGCCCCCGAAGGGACCCCCGCCGAATCCGGGCCCGCCGAAACCCGGCCCGAACGGACCGAAGGCGGCGCGCCGCGCCTCGTACTCGCCGTGACCGTGATGCCCGGGCCCGCAGCGGCCTGGCCCGCGTCCATGTTCGTGTTCATGTCCATGCGCACGCATGACTGCGCTCCTTCCATCGTTGATCTGTCGCGATGCGTCAACGATATATCGGAATACGTCGCTCGCCAAGGCCTTCAGGTCCAGCAACCTCGAATTGGCCTTGGCTCACCGCGTCACGCCGCCCATACGGTCATGCGTCATGACCCTGCGTATCCGAATCGTCGACGCCTTCACCGACCGCCCGTTCTCCGGCAACCCCGCCGGCGTCCTGCTCCTCGACGCCTTCCCCGACGACGGCCGGCTCCAGGAGGTCGCCGCCGAGGTCAATCTCTCCGAGACCGCGTTCGCGCACCCGCTCGCGCCCGGCGCCGACCGCGACGCCGACTGGGCGCTGCGCTGGTTCACGCCGGTCACCGAGGTCGACATGTGCGGCCACGCCACGCTGGCCACCGCGCACGTCCTGCACACCACCGGCCGGGCCACCGGCACGGTGCGCTTCGCCGCCCGCTGCGGCGTCCTCACCACGACGGCGAACGGCGACGGCACGCTCACGATGGACTTCCCGACCTCCACGCTCACCCCGGTCGAGGCGCCGCGCGGCCTGGCCGAGGCGCTCGGCGCGGAGCTCGTGTCCGTGCACGACACGGCGGCGCACATCGGCGACCTGCTGGTGGAGCTACGGGACGAGAAGGCCGTCCGCGCCCTGGCCCCGGACTTCGCGGCGCTCGCCGGGCTGTCCGAGCGGGGCGTCATCGCCACGGCACCCGCCGACGACCCGGCGCTCGGCCACGACTTCGTGTCGCGCTGCTTCTTCCCCCGTGTCGGCATCGACGAGGACCCGGTGACCGGCAGCGCCCACACGGCCCTGGCCCCGTTCTGGTCGGCCCGCTTCGGCCGGGACGAGCTGACCGGGCTCCAGGGCGGTGCCCGCACGGGCGTCGTCCGTACGGCACTGAGGGGCACGCGCACGCTGCTGACCGGCTCGGCGGTCACGGTCATCGAGGGCGACCTGCTGGTCTGACAGCGTCAGGAGGCGGGCCGGGGGCGGGTCAGCGGCGGGTCAGGTGGCGACGGGTCCTGACGGCCCGCGGGGTAGCAGCTACGGCGTGGGCAGCCAGTCCACGTGGCCCGCCAGCAGCCCGTAACCGACGAAGGCGACGATGTCGAGCAGCGCGTGCGCGACGACGAGCGGCCCCACCCGTCCCCACCGCCGGTACAGCCATACGAACACCACGCCCATCACGACATTGCCGATGAACCCGCCGATGCCCTGGTAGAGGTGGTACGAGCCGCGCAGCACCGAGCTGGTCACCAGCGCGGCCATCGGTGACCAGCCCAGCTGCCCGAGCCTGCGCAGCAGGTATCCGACGACGATGACCTCCTCCACCACGGAGTTCTGGATCGCCGAAAGGACGAGCACCGGGTACTTCCACCACACCTCGGGCAGCGCCTCGGGCACCACCGTGAGGTTGGCGCCGCTCGCCCGCGCGACCAGGTAGAAGGCGAGCCCGGCACTGCCGATCGCCGCCGCCACCAGGGCGCCGCGCCCCAGATCGGTCCAGGGGCGGCGGCGGTCGAAGCCGATCGCGCGCATCCCCGCGCCCTCGCGCAGCAGCAGGTGCGCGACCAGGACGACGGGCACCAGCGCGGTGGCGATGCCGAACAGCTGCCAGGCCAGGTCCAGCCAGGGCCGCCCCGGCGCGTACGAGCCGTTGAGCGTCGCCGCCTGGTCCTTGAGGCCGCCGGGCCTGGTCAGCGACCCGATGAAGCTGATGAGGGAGGACACGGCGCTCGCGCCGAGCGACAGTGCCAGCACGAGCAGCAGCTCGCTCCGCAGGGTCCGGTGCGACGCGGTGGCCGCCGGCGTGCCGGGCGTCCCGCCCGCTGCTTCTGACCCTGCCCGCACGCCGCCGCCTCCCGTCGTGGTCCTCGCGCGGTCCAGCTTGCCCGACGCGCCGGCACGACGTGCGCAGGGGGTCCCCGTAAAAGGATCCTGTACGAGCTTCCCGAACTCCTGCCCCTCCCCCTCAGCAACCGCCCCCGCGCCGCGGGTACGGCGGCCCCGGGAACCGCACCGGCCAGGTGTGGACGGGATCGCCCCGCAGCGACAGCTCCCGGTAGCGGCGCGCCGTCGCGGCCAGGGCGGCCTCGCGGTCGAGCCCCGCGTCGACGGCCCGGTGGAACGTCTCCACCTGCCAGGAGGCACCGTTCACCCGCCGACGGCAGCGCTCCTCGATGATCCCCAGGGTGCGGTCGCGGTCGGCGGGTTCCACCCCCCACGCGTCCAGCCCGGCCGCGGCCAGGGGCAGCAGTTCGTCCCGTACGAGCTTGACGGCAGGTACGGCGGTGACGCCGCCGCCCCGCCCGGGGCGCGGCCAGCGCAGCTCGGCGTCGATGCCGTGGCGGCACGCCTCGTCGAAGTTGGCGGCCGCGTCCGCGAACGGCATACGTGTCCACACCGGACGGCCATCCTCGGCCAGGGCGCGGACGAGGCCGTAGTAGAAGGCGGCGTTCGCGATGACGTCCTCGACGGTCGGCCCGGCCGGCAGCACCCTGTTCTCCACGCGCAGGTGCGGAACGCCGTCCACGACCCCGTACACGGGCCGGTTCCATCGGTAGACCGTCCCGTTGTGCAGGACGAGTTCGTGGAGCGCGGGCACGCCGCCGTCGTCCAGGACGCGCAGGGGGTCCTCGTCGTCGCAGAGCGGCAGCAGGGCGGGGAAGTAGCGCAGGTTCTCCTCGAAGAGTTCATACGCCGACTCCACCCACCGCTCCCCGAACCAGGTACGCGGCCGTACGCCCTGCGCCTGGAGCTCGGGCGGCCGCGTGTCGGTGGCCTGCTGGAACAGCGGCGGGCGCGACTCGCGCCACAGCTCGCGCCCGAAGAGGAACGGGGCGTTCGCGCCGACCGCTGTCTGCACGGCGGCCACGGCCTGGGCCGCGTTCCACACGTCGGCGAACCGCGCCGGGGTGACCTGGAGGTGGAGCTGTACGGAGGTGCAGGCCGCTTCGGGTGTAATGGAGGCGGCCGTGCAGCGCAGCCGCTCCACGCCGTCGATCTCCAGCGCGAAGTCCTCGCCGCGCGCCGCGACGATCTGGTCGTTGAGCAGCAGATAGCGATCTCCGGCCGAGATGTTCGCGATCTCCACGTCCTGCCGGGTCAGCGTCGGCAGTATCCCGATCATCACCACGCCGGCACCGAGTTCCTCGGCTTTGCGGTGGGCATATCCCAGGCCGGTGCGCAGCTCCTCCGCGAGCTGTGAGAAAACATGGCCGCCGAGCCGGTGGGGGGCGATATTCACTTCCAGATTGAACATTCCGAGTTCCGTCTGGAAATCCGGGCTCGCGATGCGCTCCAGCACCTCGGCATTCATCATCCGGGGCAGCCCGTCGGCGCCCGCCAGATTCAGTTCGATCTCCAGCCCCATCAGATTCCGGGGGCGGTCGAAACGCTTCTCGGCGAGCAGCCGCTCCAGCGCCGCCAGGCACTGCCGCAGTTTCCCGCGGTACCTCTGCCGATCGGACAGGTCGAACCCGGCTGCCACGACCTTCTCCCCCATCGAAGTGTTCCCCTCCTCGAGTGGGCGGCACGCGGCATCGCCGCTCGCGTCAGGGACGATGATGCCCAGCCGGACCGATCCGTAACGCCTCGCCGGGCAGGGCTTTGCCGCTAGGCTGACGCGGTCAGCCGTCCGGCACATTCCGGAGGCATGGCGCGGCTAGCAGATCTCTCCGTGCGGCGTGGTGAAAAACGCCGACTGGATTCGGCCGTCCGCCCTGAGGGAAACATGGCAGGCAGGGACGGATACGCTCCCCGAAATGCGGAGGAAAGGGCAAGGAATCGAGGCGTGAAGCAGTCTTGACGTTTTTATCGGGGCGAGCTAGCGGAAACACCGTGTGAACATTTGTCGTATAAACTCCGCCCACGAGGCTGAGAGCCGGCGCCCGTCACGGCGCCCTGGGCGCCCCCTCCTGCCCCGCTGCTGACAGTGTCGTCCGCACCCACCCGCGCATTCCCCCTCTGTCTCTTGAGTGAGAGGCGACCCACCATGCCGCTCCACGTCTCCCAGGCTCCACCCTCCGCACTGAACAGCGTCCTCGCGGCCCTCGGCTCCCCGACGGCCCGCGAGGCCGGCACCCCCGCGCTGCGGTCCGTTCCCGGGCCGCTCACCGCGGAGGTCCCGCTTCCCGTCCATGTGCTGGACGTCGCCGGCCCGGGTGCGGGGCCCGCCGGCGCGCCCCGCACCCGGCTCGTCGGCTGGCGGTTCCTGATCCGTGGCGGGGAGCTGTCCCTGGCCGCCGCCGACACGGTGCCCTCCGCCGGCGACTGGGCCTTCTCGCACTTCTTCGAAGGCCCGTACATCGCGTCGACCGAACGTGCCCTGCGGCAGGCCGAGGCGGCCCAGTCCGTCTGGCAGCCGCGCCTCCTGTCGGTGCCCGAGCTGTACATGATCACGCTCTGGCTGCACGCCGACACGTCCGCCGAACCCGCCGAGGGCGCGCTGGACGGGGCGGACGTGCTGATCCCGCTGGCGCCCGCGCCTCCCGGGATCGCCGCGCACCGCCCGCACCGCGCCGCCGACCTCCTGCCCCGGCTCGCGGTACGCCTCGTACCGCCGCCCCTGCTCGGCTCGACGGCCTGACCCCGCGGCACGAGCAGCCGACCCCGGTCGGCACCCGGCCGGCAGCGTGCCCCGCGTCCTCCCGGGCGCGGGGCACCGTCGTGCGCGCGTCCCGCCTGCCCCTTCGGACTAGTCCGCTCCGGCCATCCCGAACCACCCGAAGGGACAGGGGGGTTGTGCTGAACCATCCTCGCGGGTGATACGTCCTTGAACAGTAGGAAGAGCTGCCGCGAAATCCCTGCGGAATCGCGCCCGTGGGGCAACACTGGGAATGGACCGATCGAAAGACGGGGGGCGGCCATGAACACCGCATCGAGCCGCAGGACAGACTCCACACCGCAGCGAAAGAACCCAGCCATGTGCCAGCACCAGCCACCCTGCCCGACCGCCGACTCCCCGGACCGGGAGGCGGCCCGCGTCGTGGCGCACCACCCGGAGCAGGGCTGGAGCCTGCTGTGCAACGGCGTCCTCCTCTTCGAGGACACCGGCGAGCTGCTGCCGGACGGGCAGATCATCGCCCCGCACCGGCCGCTGACCACGGCCAGGGTCACGACCGCCGCGTAAGCGGTACATACGCCGCGTAATCATCCGGAGACGAAGGGGCCGGTCGCGG
>NZ_JABWDV010000349.1:0-14171 GCF_013362995.1 Streptomyces sp. TRM64462 | reverse complement strand
CCGGCCCCGACGTTTACCGCGTCCGCTCAGCCTCAGGCGTCGTACTCGTCCAGCGGCGGGCAGGAGCAGACCAGGTTGCGGTCACCGAAGGCGCCGTCGATCCGGCGCACCGGCGGCCAGTACTTGTCCGCCGTGGAGACACCAGCCGGGAAGACGGCCTCCTCACGGCTGTACGCGTGGTTCCACTCGCCGCCGAGCGCGCCCGCGGTGTGCGGGGCGTTGCGCAGCGGGTTGTCGTCGGCGGGCCACTCGCCCGACGCGACCTTCTCGATCTCGGCACGGATCGCGATCATCGTGTCGCAGAACCGGTCGAGCTCGGTGAGGTCCTCACTCTCGGTCGGCTCGATCATCAGCGTGCCGGCGACCGGGAACGACATGGTCGGCGCGTGGAAGCCGTAGTCGATCAGACGCTTGGCGATGTCGTCGACGCTGACGCCGGTCGCCTTCGACAGCGGGCGCAGGTCGATGATGCACTCGTGCGCGACCAGCCCGCCCGGGCCCGTGTACAGGACCGGGTAGTGCGGCTCCAGGCGCTTGGCGATGTAGTTCGCCGCGAGGACGGCGACCTGCGTGGCGCGCTTGAGGCCCTCGCCGCCCATGAGCCGTACGTACGCCCAGGAGATCGGCAGGATGCCCGCCGAGCCCCACGGCGCCGCCGAGACGGGGCCGACGCCCGTCTCCGGGCCCGCGGCCGGCTGCAGCGGGTGGTTCGGCAGGTACGGGGCGAGGTGCTCGCGGACCGCGACCGGGCCGACGCCGGGGCCGCCGCCGCCGTGCGGGATGCAGAACGTCTTGTGCAGGTTGAGGTGCGAGACGTCACCGCCGAACGCGCCGGGCTTGGCCAGGCCGACCAGCGCGTTCAGGTTGGCACCGTCCACGTACACCTGGCCGCCCGCCTCGTGGACCTGGGCGCAGATGTCGGCGACGTGCTCCTCGAAGACGCCGTGCGTCGACGGGTACGTGATCATCAGTACGGCGAGCTCGTCGCGGTACCGCTCGATCTTGGCCCGCAGGTCCTCGACGTCGATCTCGCCGTCGTCGGCGGTCTTGACGACGACGACCTTCATGCCGGCCATGACGGCGGACGCGGCGTTGGTGCCGTGCGCGGAGGACGGGATGAGGCAGATGGTGCGCTGGGTGTCGCCGTTGGCGCGGTGGTAGGCGCGGACGGCGAGAAGACCGGCGAGCTCGCCCTGGGAGCCGGCGTTGGGCTGGATCGACACCTTGTCGTAGCCGGTGACCTCGGCGAGGCGCTCCTCCAGCTCGCGGATGAGGGTGAGGTAGCCCTGCGCCTGCTCGACGGGCGCGAAGGGGTGGACCTGCGCGAACTCGGGCCAGGTGACCGGCTCCATCTCGGTGGTCGCGTTCAGCTTCATCGTGCAGGAGCCGAGCGGGATCATGCCGCGGTCGAGCGCGTAGTCGCGGTCGGCGAGCTTGCGCAGGTAGCGCAGCATCGCGGTCTCGGAGCGGTGCGCGTGGAACACCGGGTGGGTCAGGTACGCGTCGCCGCGCAGCAGGTTCCCGGGCAGCGCGTCGGCGGTCTCGGCGTCCAGCGCCTCGATGTCGCCGCGCACGCCGAAGGCGTCCCAGACGGCGGAGAGCTGGGCGCGGCCGGTGGTCTCGTCGCAGGAGACCGAGACGTGGTCGGCGTCGACGAGGTGGAGGTTGACACCGCCCTCGCGTGCGGCGACGACGACGTCGGCGGCCTTGCCCGGCACGCGCGCGGTGACGGTGTCGAAGAACGTGCCGTGGACGATCTCGACGCCACCCGCACGCAGCCCGGCGGCGAGGATCGCCGCGTACCGGTGGGTGCGCTGCGCGATCTCCTTGAGGCCCTCGGGGCCGTGGTAGACGGCGTACATGCCAGCCATGACGGCGAGGAGCACCTGGGCGGTGCAGATGTTGCTGGTGGCCTTCTCGCGGCGGATGTGCTGCTCGCGGGTCTGGAGGGCCAGGCGGTACGCCTTGTTGCCGTCCGCGTCGACGGAGACGCCGACGAGGCGGCCGGGGAGGCTGCGGGCGAAGGTGTCGCGCACGGCCATGAAGCCGGCGTGCGGGCCGCCGAAGCCCATCGGGACGCCGAAGCGCTGGGTGGTGCCGACGGCGATGTCGGCGCCCAGCTCTCCGGGCGAGGTGAGCAGCGTCAGCGCGAGCAGGTCGGCGGCGACGGTGACGACCGCACCGAGCTCGTGGGCCTGCTCGATGACCGGCTTGATGTCCCGCACGGCACCGGAGGCACCGGGGTACTGGACCAGGACACCGAAGACCCCGCGCTCGGCGATCTCGGCGGGGATCCCGTCGCTCAGGTCGGCGACGACGACCTCGACGCCGGTCGGCTCGGCACGGGTCTCGATGACGGCGACGGTCTGCGGCAGGGCGTCGGCGTCGATGAGGAAGACACCGTTCTTGACCTTGCCGACGCGCCGCGACAGCGCCATGGCCTCGGCGGCGGCCGTGCCCTCGTCGAGCAGCGAAGCACCGGAGGTGGGCAGCCCGGTCAGGTCCGCGACCACCGTCTGGAAGTTCAGCAGCGCCTCAAGGCGGCCCTGCGAGATCTCCGGCTGGTACGGGGTGTACGCCGTGTACCAGGCGGGGTTCTCCATCACGTTGCGGAGGATGACCGGCGGCGTGAACGTTCCGTAGTAGCCGAGGCCGATCATCGGGGCCAGGACCTGGTTACGGTCGGCGAGGGACCGCAGCTCGGCCAGGACCTCGGCCTCGGAACGGGCCTCCGGCAGGCCCAGGGCCTCGGCGCTCTTGATCACGTCCGGCACCGCGGCCGCGGTGAGCTCGTCGAGCGAACCGTAGCCGACCTGCGCCAGCATCTTGGCGCGCGCCTCGGCGTCGGGCCCGATGTGGCGCTGCTCGAAGGGGGTGCCTCGCTCCAGCTGGGAGAGCGGAATGCGGTTGGCGGTCATGTACGGGGGCCTCCTGGTCGTTGCGACCTGCGAGGGGCACCTCGGCGCGGGTGCCCGGACGGCCTCCCCCTCTGTCATCTCAACCTGAGAGCTTCGCCGTGCCCGCCCGGAGGCGCGGTACGGCTTTCACCGTCGGTGAGAGCGGGTGCCGTCCGACGCCCGCCCTTCTTTCCAGAGTGACCTCGTCCGTGCGGTACAGGGGCCTGAGAGATTCCGGGGAGGATTTGCTCCTTCGGCGCCTCCGAAAGGTTTCTCCGGAGGACTCTCCCGCACGGGGTCAGCGGCCATTGCCAGCCTACCAGCGAGGTTCCGGCCCGATCCCTCGAGTGGCCGACGTCACCGTTGTGCACTTTCGTAGTGTTCACAGACCAGTTGCGACCGGCTGGAGGGACCGTGCAGACCGACATCGACCCGCGCAGCCTGATCGGCCGCAAGGCGTACGACCGCGACGGCCACAAGATCGGCACGGTGGACGAGGTGTACCTGGACGACGCGACGGGCGAACCGGAATGGGCGGCCGTACGGACGGGGCTGTTCGGCCGGGACGCGTTCGTCCCGCTGGAGCCCAGCAAACTGGTCGCCGACGGCCTGCACGTCCCGTACGAGCGGTCCCTGATCAAGGACGCCCCGGACTTCGGCGTGGGCCGGCACCTCTCCCCCGAGCAGGAGCTCCAGCTGTACCACCACTACGGCCTGGACCTGCCGGACTCACCGTCCCCGGACACCTCCTTCGGCACGGTGCCGGACGGCGACGACTGATCCCCCGGCACGAGCGGCAGGGGCTCCGAGGGCTCCAGCTCCGGATCGTCCACCCAGAACGTGCGCACCCTCCCCGGCGCCGACCCGGGCCGCTCGAACCGCACGGTCACCCGCCCCAGCCCGCTCCCCTGCACCCACCCCGCACCGTGAACCGCATGCCGGACGTCCCCACCCGCCACGAACCCCCTCTCCCGCACGGCACCGGCCCCGTCGGCACCACCCGTACCGGCCGCCGCCCCGTCCCCGGGTTCCGCACCCGGCAGACCAGCGTGGCCCACCGGAGCGGCTTCCGATCCGGCCGCCGCCGAGCCGGCCGCCTCTGATCCGGCCGCCGCCGACCCGGAGACCCCGCCGCGACCCTGGCCGCCCAGCTCATCGCCCCCGGCGGGGCCAGGGTCGCCCCGGTCCGTGTCGCCCGACGCACCGCCCGCCGCGGAATCCGCCGCGGCCTGGGCGAACAGATCCTCCTGGGTGTAGTCGGCGAGGCCCGTGACGCCGACACCCAGCAGCCGCACACCGCCCGTCGTGTCGACACCGTCGAGGAGCCGCGCCGCCGCCTCCCGCACGACCGCCGGATCGTCCGTCGGCCCGCGCAGCGTCTCGGATCTGGTCAGCGTCGAGAAGTCGTACCGCCGCACCTTCAGCACCACCGTCCGCCCCGAACGCCCCGCCCCGCGCAGTCGGCTCACGCACCGGTCGGCGAGCCGCTCGACCTCCCACCGCACCCGCACCCGGTCGTGCAGGTCCACGTCGAACGTGTCCTCCACGGACACCGACTTGGCGTCCCGCTCCGCGACCACGGGCCGGTCGTCGTGGCCGAGGGCCATCTCGTACAGCGCCGCCCCGTGCGCCCGCCCCAGCAGCCGTACGAGCTCGTCCTCGCCCGCCTCGGCCAGGTCGGCGATCGTCGTCATCCCGGCCCGCCGCAGGTGCTCCTCCGTCGCCGGCCCGACCCCCGGCAGCGTCCGCACGCCCATCGGCGCGAGCAGCTCCCGCTCCGTACCGGGTTCGATCAGCACCAGCCCGTCCGGCTTGGCCTGCTCCGACGCGATCTTCGCCAGCATCTTGGATCCCGCGAGCCCCACCGAACCCGTGAGCCCCGTGGTGGCGACGATGTCCCGGCGCAGCCGCTCGCCCGCCTCCCGCGCGCCCTCCGCGTCGAAAGCCGTGCCTCCAGCCTCCAGGTCCACGAACGCCTCGTCCAGACTGAGCGGCTCCACCAGCGGTGACAACCGCCCCAGCAGCTCCATGACCTGGCCGCTCACCGCGCGGTACAGCGAGAAACGCGGCACCAGATACGCCGCGTTCGGCGCCAGGCGCCTGGCCTGCGCCATCGGCATGGCCGACCGCACCCCGAAGCGCCGCGCCTCGTACGACGCGGTGGCGACGACCCCGCGCGGCCCGAGCCCGCCCACGACCACGGACTTTCCCCGCAGGCTCGGTTTCGCCGCCTGTTCGACGGCGGCGAAGAACGCATCCATGTCCAGATGCAGAATCGTCGGCGCGGCTCTCACATCACCGATGCTGCCGCACACCACTGACAATCGCCCGCACGCATGTGCGACACGCGGATCTGGTCCTGCTCGGAGGCTCAGACGGCCTTGTCGCGTCTGCGCCGGGCCAGCTCGTCCGTCGGGTTGTGCCCGACAAGCGTCTCGCCGGTGTCGACGCGCTCACCGTGCAGCTGCGACAGCGCCGCCTCGACATCGCGCCAGACCACGCCCACCGCGATCCCGAAGATCCCCTGACCGCCCTGGAGCAGATCGACGACCTCGTCCGGCGACGAGCACTCGTAGACCGTGGCCCCGTCGCTCATCAGCGTCATGCGCTCCAGATCGTCCAGCCCGCGGCCCCGCAGATGCTGGACGGCCGCCCGGATGTTCTGCAGGGCGACCCCCGTGTCCAGGAACCGCTTCACGATCTTGAGGACGACGACGTCCCGGAAGCTGTACAGACGCTGCGTTCCCGACCCGTAGGCGGGCCGCACGCTCGGCTCGACCAGCCCCGTACGGGCCCAGTAGTCGAGCTGCCGATAGGTGATCCCGGCCGCCGCGCAGGCGGTGGGACCTCGATAGCCGACCAGGTCGGTCGACGGTTCTGACGCGTCTTCGGAAAGCGGATACGGTCCGCTCCCTGCCGGGCCACGCCCGGGGAGCGCTCCCGCCGTACCGTCGCCGCTGCTCATCACGCCGACCCTCCGTCCTTGACCTGCCACATCGACGGTAGGCAGTCCCCAGGGGTGCGTCAACGATCGCCACACTCGCCACGCCGAGTGATAATCACCCTGAGAGTGGTTTGGCGTGTCCAGGTTCCGGGAAACGCTACTCGAATGCGCCGAACGCGCTGAAAGCGCCCCCGCTCCCCGCTCCGTGTCAGTCAGGTGTCAGCGGCCGGTTCAACGGCGGCCGGCGCCTCACTGGCTGCTGGAGCCGAAGTCCTCGGGCGAGATCTGGTCGAGGAACTCGCGGAACTTCTCCACCTCGTCCTCCTGCTCGTCCGGGATCGCGATTCCGGCGTCGTCGAGCACGCCGTCGCTGCCGAAGATCGGCGTCCCCGTACGCAAGGCCAGCGCTATGGCGTCGGAGGGCCGTGCGCTCACTTCGACACCGCTGGCGAAGACCAGCTCCGCGTAGAAGACCCCTTCGCGCAGATCCGTGATGCGGACCTCCGTCAGCTCCTGGCCGACGGCTTCGAGCACATCCTTGAAAAGGTCATGGGTGAGCGGCCGGGCTGGGGTCATCCCCTGCTGCGCGAAGGCGATGGCCGTCGCCTCACCCGGACCGATCCAGATGGGGAGGTACCGGTCGCCTCCCACTTCACGCAGGAGCACGATCGGCTGGTTGGACGGCATTTCCACCCGGACACCGACAACATCGAGCTCGTTCACACAGCAACCCTAGGCCGTGCCGGACCGGTTTGGGTAGTCGGGCCTCTCCAAGATCAAGGCAGCCGGCCCCCGAGGGCCGTCCTGACCAGGGCCGCGTGCAGTCGCACGGACAGCGCCGCCAGCTCCTTCGTGGTCGCCTCGGCGTGCGCCCGGGTCTGCGGGTTGCGGTGCCGGCGCAGCGGCGCCACGACCTGCTCGATGAGGCCCGCCTCTCGGTCGGCGGCGGCCTTCACGGCCCGCAGATGGCGGGGTTCCAGACCGTATCGCCCCAGGTCGGCGACGAGTTTCGCGACGGTGACGGCCTCCGCGTCGTACCCGCCGTCCGCCGCAGGAGTGAGCAGCCCGTACGACTCCCACTCCGCCAGCTCCTCCTCGTCCGCCTCAGCGGCCGCGAGCAGCTCGGCCCGGCCGATGCGGGCCACCGTGGGCCGGTCCTGCTCCGGCTCCCAGGGGTCGGCGCCCTCCGCCCGGTCACTCTGCGTGGCCTGAGCGGGCAGCTGCACCTGCTCGCCCCGGGCGAGCGCGTCCAGATGCTCACGGATGACCCTGAGCGGCAGGTAGTGGTCCCGCTGCATCCGCAGGATCAGTGCCAGCCGCTCCACGTCCTGCGGGCTGAACTTCCGGTACCCGGACGCCGTCCGCCGCGGCTCGACGAGCCCCTCCGCCTCCAGGAACCGGATCTTGGAGATGGTGACCTCGGGGAACTCGTCCCGCAGCTGATTGAGCACTGTTCCGATGCTCACCAGCCGGTCGCCCGCGTCGGCGGTGCCGTTGCCGGCACCGCCCGTCGGTGTTCGCAGCATGGACCTTCCCTGGGGATCCCCCCGGACCGGGCCCGGGGGTGGGGGCGCCCCCGGACGGAGTCTGGGGGAGGTCAGACGCTCGGCTGGCTCCCGTAGAAGACCAGCCGGTACTTGCCGATCTGCACCTCGTCCCCGTTGGTGAGCTGGACCGAGTCGATCGGCTCACGGTTGACGTAGGTGCCGTTGAGGCTGCCGACGTCCACGACGGTGAAGGTGCCGTCCGCCGCCCTGCGGAACTCCACATGCCGACGCGACACGGTCACGTCGTCCAGGAAGATGTCGCTCTGCGGGTGACGGCCCGCGGTCGTCAGATCACTGTCGAGGAGGAACCGGCTGCCGGAGTTCGGACCGCGCCGCACCACGAGCAGCGCCGACCCCGGCGGCAGCGCGTCCACGGCGGCCTGCGCCTCGGGCGTCAGCGACGGCAGCGGCGTCTGACCGGTGGTCTCCGCGTCGTACGCCTCAAGACCCGAGATCGAGATGGTGGACGTGGTCTCCGACGCCCGCTCCGCCGGGACACCGCCGCGCAGCGGGGCCCCGCAGTGGGAGCAGAACCGACTCGCCTCGGCATTGCGGTGCCCGCACCTCGTACACACCGGCATGGACGTGTCCTCCTGCCGCGGCTGGCCCGCGTGGGCGCTGGTTGCATACGGGTCGGAGGGAGTTCCTCCACCCGGAGTCGAGGCTGATGGTTCCCCGAAACCTATGCGGCCCGGACCGGCAGGGTCAACAGAAGACGCGCCCTGTCCGCCCGTAATGTCACCACCCGGACCAGCGACCTCATCGCGGAAGAGCGGACGCTCGCCGCCCTGCTCCTCCTCGCTCTGGCCGTGCCGCGGCGCACGGTGCTTGGCGTTGCCGCCGTCCTCGCGTGCGCTCTTGCCGAACAACTTCCCAAACAACTTCACGGGCGATTCCCCTTGAACGAAACAGACCCGCCCGTGGGGCAGGACGAACCCTGAACGAACACACCTGCCGACCCGGACATCTTCACAACGTCCGTATCCACCAGACAGTTTCCACCACGCACCACGCGTGTGATGCGGCGACCCCCCGCAACCTCTCGGCCGGGGAAGTCGATTCCGGATCTTGCCGGGCCCATGGCCCACCGCGGCGCGGTCCCGGACGCCGAAGCGGGTCCCGAGCGGCTCACCAGCACGACGGTCACGGGAGCTGACCCCATTGCTTCGCCTCCCCTGTCCGGCCTGGTCCCTCGGGCATTCCCCCGCCGCACGGCCCCCATGCGCCCCGCTTCACCGCGATGACGACCGAGCGTAGTCAGGCCGCTTCGCCGGTCGCAAGGCATCCACAACGATCTTCTCCGACCGGGTCACCGTGGCCGTGGCCTGCTCCTTCTCCAGGCTCTGCACGATGCCGCCGGGGATGTTCAACGCCGGCTCCAGATCCTGCGGCTTGCCGATGACCTTGAACCGGTACGGCGCGGTGATCGGCCGCCCGTCCACCTCGACGGCCCCCGCCTCACCGGAGAAGAAGGTGTCGGCGACCACCCGCACACCGTTGACCTGGATCGCCTCGGCCCCGGCGGCACGCAGCTCCTGGATGGTGTCGAGCAGCTTGTCCGGTTCCACGGCCTTCAGGGGGTCCTCGATCACCAGGCTGATACCGGGGCCCTCAGCGGCCACCGTACCCGCCAGGATGCCCAGCTGACGCTCCCTCTCCTGGGTCTGTCTCCTTGCCTCTTCGGCCTGGTTCGAGCTGTTCTCCAGCTCCCGGCGCTGGGCGTCCAGCCGCGTCCGCTCGTCCTCCAGGCGCTGCGTCCGGTCGTCCAGCTCGTCGAGGATCCGCACCAGGTCCTCCTGGCGGGCGCCGCGCAGGGCACCGTCGTCGCTGGTGGCGCGGACCTGGATGGCGAGCCCGAGCCCGAGCCCGAACAGCAGGAGGGCCACGATGAGTTGGGCCCGGGTCACCCTCGGGGGCCACAGGCCGGCGACCAGCCGCTGCCGGCCGGTCATCTCCTCGGCCTTCGGCTCGGACGGCTGCGGTGGTGGGGTCTGTGCGTCGCTCATCGGCCTCACGCCCGGAACACATGCCGCCGGATCGCGGCGGCGTTGGAGAAGATACGGATACCGAGTACGACCACCACGCCGATGGACAGCTGCGATCCGACGCCCAGCTGGTCACCGAGGAACACGATCAGCGCGGCCACGACCACGTTGGACAGGAAGGACACCACGAAGACCTTGTCGACGAAGATCCCGTCCAGCATGGCCCTCAGGCCTCCGAAGACCGCGTCGAGCGCGGCGACGACGGCGATCGGCAGATAGGGCTCGACCACCGCCGGCACCTCGGGCCGGACGAACAGCCCGACCACGACTCCCACGACGAGGCCCAGTACGGCGATCACGATGTGCCCTTCCCTGTGTCGGCCGTGCCCGGCTCGTCGCCCGTGCCGGCTCCGGCGGTCCTCGGCTGTGCTGTACGTACGATCAGGCTCGCGGCCGCCGGCAGCCGCACCTGGCTCTGCGCCGAAATGCTGCTGCGGATACCGAAGTTCTCTTCCAGCGCGTGCAGATAGCGGCCGTCGGCGCTGTCCTGGAACCGGGTGCTCAGCCGTTGCCCGTCCCCCACCGCGAGGACCGTGTACGGCGGCACCAGCGGCTTGTTGTCGACCAGTATGGCGTCACCCGCCGCCCTGATCGCGGACAGGGCCGTCAGCCGCTGCCCGTTGATCGCGACCGCCTCCGCACCGGACTGCCACAGCCCGTTGACGATCCGCTGCATGTCGCGGTCCTGTACCCGGCCCGTGTCGGAGAAGTCGCTGCTCGCGCGCGGATCACCGCCGCTGCCCGGGTCGGCGCCCTTCGCGTCGTCCACGACCAGCTTCAGGCCGGGGCCCTCCACCTCGGTGGCGCCGGAGAGCAGCGCCACCAGCCCGCTCTGGTCCCCGCCGTGCTCCTGCAGTGCCGCCCGCTGGCGCTCACCGACCTCGGTACGCAGCTTCTCGATGTCCTTCTCGAGACCGTCGACGGCCGAGGTCTCCTCGTGGATCCTGTCGATCAGTTCCTCGCGCTCCTTGGCCACCACGGGTGCCGAGAAGCGCGCCTCAGCGGCACCCAGCGTGACGACCACGGCGGCCAGCGCGAGCCCCGCCGCCAGGCCGAGCCTGGCCCGCAGCGTGGTCGGCATCCGGCCGCCCTCGGCGGCCCTGCGGGCCGACGCCTCCGCGTAGCCCTCGTCCAGCGCGTGGTCGATCACATTCGTCAGCAGCGACATGGACGCGTCGGGACGCGGAGGCGGGGAGCCGGTGCTCCGAACGGGGGGCTGCTGCGACATGCCGCACATCGTCGCATGTCGGAGGGGCTACCGCCGAATGGCCCCACCGGTATGCCGGGCGGACGCTCCGTCCACCGCCCGGCACACCCGTCACGGTACGGCGCAGACGCTCGCAGACGCTCAGCGACCTGCGCTGTCGACCACCGCCGCCCACTCGTCGAGCAGCTCCTGCGCGGAGGTGTCGTCCGGACCCTCGGCCCACAAATGGGTGACGGCCTCCGCCGGGTCGGGCAGCACCAGCGCCCACCGCCCGTCGGCCTCCACGACCCGCACACCGTCGGTGGTGTCCACGTGCCGGTCCCCCGCAGCCTCGACGACCCGCCGCATGACGAGCCCCTTGACCGCCCACGGCGTCGCCAGGTCACGCCGCAGCATATGGGCGCGCGGGATCCGCGCGTCGATCTGGCTGAGGGTGAGCTGCGTGCGCGCGACCAGTCCGATGAGCCGTACGAACGCGGCCGTGCCGTCGAAGACGCTGCTGAATTCGGGAACGATGAATCCGCCGCGCCCGTCTCCACCGAAGATGGTGGATTCCTCGCGCCCGACCCGGGTCAGATCGTCCGGCGACGTCGTCGTCCAGTCGACCTGTGTGCCGTGGTAGGCGGCGACCTGCTCGGCGATCCGCGTGGTGGTGACCGGCAGCGCCACCCGCCCGCTGCGCCGCTCGGCCGCGACCAGGTCCAGCATGACCAGCAGCGCCCGGTCGTCCTCGATGATCCTGCCCCGCTCGTCCACGAGGGACAGCCGCTCACCGACCGTGTCGAAGCGCACGCCGAACGCGGCCCGCGCGGACGCCACGATCTCCCCGAGCCGTACGAGCCCCGCCCTGCGGGACTCGGCGGACTCGGTGGGCCGCGACTCGTCCAGGCCGGGGTTGATGGTCAGCGAGTCCACGCCGAGCCGCCCGAGCAGGCTGGGCAGTACGAGCCCCGCGCTGCCGTTGGAGGCGTCGACGACGACCTTCAACCCGGCCTCGGAGATACCGGTCGTGTCGACCCGGCGCAGTAGCGCGCCCGTGTACTGGTCGAAGACGCTCGACGGGAAACTGAGGTCACCGATCTCGCCGGGGAACGCCCGCCGATACTCCTGGCGCGCGTACACCCGGTCCAGCTTCCGCTGCCCGGCCTGCGACAGATCGGCACCGCGCTCGTCGAAGAACATGATGTCCACGGAGTCCGGCACACCGGGCGTGGTACGGATCATGATGCCGCCCGCACTGCCCCGGGCCGTCTGCTGGCGGGCCACCGGCAGCGGGACGTTCTCCAGGTCGCGTACGTCGATGGCACTCGCCTGGAGCGCCGAGATCACCGCCCGCTTGAGCGCCCGGGCGCCGCGCGAGTGGTCACGGGCGGTGGTGACGGTGGCGCCCTTCTTCAACGTCGTCGCATACGCCCCGGCGAGCCGCACGGCCAGCTCCGGCGTGATCTCGACGTTGAGGATCCCGGACACTCCGCGCGCACCGAAGAGGTGCGCCTGGCCGCGGGACTCCCAGATGACGGAGGTGTTGACGAAGGCGCCGGCCTCGATCGTCTTGAAGGGGTAGACCCGTACGTTGCCCTGCACGATCGATTCCTCGCCGACGAGGCACTCATCGCCGATGACGGCGCCGTCCTCGATCCGCGCGGCGCGCATGATGTCGGTGTTCTTGCCGATCACACAGCCCCGGAGGTTGCTGTGCGGCCCGATGTACACGTTGTCATGAACAACGGCCTTGTGGAGGAAGGCGCCGCTCTTGACGACCACGTTGGAGCCGACCACGGTGTGCTCGCGGATCTCGACGTCGGCTTCGACCTTGGCGTAGTCACCGATATAGAGGGGACCGCGCAGCACGGCGTCGGGGTGGACCTCCGCTCCTTCGGCGACCCACACACCGGGTGAGATCTCGAACCCGTCGAGGTCGACGTCGACCTTGCCTTCGAGGACGTCGGCCTGCGCCTTGACGTAGCTCTCGTGCGTGCCGACGTCCTCCCAGTAGCCCTCGGCGACATAGCCGTAGATCGGCTTGCCTTCCTTCATGAGCTGCGGGAAGACATCCCCGGACCAGTCGACGGACACGTCGGGCTGGACATAGTCGAATACCTCGGGCTCCATCACGTAGATGCCCGTGTTGACGGTGTCCGAGAACACCTGACCCCAGGTGGGCTTCTCCAGGAAGCGCTCGACTCTTCCTTCGTCGTCGACGATGGTGATGCCGAATTCCAGGGGATTGGGAACGCGCGTCAGACACACCGTGACGAGCGACCCCTTCTCCTTGTGGAAGGCGATCAGGTCGGACAGGTCGAAATCGGTGAGCGCGTCACCGGAGATGACGAGAAATGTGTCGTCCTTCAGCGCCTCTTCGGCGTTCTTGACGCTGCCGGCGGTGCCGAGTGGCTTCTCCTCGTGGGCGTAGGTGAGCTCCATCCCGAGCTCTTCGCCGTCGCCGAAGTAGTTCTTGACGAGGGAGGCGAGGAATTGCACGGTTACGACGGTCTCGGTGAGTCCATGCCGCTTGAGCAGGCGCAGCACATGCTCCATGATCGGTCGGTTGGCGACCGGCAGGAGCGGCTTGGGCATGCTCGAGGTCATGGGGCGAAGTCGGGTGCCTTCGCCTCCGGCCATCACGACGGCCTTCATGTCGGAAGCGTCCTCCTTGCAGAGATGACGATCTAGCCGACTTCACCCTGTCCGAACACTGCCCTTCTGCACATCGCACCGGCGCCGGCAATCGCTGCTCGGCGCCGGGACAGACAGGGTCAATCGGCTGCGGTATCCGCCTTGACGAGTCGGCGGACCTGGACCACGTAGAGGATCCCTGCCCACCAATACAGAGTTGTACCCCATCCGGCGAAGGCCCATCCGAAAATCTTAGCGAGTGACGCAAGCCATGTTGTGCCGTCGCTGAGCAGAAGCAGCGGGAAGGCGTACATCAGGTTGAAGGTGGCGGCCTTGCCGAGGAAGTTCACCTGGGGCGGCGGATATCCGTGCCGCCGGAGGATTCCCACCATCACCAGCAGCATCAGCTCGCGGGACAGGAGCACGAGAGTGAGCCAGAGCGGCAGGATCTCGCGCCAGGTCAGGCCGACGAGCGTGGAAAGGATGTAGAGGCGGTCGGCCGCAGGGTCGAGGATCCGTCCGAGGCTGCTGATCTGATTCCAGCGCCGGGCGAGCTTGCCGTCGAGATAGTCGCTGACTCCGCTGAGCGCCAGGACGAGCAAGGCCCAGCCGTCGCTGTTGGGCCCGCCGAACTCAGGACGGAGGATGAGCCACAGGAAGAGCGGCACGCCGGCGAGGCGAGCCATGCTCAGGATGTTGGGGATGGTGAGGACCCGGTCCGTCTGAACGCGAGTCTCCTGTACCTCCACCCGGGTGCCTCCTGTGGGAAAAGTCCAACGCTGCCCCATGACCTTACCGTCCGCCCCGTCGGCCCCCGTACACGGGGTGGTCAGGGTGCTCGGTACGGGGCCGGAAATGCGGAAAGCCCCGCACCATCGGTGCGGGGCTTCCCCAAAAACTGTTCGGCGGTGTCCT
>NZ_JABWDV010000348.1 GCF_013362995.1 Streptomyces sp. TRM64462 | reverse complement strand
CTTCGCGGTGTTGACCCTGATCCTGCTGCTGGTGAGGTGACCCGTGCTGACCCTCGTCACGTTCCTGCCGCTGCTGGCCTGCGCCGTGCTGTGGCTGTGGCCGCGCCCCCTGTCCGACCGCGTCTGCACGGGGGCGTGGATCGCGACCGCCACCGCCGACCTGGCCCTGGTCGTCGCCCTGTGGGCCGGGTTCGACCCGGGCGGCGGCTTCCAGTACGAGCAGCGCGTCCCCTGGATCCCCGGCGCGGGCGTCGGCTACCACGTCGGCGTGGACGGCCTGTCCCTGCCGCTGGTCGCCCTCACCTGCGTCCTGTTTCTCGCCGTCGCCGTCCACGCGCTGCGCGAGACGCGCCGCGTCCGCGCGTACACCTGCCTGTTCCTGTTCCTGCAGACGGTGTGCGTGGGCCTGTTCGTCGCCCTGGACCTGATCCTGTTCTTCGTCTTCTTCGACCTGTCCATCGTCGGCATGTTCTTCGTCATCGCCGGCTGGGGCCACGGCGAACGGGGACGCGCCGCCGCGCTGAAGTTCTTCCTCTACACCTTCACCGGGTCCCTCGCCCTGCTCCTCGGCTTCATCGGCCTGTTCCTCGCCGCCGCCCCGCACACCTTCGACATCGTGGACCTCACCGCGGCGAACCCCCTCGCCGGGCGCGGCACGTACGCGGCGCTCGTGCTGCTGGCGATCGGCGTCGGACTCGCCGTCAAGACGCCCACGGTGCCGTTCCACACCTGGCTGCCGCCCGCCCACACCGACGCGCCCGCCGCCGGCTCCGCGATCCTCGCGGGCATCCTGCTGAAGATGGGCACCTACGGGTTCCTGCGCGTCGCCATGCCCGTGCTGCCCGGCAGCTGGCGCGACCACGCGCTCGTGTTCATCGTCGTCGGCGCCGTCTCCGCCGTGTACGGGGCGCTGGTCGCCCTCGCCCAGACCGACTTCAAACGCATGATCGCCTACACCAGCGTCAACCACATGGGGTACGTCATCCTCGCCGTCGGCGCCGCGGGCGTACTCGCCGGCACGGACGCGCAGGCCCGCTCCCTCGCCGTCACCGGCGCCGTCACCCAGATGGTCAGTCACGGGCTCCTCACCGGCGCCCTGTTCCTGCTGACCGGCGTGCTCCACGACCGCGGCGGCACCTACACCATCGACGCCTACTCCGGGCTGGCCGGCCAGGCACCGCGGTTCGCCGCCGTCACCGCCGTCGCCGCGTTCGCCAGCCTGGGCATCCCCGGGTTCTCCGGCTTCATCGCCGAGTTCCAGATCTTCACCGGCAGCCTCGGCTCCCAGGCAGTCGCCACCGCCGTCGCCCTCACCGGCATCCTGCTCACCGCCGCCCTGTTCCTCCGCGCGCTGCGCCGGATGCTCCTGGGGACCCTACGGCTGCCGAGCGCCGCCGCCCGCACCGGCGGCTTCCGCGACCTCACCGGCGGTGAGGCCGCCGCCGTCGTGCCCCTGCTGATCCTGGCCCTCATCATCGGCGTCGTACCGCGCCTCCTGCTGGACGTGATCGAACCGGCCGGGCGCGCCCTGGCGGGACTGGTCGCCCGGTGAACGGGGCCAACGAGAACGTCGCCGCGCTGCTGCCCGAGTGCGCCCTGGTCACCGCCGCCGTCGTCGGTCTGCTCGCCGGGTCCTGGCTGCCCCGGCGCCGCCAGTGGGCCGTCGCCGCCCTGGCGGCCGCGGCCTGCGTGACGGGCCTGGCCGCCAGCGCGCACACCATGGCCACCGGCCGGCAACAGACGGTGTTCTCGGCCGCCTTCGCCGTCGACGGCGCCACCGGCGCCGGACGCCTCATCGTGCTCGGCGCGCTCCTCCTCGTCCTCGCCGTCTCCGCGGAACCGCTGCGCCACCACAAGCGCGAGACCGAGTACTACGTCCTGCTGCTGCTCTCCGCGGCGGGCACGCTCACCATGGTGGGCGCCAACGACCTGCTGACGCTGTTCGCCGGCTACCTGCTCGCGAGCGTCCCCGCCTACGCCCTGGCCGGCTTCGCCAAGGACGCGCCCGGCACCGAAGCGGCCCTGAAGTACTACCTGATGGGGGCGCTGCTCGGCACCACCATGCTCGCCGGTACCGCCCTGCTGTACGGCGCCGGGCGCGCCACCGGCTACGCCGCGCTGCACACGGCGCTGCCCACCGCCCCCTACGCGCTGGTGGCCGTCGGTCTGGTCGCCGTGCTCGGCGGCCTGCTGTTCAAGTCCGGTGCCGTCCCCGCGCACTTCTGGGTTCCCGACGTCACCGACGGCGTCCCGGCGCCGGTCGCGGCCTACGTCACCACACTCCCGAAGACCGGCGGGCTGATCGCCGCGTTCCGTCTCGTCCACGAGGCGCTGCCGGGGGAGACCGTCAACTGGCCGCTGCTGCTCGCCGTGGTGGCCGCCGCGTCGATGACGCTCGGCAACCTCGCCGCGTTCTTCCAGACGTCCGTGAAGCGGCTCCTGGCGTACTCGACGATCAGTCAGGTCGGCTACCTGCTGATGGCCGTCGCCGTCGCGACGCGCAGCGACCTCGCCCAGCGCGGCCTGCTCTTCTACCTGGCCGCCTACACCCTGACCAACCTCGGCGCCTTCGCCGTGGTCACCGAACTCCCCCACGCCCGTACCCTGGACGACTACCGAGGCCTCGCCCGGCGCCACCCGGGGCTCGCCGCCGTCCTGGTGGTCTGCCTGCTCGGGTTCGTCGGCACCCCGCCCACGGCCGTGTTCCTCGGGAAGCTGGAGGTCTTCAGCGCCGCCGTCGACGGCGGGTACACCTGGCTCGCCGCGCTCGCCGTCGCCAACACGGTCGCCTCGCTCTTCTACTACCTGCGGTGGCTCGCCCCGCTCTTCCGGCTCGCGCCGCACGACCGGCCCGCCGAGGTCCAGGCGGCCCTCGGACGCTGGTCCGCCGGCGCCGCCTACACGGCGGGCGCCGCCTCCCTGGCCCTCGGCGTCGCCGGCGGCGCGGCGATCCCCCTCACCCTCGGGCCGCTCCTACGCTGACCGGGAGCGACGCCGCCGCGCACGCGCCACCGAACACGGGGCCGTCCGGGCACGGGGCCGTCGGGGCACGCGCCGACCGGTCACGGGCCGTCCGGGCACGGGCCGCCGGGGCACGAGGTGACCGGTCACGGGCCGTCCGGGCACGGGCCGCCGGGGCACGAGGCGACCGGTCACGGGCTGCCGGGCACGGGCCGTCGGGCATGCGGCGACCGAGCACCGGCCGCCGGGGCACGGGGCCGTCGGGGCACGCGCCGACCGGGCACGGGTCGCCGCCTCGCCCGGTCAGCCCAGCGCGTCGAGCAGTTCACGCTCGCGCCGGGCGCTGAGCCCGGCACGCCTCGCCCGGTCCAGGCCCTGCTCACGCTCCCAGCGCACCGTGTCGGCCAGCAGCTCCGCCCGCGGCCGGTGCCGCAGACCCGCCGCGCGCGCCGCCGCACCGCTCCGGGCCGACCACCCTTCCCACCCCGGCTCGACCAGCCACATCGGCAGCGACTCCGCCCCCATGTACTGGGCCACGCCCTGCGCGAGCAGCCAGGCCGACGCGGCCGTGACGACCGGACCGGTGTGCCCGCCGGCGGCCCGGGACAGCGCGATCCACTCCTCGAACGGAACCACGGGCCCGACCGCGTCGTACGTACCGGTGACGCCCTTCTCCGCGCAGTCCAGCAGCCACGCGGACAGATCCCGTACGTCGACCGTCTGCGTCGGCAGCGCCGGCGTCCCCGGCACCAGCATCGGCCCGTGCGGATCACGCGCGGCGCGGGCCGCCCAGTAACCTGACCGTCC
>NZ_JABWDV010000347.1 GCF_013362995.1 Streptomyces sp. TRM64462 | reverse complement strand
TCCGGCGGGGACGGGGACCGTCTGGGTCCGGGGCCCGCCCGGTAGCTGTCCGTACATCTCGCCGTGGCCCTGGGACCGGCCGTCCGCCTGCGCCGGGAGGCCGGTGGCCTGCGCCTGGGGGCCGCCGCTCTGGACCTGCGCGTCGGCGGGCGGTGTCCGGTCCGCCTCCGCCGGCGGCAGGGCGAAGGCCGCGCGTGCCTGGGCCTCCGGGGCGGGGCGTTCCGGCGCGGTGGCGAGCGCCCGTCGGGCCCGGCGGCCGGTGGGCGCGGGCTGCGGGGCGGTGCCCTGCGGGGGTACCGGACCGGCTGCGGTGCCGTGCGGGGGTACGGGACCGGCTGCCGCGCCCTGCGGGGCGGTGCCGTGCGGGGGTACGGGACCGGCTGCCGTGCCCTGCGGGGCGGTGCCGTGTGGGGGTACGGGACCGGCTGCCGCGCCCTGCGGGGGTACCGGACCGGCCGCGGTGACCGGCCCGGGCGTGGCCGCGGGCCCCGGCGCGGTGACCGGTCCGGACGGGTTCGCCGGACCGGCGGGCAAGGCCGGAACGGCACCCTCCGGGTGGGCACTCCGCCGGGCGCGGCGCCCAGTCGACTGGGCGGGCACCGCGGCCCCCTCGCCCTGAGGGGCGACGCCCTGGGGCGGAACGGTGTCGCCGAGCGCCACCGGCCGCGCCTGCGCGCTCTCCGCCGCCGTCACGACGGAACCCTCCGCCGGAGGCGTGGCGGGCGCCGCCTCCGCCGGGCTGGGCCGCCCGCGCCTGCGCCCCGTCGGTTCGGGCAGGCCGCCGTCCTGTGCCGGGACGCGCTGCTCGCCGGTGTCCCCCTGCCCGGCCCCCCGGGCACGCCGACGCCCGGTCGGCTCGGCCGCGACGGGGTCCTCGGCCCGTACAGGACTGTCGAGGAACGCGTCCGTCGACGCACGCCGCGCCCGCCGCCGCCCGCTCCCGGCCGTGTCACCGCTCTGCTGCGCGGGCACAGCGACAGCAGCCCCAACAGCAGAAGCAGAAGCAGAAGCAGAAGCAGAAGCAGCAGAAGCAGAAGCCGGAACAGGAGCAGGCACAGCGGCATCCACGGCCTCAACGCCCGCGCCCGCGCCCGCACCCGACACCGAACCCGACCCCGCCGCAGCCTTGGCCGCCTCCTCGCCGCCCTCCGCCGCGGGCCGGGCGGCCGCACCGCTCCCGACCCCCAGCGGCAGCTCCAGCACGTACGCGCTGCCGCTCATCCCCGGCACCTCGTGCGTCTGCAGCACGCCCCCGTGCGCGCGCACGATGCCGCGCACGATCGGCTCGTGGACCGGGTCGCCGCCCGCGTACGGCCCGCGGACCTCGATCCGTACGACATCACCGCGCTGCGCCGCCGCCACCACGATCGTCGAGTCGACATAGCCGCCGTCGGCCACGACCCGCGACCTGCCGGTCGAGTCGACCCCGGCGACGTCGGCGGCGAGATGCGCCAGCGCCGTCGCCAGCCGTACGCCGTCCACCTCGGCCTCGATGGGCGGCGCGTGCACCGCGAACTGCACCCGTCCCGGCCCGATCAGTTCGACGGCCCCTTCGACACCGGCGGCCACCACCGCGTCGAGGAGGACGAGTTCCTTCCGCAGCTCCTCGTCGCCGCCGTCCAGCCGCTGGTAGCCGAGGACGTTGTCGACGAGGGTGGTCATCCGGGCGTATCCGGCGGCCAGGTGGTGCAGGATCTGGTTGGCCTCGGGCCAGAGCTGCCCGGCCGGGTCCGCGGCGAGGACGCGCAGCTCGTGACGGAGCTCCACCAGCGGCCCGCGCAGCGACTCGCCCAGGACGGCGGTCAACTGGGCGTGGCGCGCGGCGAGCGCGTCGTACCGCTCCGCGGCGTCGGCGAGCCGCTCCTCGTATGCCTTGATCTCGGCGGCGTGCTTCTCGGCCAGCTCGGCGACCTCGGCGGCGTGTTCCGCGACGAGCTGCTCGTACGGCCGGCGGTCGGCGAAGGTCATCACGGCGCCGACGAGCTGGTCCCCGTCCCGTACGGGAGCGGTGGTGAGGTCGACGGGCACGGCGGACCCGTCCTTCGCCCAGACGACCTGCCCGCGCACCCGGTGCTTGCGCCCGGACCCCAGCGTGTCCGCCAGCGGCGACTCCTCATACGGGAAGGGCTCCCCGTCCGCACGCGAGTGCAGCATGAGCTGGTGCAGCTCCTTGCCGCCCAGGTCGCTGGCGCGCCAGCCCAGTATCTGCGCGGCGGCCGGGTTGACGAGGACGATGCGCCCGTCCGTGTCCGTGCCGACGACGCCCTCGGACGCGGCGCGCAGGATCATCTCGGTCTGGCGCTGGGAGCGGGCGAGCTCGGCCTCGGTGTCGATGGTCCCGGACAGGTCGCGGACGACGAGCATGAGCAGCTCGTCGCCGCTGTAGCCGGAGCCCGAGCCCGAGCCGCCGCCGTACGAGGCGTAGGCCTCGCGCCCATCTTCGAGGGAGGCGCTGGTGACCTCGACGGGGAACTCGCTGCCGTCGGTCCTCCTGGCCACCATCCGCGCGGGCTTGGTCCGCCCCATGGCGTCGGCGGCCTCGGGGCGGCGCATGGAGCCGGGGATGAGCCGGGAGTCGAAGGCGGGCAGGAGATCGAGCAGGCCACGCCCCACGAGCGCCGTACCCGGCGTCTCGAACATCTCGAGCGCGATGGTGTTGGCGTTGACGACCGTGCCGTTCGTGTTGACGAGGACGAGCCCGTCGGGCAGGGCGTCGAGTATGGCTGCGAGGCGAGCAGCGCCTCGGGATGGCCTGCTGCTCACGACGACGCTTCCTCCCACTGACCTACTGCCGCTTACGGGAGGGAGTCTAAGGGCTGGGGGTGTACGCGCGACGGCGGATGAGGGGGAGCTCTGAGCAAGGTTGTGTGCGCATGGCGTACGCCCCCGGCATGTACGTGCAGGTAAGCGCCCAGGTAGGTGCGCTTTACGACCGGGCCAGCGGCAGCACGGGCTGGAGGTTCTCCCAGCGGGCGATCTCGCAGCCGTTCGTCCGTGCGAAGTGGGCGTCCACGCGGTGCCCGTGCCAGGTGCCCTTGATGTGGGCGGTGGCCGGCCCGCCGTGCTGCTGGGTGCACGCCCGGCCCTGCGGGACGGGGGCGAACGGGTCGCGGCCGTCCGCGGACAGCTCCTCCAGCCGCTCGCAGGCCCGCTGGGCGCGCGGGTGCGTACCGGAGGCGCGGTCGGGGCCGCACTCGAGCCGGAACGTTCCGTCGGCGGCGGGGTTGCCGGACCGCTCGACGGTGATCGTCAGCGAGTCGTCCGCCGAGAGCAGTGGCACGGGCACGGGCAGCGGTCCCGAGGCGGCCGCGGCGAACGGCCCGCCGGCGCTGAGCACGGCGAGGGAGGCGGCGGAGGCGGCGGAGGCGAGAACGAGGCGACGCAGCATACGAACTCCAGGGTCGAGGCGTAGTTCCAGGCGCAGATCCGGGTCAGGGCCACCCGGGCACCCCTCACCCCTCACTAACGCTGCACCTCCCGCCGCGTTGCGCAACCGGAAGCCTTTGCCCTGCGCCCCCCGCTCCTAGTACCGTGGACGGCGATTGGTGACGCGCCCCTGGGCTGTGTCATCATCTGCACGCACCACTCGCGCCCGCGCGGGTGTGCTGGAGGCGTCGCCTAGTCCGGTCTATGGCGCCGCACTGCTAATGCGGTTTGGGTCTTAAAGCCCATCGAGGGTTCAAATCCCTCCGCCTCCGCCCCACCCGAAGCCCCGGTCCCCAAGGCCGGGGCTTCGCCCGTTCCATGACCCGGGCACACCCCGCCACTGGGCGATTTGCCCAGGTCAGACCGGGTTCGTCGAATGGATTTCGCATGACGGCGCAGGTCATGTAATGTTGTTCCCGCAACGCCGACCGGGCCGAAAAGCCCGGGAGGAAAGTCAGCGAGTAAGATCACTGACAAGCACTCGTAGCTTAACGGATAGAGCATCTGACTACGGATCAGAAGGTTGCAGGTTCGAATCCTGCCGAGTGCACAGCAGGCAAGAGGCCCCGGAGAGATCCGGGGCCTCTTGCGTTACGCCGTCGCGCCTCGTCCTTCCGGGGTCCTTCCGGGGTCCTCGGGGTTCTTCCGGGCTGTGGAACAGTGAGCTCATGAGTGGGTGGCGGTGCCGGGGCGTGCGGTGGGTCGCGGGGCCGCGGGCCGTGTGGGGCTGGGGCGGTGGGGCGACCAGTGCGTTGGACCACGGCCGGGAGCTCGGGTTCCGGGTGGTCGGGGAGCGGCTGTGTCCCGGGGCGCGGGGGAATGCCTGCCCCTTGCGGGCCGTCGTGGGTGGGCGGAGCACCGCCGGGGTGTGCGGGGAGTGCGCGCGGCTCGACCGGTCGCGGTCCGTGGCCGCCGATACGTTGAGTGATGATCCTCGGGTCTACCGCGTCTACCTCGCCTGGTTCGGGCCCGGCCTCGTCAAGGTGGGCATCACCGCCGAAGAGCGCGGCGACGCGCGGCTGCTGGAGCAGGGTGCCGTGGCCTTCACCTGGCTCGGGCGCGGGGCCCTGATGGCCGCCCGGCGCACCGAGGGCGTGCTGGGCGCCGCCCTGGGCGTGCCCGACCGCATCCCGTACCGCGTCAAACGGCTCGCCCGGGTCGCGCTGCCCGCCGTCGACGAGCGGCGTGCGGAGGTCGCGCGGCTGTACGGGGAGGCCGTCGGCGTGACCGGGTGGGCGGACACCGTGGAGCGGCTGGAGCTCGATGTGCGTGATCACGGGGAGGTCTTCGGGCTGCAGCGGCTCGGGCACGTCGACGGGGTCGTGGGCGAGCTGGCCGCCGGTGGCGTGCTGCGCGGCACGCTGCTCGGGGTCGCCGGGCCCGATCTGCACCTGCTGCTGCCCGAAGGGCGCCACGTCGTGCTCGACAGCCGGCTCGCCGCCGGGTGGGAGCTGGCCGCACCCGGTGACTCCGGGGTCTCCGTGCCTGTCGTCGCCGTGCCGCCCGCCGAGCCGCAGGGCGGGCTTTTCTGAGATCGGCCCGCCGACCCCTGGACGGCGTACTCCGCCGTCGATCAAGGTGGGGGCATGGACCTCGAACCGCCGTACTACGCCGTGATCTTCACCTCCCTGCGCGTCGACGACCCCGACGACGACGGCTACGGGACCGTCGCCGCGCGCATGGAGGAGCTGGTGAAGGACGTGCCCGGGTTCCTGGGCATCGACTCCGCCCGTACGCCGGGCGGGCTCGGGATCACCGTCGGCTACTTCCGCGACGAGGAGTCCATCGCCGCCTGGCGCGGAAACCTGGAGCACCAGGACGCCCAGCGGCGCGGGCGGGAGCACTGGTACGAGCGCTACAGCGTCCATGTCGCCAAGGTCGAACGGAGTTACCGCTTTGAGCGAGGGTGACGAGGGTGACGAGGGCGAGAAGGGTGACGAGGGGCAGGGCGTGAGGGAGTTCGCCGCGCGGCTCGGGCTGCCCGGGCTCTTCGACGTGCACACGCACTTCATGCCCGAGCGCGTCCTGCGCAAGGTGTGGGCCTACTTCGACTCCGTCGGGCCGCTGACCGGCGTCGAGTGGCCGATCACCTATCGGGAGGAGGAGGACCGGCGGGTCGCGCTGCTGCGGGAGTTCGGGGTCCTCCGGTTCACGTCCATGATCTATCCGCACAAGGCCGGTATGGCGCGGTGGCTCAACGACTGGGCCGCCGGCTTCGCCGCGCGCGTGCCCGAGTGCCTGCACACCGCGACCCTCTACCCGGAGGAGGGCGTCGCGGCGTACGTGGGGGAGGCGGTCGGCCGTGGTGCCCAGGTGTGCAAAGTGCACCTCCAGGTCGGGGACTTCGATCCCTGTGACGCCCTGCTCGACGAGGCGTGGGGGATCCTGAGCGACGCCCGCGTGCCGGTCGTCATCCACTGCGGCTCCGGGCCAGCGCCCGGGACGTACACCGGGCCCGGGCCCGTCGGGCGGCTGCTCGCGCGGCACCCGCGGCTGCGGCTGATCGTCGCGCACATGGGGATGCCCGAGTACGCCGACTTCCTCGGCCTCGCCGAGCGGTACGACGAGGTGCGGCTCGACACCACCATGGCGTTCACCGACTTCGGCGAGCGGTTCGCGCCGTTCCCGCAGCGCGAGACGAAGCGGCTGCGTGACCTCGGGGACCGGGTGCTGCTCGGCAGCGACTTCCCCAACATCCCGTACCCGTACGTCCACCAGCTCCAGGCCCTGGAGCGGCTCGGGCTCGGCGACGACTGGCTGCGCGGCGTCTGCTACCGCAACGCGGCCGCGCTCTTCGGGCCGCCGGGCGGGTCCGGCGGTGCCGGCGGTATTGACGGTTCCGGCGCGGCTCCTGGTTCTCAGGGAATTCACAGGTACGGGTAAGGGGCCTCTCACGGGCGCGCGCGAGCGTGGCAGCATGACCGCCACCTCGCTCCCCTCGCTCCCCTCGCGCACCGAGCTGTTCCGGGCCGACGGCACCCCCGTCCGTGTGCTCGTCGTCGACGACGAGGCCTCCCTCGCCGAGCTGCTGTCCCTCGCACTCCGCTACGAGGGGTGGGAGGTCCGCAGTGCCGAGGACGGCGCGAGCGCCGTGCGCACGGCACGGGACTTCCGGCCCGACGCCGTCGTGCTCGACGTGATGCTGCCCGACATGGACGGGCTGAGCCTCCTCGGGCGGGTACGGCGCGAGCTGCCCGACGTACCCGTGCTGTTCCTCACCGCCAAGGACTCCGTCGAGGACAGGATCGCCGGGCTCACGGCCGGCGGCGACGACTACGTCACCAAGCCGTTCAGCCTGGAGGAGGTCGTCGCCCGGCTCCGCGGGCTCATCCGGCGCTCCGGCGCCGCGCACGCGAGGGGCGGGTCCCTGCTGGTCGTCGGGGACCTCACACTGGACGAGGACAGCCATGAGGTGACGCGGGGCGGGAAGAGCATCCATCTCACCGCCACCGAGTTCGAGTTGCTGCGGTTCCTCATGCGCAATCCGCGGCGGGTCCTCAGCAAGGCACAGATCCTCGACCGCGTCTGGTCGTACGACTTCGGCGGACAGGCCAACGTCGTCGAGCTCTACATCTCCTACCTGCGGCGGAAGATCGACGCCGGGCGCTCCCCGATGATCCACACCCGGCGCGGCGCCGGATATCTGATCAAGCCCGGGGAGTGAAACACGTGCGTCCCGCCCGCCCGGCGCGCCGTCCGTGGTCGCTGCGTACGCGGCTCGTCGTGAGCCTGTCGCACTGACAACCCGTCACACACGCACAGCCAGGCCCCGGCGCGGGCCGCGAGGACCGTCCCCTGGTCCTTCGCGTCCCGCCACCGGGGCCTCATCACCGGACGCGCCGCTCTCCGCTCCAGCGCGGCGCGCCCGGGGTCTCAGCGGGGGCCGCTCTTCAGGGCGACCTCCTTGATGAAGAGGGTCACCAGGAACGCCACCAGGGCGAACGGGGCCGAGTAGAGGAAGATGTCGCCGACCCCGTGGCCGTACGCCGCCTCCATCACCACGCGGATCGGCTCGGGCAGCGCGTCCAGGTCCGGGATGCCGCCGCCCGCCGTGCCGCCGTGGCCGAGGGCCGCGGCCTGCGGGCCGAGGGCGGTCATGCCCTCCTTGACGTAGTCCGTGACCCGGTGCGCCATGACCGCGCCCAGCGCCGACACGCCCACCGCGCCGCCCAGCGACCGGAAGAACGTGACCACCGACGACGCGGCGCCCAGGTCCTGCGGCGCGACCTGGTTCTGCGTGCACAGGACCAGGTTCTGCATCATCATGCCGAGGCCGAGGCCCATCACCGCCATGAAGACGGCGACGTGCCAGTACGGAGTGTCGTAGCGGATCGTGCCCAGCAGGCCGAGGCCCGCCGTCAGCAGCGCGCCGCCCGCCACCAGCCACACCTTCCAGCGGCCCGTCCTGGTGATGATCAGGCCGGACGCCGTCGAGGAGAGGAACAGGCCGCCGATCATCGGGATCGTCAGCACGCCCGACATGGTCGGTGACTCGCCCCGCGCCAACTGGAAGTACTGGCTGAAGAACACCGTCCCGGCGAACATCGCTACGCCCACGAAGAGGGAGGCGAGGGAGGCCAGCGTGATGGTGCTGTTGCGGAACAGGCGCAGCGGGATGATCGGGTCGCTCGCCCTGGACTCCGCGTACACGAACGCCGCGCCCAGCAGCAGCGCGCCGGCCACCATCGCGTACGTCTGCCAGGACAGCCAGTCGTACTTGTCGCCCGCGAACGTCACCCAGATCAGCAGCAGCGACACCGCCGCGCTGATCAGCGCCGCGCCCGTCCAGTCGACCTTCACCTCACGGCGCACCACCGGCAGGCGCAGCGTCTTCTGCAGGACGACGAGGGCGAGGACGGCGAACGGCACGCCCACGTAGAAGCACCAGCGCCAGCCCAGCCAGTCGGTGTCCGTGATGACGCCGCCCAGCAGCGGTCCGCCGACGGTCGCGACGGCGAAGGTCGCGCCGAGGTAGCCGGAGTAGCGGCCGCGCTCGCGCGGGGCGATCATGGCGGCCATCACGATCTGCGCCAGGGCGGACAGGCCGCCGACGCCGATGCCCTGGATCACGCGGCACGCGATCAGCATGCCCGCGCTCTGCGACAGGCCCGCGACGATCGAGCCGGCGACGTAGATCAGCAGCGCCAGCTGCACCAGCAGCTTCTTCGAGAAGAGGTCCGCGAGCTTGCCCCACAGGGGCGTTGTCGCGGTCATGGCCAGGAGGGAGGCCGTGACCACCCAGGTGTAGGCGCTCTGGCCGCCGCCGAGGTCCGAGATGATCTCGGGGAGCGCGTTGGAGACGATCGTCGACGACAGGATGGCGACGAACATGCCGAGCAGCAGCCCGGACAGCGCCTCCATGATCTGCCGGTGCGTCATCGGCCCGCCGGCGACCTCCTCGCCGTGGCCGTCCCGCACAGCGTTCTGTGTGGTCGTAGCCATGAACTTCCTTAGGTGTACGTATGGGTGACCCGGCAGTCTCCGAACGATGCGCGCAGACGGATCAGCAGGACGATGAGCTGTCCGACCTCCTCGTCGGTCCACTCCGCGAGCCGGTCCGCGAGCAGGTCGGCCGCGCGCCGGCCGAGGTCGTCGAGCAGGTCCTTGCCCGCGGGGGTGAGGCGCAGGATGCGGGAGCGGCCGTCGTGCGGGTCGGGCGTGCGCTCGACCCAGCCGCGCTCCACCACATGGGCGACATGGCGGCTGGTGACCGACATGTCGATGCCGAGCAGCTCGGCCAGCCGGCTCGTCCGCATCTCGCCGTACCGGTCCAGCAGGGCGAGTACGGCTGCCGAGCCGCCCGGGCAGTCGCCTGGCAGCACCCGCGCGATGCCGCGCTTCACGGCGCCGACGGCGCTGAGGCCTCGGGCCAGCTCCTCGTACTGACTACGCGCTGCCACCGCCGGGCTCCTCCTCGCAGCTTGTTGCTTAGGGCAACGATAGAAGCGATTGGTTGCTACAGGCAAATGAAAACGGGCAAACGCGACCAAAGAGCTGGCAAAGAAAGGGTCAGGGAGGGCGGAGGTGTACGGATGTGATCCGCCTGCCCGTCTCCCGGGGTGGGGGCGGAGGGATGGATTCGCTAGGGTCCTGCCCCATGGCACACAACCCGCACGCCCCTCAGGGCCCCGAGGGCAACAGCTCCTACGACCCCGCGGGCTCGACCCAGATGTTCCGCGCCTTCGTCGACGACGGCGCCCCGCAGCGGCAGCAGCAGTCGGTCGCGGTGCAGTCGGCCGGGCCGCGCGTCGGCCTGATCGCCGGCATCGTCGCGGTGGTCGTGGTCGTCGCCGCGGTCGCCTGGCTCGCCCTCTCCTGACCGACCCGCTTCCGTACGCGCCCGCCGTACGCACCCCCCGTACACACACCGCAGCCGGTCCGTGGCGGAACGGACCGGCTGCGGCGTACGTACGGCGGGAGCTGCCTCAGTCGGAGATCAGGCCCTCCCGCAACTGCGCCAGCGTGCGCGTCAGCAGGCGCGAGACGTGCATCTGCGAGATGCCGACCTCCTCGCCGATCTGCGACTGCGTCATGTTCGCGAAGAACCGCAGCATGATGATCTGCCGCTCGCGCGCCGGGAGTTTGGCCAGCAGCGGCTTCAGCGACTCGCGGTACTCCACGCCCTCCAGCGCGCTGTCCTCGTAGCCGAGCCGGTCCGCGAGCGAGCCCTCGCCGCCGTCGTCCTCCGGGGACGGCGAGTCGAGCGACGACGCCGTGTACGCGTTGCCGACCGCGAGGCCGTCGACCACGTCCTCCTCCGACACGCCCAGCGCGACGGCCAGTTCGGGCACCGTCGGGGAGCGGTCGAGCTTCTGCGCCAGCTCGTCGCTCGCCTTGGTGAGCGCGAGTCGCAGCTCCTGCAGCCGGCGCGGCACCCGTACCGACCACGACGTGTCGCGGAAGAAGCGCTTGATCTCGCCGACGACGGTCGGCATCGCGAACGTCGGGAACTCCACGCCCCGTTCGCAGTCGAACCGGTCGATCGCCTTGATCAGGCCGATGGTGCCGACCTGGACGATGTCCTCCATCGGCTCGTTCCGGGAGCGGAACCGGGCCGCCGCGTACCGCACGAGGGGCAGGTTGAGCTCGATGAGCGTGTCTCGCACATAGGTGCGCTCCGGGCTGTCCGCCGCGGCACCCTCGGCGTCGAGCGCGCGGAGCCGGAGGAACAGGGAGCGGGAGAGCGTGCGCGTGTCGATGGCTCCCGACGAGTCGGGAAGCGTGGCGGCCGGTTCGCTCTTGGTGAGCGTGAGCACCTTCGAGCTGCCCTGTTCTACGGACATGCCACCCCCTTGAGGTCGCGGACGGTCGCGGGAGCCGCGACCATCGGAGGAACGCAGCCTCCACCTGAATACCGGCGCCGAGACTGCGGCAAACGCGGTTCCAGCAGAATGTCACATGTCGGCAACACGCTGTAGTGACTTGTCGACATGGCGAGGGCGAATCTGTGCTGGAAACAAGGGGTGTGCGGCTTTTGGAACGGCTGATTGTGCACCAAACGGGTCTACCCGATCCAGCTAGGCATCGATCCTGTTTGCGGATCTCAACCGGGCGAAGCTGCGGGCGAGGAGCCTTGACACATGCATCTGGGAGACGCCGAGCTCCTGGCTGATCTGGGACTGCGTCAGATTGCTGTAGTAGCGGAGCATCAGGATCCGCTGCTCGCGCTCGGGGAGCTGGACGAGGAGGTGCCGTACGAGATCGCGGTGTTCGACGCCGGCGAGCGCCGGGTCCTCGTAGCCGAGGCGGTCGAGCAGCCCGGGCAGCCCGTCGCCCTCCTGGGCGGCCTCCAGGGACGTCGCGTGGTACGAGCGGCCCGCCTCGATGCAGGACAGCACCTCGTCCTCGGAGATCTTCAGCCGCTCGGCGATCTCGGCGGTGGTGGGCGAGCGGCCGTGAAGGGTCGTCAGGTCCTCGGTCGCGCCGTTCACCTGGACCCACAGCTCGTGCAGCCGGCGCGGCACGTGGACCGTACGGACGTTGTCGCGGAAGTACCGCTTGATCTCGCCGACGACGGTCGGCATCGCGAAGGTCGGGAACTGTACGCCGCGGTCCGGGTCGAACCGGTCGATGGCGTTGATCAGCCCGATGGTGCCGACCTGGACGACGTCCTCCATCGGCTCGTTACGGGACCGGAAGCGGGCCGCCGCGTACCGCACGAGGGGCAGGTTCGCCTCGATGAGCGCGGCGCGGACGCGGGTGTGCTCGGGGGTGCCGCGCTCCAGCTTCTTCAGCTCGCCGAACAGCACCTGGGTGAGCGCCCGGGTGTCGGCGGCCCTGCGGGTGCGGGACTCGCGGGCCTCGGGGGTGCGGGACTCAGGGGCGCGGGAGTCAGGGGTGCTGGACTCGGGGGCGCGGGCCTCGGGAGTGCGGGGTTCCGACTCGTTGGACTCGTTCTGGGGCGGTACCTGTTGAGGCGTGGTACTGGCCGGCACGTTCACGCCACCCCTTCACGGTCAACTTCGGTCAACTCATCCGTCAAAAGCGGTCATAGCATCACAAGACATGTCCACTGTGTGCAAGCACCTGATAACGCCGTGTTGGGGTATGCGGAAGGGCCCCGCACCACGTGGTGCAGGGCCCTTGCGTCGGTCCCGTGGCGGCCGGGCCTCAGAACTCGTAGTCGGCGATCACCCAGGTGGCGAACTCGCGCCACTGCGCTGCGGCCGCCTGGTGCGCCGGGTGCTCGATGTACCGCTTGAGCGCGTCCAGGTCTTCGACGGCCGAGTTGATGGCGAAGTCGTACGCGATCGGACGGTCCGTGATGTTCCAGGCGCACTCCCAGTGCGTCAGCTCCGGGATGACCCCGCCGAGCTCCTGGAACGCCTTCACGCCGGCCTCGACGCGCGGCTCGTCCCGGCGTACACCCTCGTTGAGCTTGAAGAGGACCAGGTGGCGAATCACGCGGGGCTCCTAGTTGACGAGCGCGGTCATGAACTGGCCGACCGCTTGAGCGGCACTCGAAATGCCTTCGAACCCTACCCCGACCAGTTCGGCGGCGCGGTTCGGGGAGGCGATGATCGTGTACAGCACGAAGACGGTGAGGACGTACAGCGTGATCTTCTTCGCGTGCGCCATCGGCCCTTGCTCCCCTGTCTCTCCCCTGCGACCCCCGGGCGGTCGGGTGAGTCTAACCGAGCTGTCCGAGGTCAAGGGCCTGTGAATGTGGGGGCTTTATGGCGAAGGGCCCCGGTGCGTTTCCGCGCCGGGGCCCTTCGTGAGAGCGGTAGCGGAGGGATTTGAACCCTCGGTGACTTGCGCCACACTCGCTTTCGAGGCGAGCTCCTTCGGCCGCTCGGACACGCTACCGAGAGAGAGCTTAGCCCAAAGGTGCCGCTTCGCCGAAATCCATATCGCCGTGCTGCTCAGCGGTCGCGGAAGAAGCGGGTGAGCTGCGCCGAGCACTCGTCCGCCAGCACGCCGTGGATGACCTCGGGCCGGTGGTTGAGCCGCCGGTCCCGTACGAGGTCCCACAGCGAGCCCGCCGCGCCCGCCTTCTCGTCCAGCGCCCCGAAGACCAGGCGGTCCACGCGAGACTGCACGAGCGCGCCCGCGCACATCACGCACGGCTCCAGCGTGACGACGAGCGTGCAGCCCGTGAGCCGCCACGCGCCGAGCCGCGCGGCCGCACGGCGCAGCGCCAGCACCTCGGCGTGCGCCGTGGGATCGCCCGTGGCCTCGCGCTCGTTGAACCCGGTCGCGAGGAGTTCGCCGTCCGGGGCGAGCACGACCGCGCCGACCGGCACGTCGCCGGCCCGCGCGGCCCGCCCGGCCTCGGCCAGCGCCCGCCGCATCGGCTCCCGCCAGGGGTCCCGTACGGGATCACGTACGGGATCGGGCACCGGGTCGGGCACCGGGTCGCGTACGGGATCGGTATCGGGACCAGGGTCGGGCTCGGGGACGGGGTTCGGCGCATGATCCCGTACGTGATCCCGGGCGGGATCCGGGGCGGGACCCGGGGCGGATTCCGGCACGGGGCGGGCTTCGGGGTGGTGCACTAGCGGACGGTCTCCAGTACTTCGGAGGCGCCCAGGGCGTCGGCGATCTCGGCCAGCGCGTCGGTGTCGAGCGCCAGCAGCTCCTTCTCCGACAGGCCCAGGTCGCTCAGGATCAGCCGGTCGCCGAGCGGGGCGGCGGGCACCGCCTCGGCAGCCGTCTCCGTCTCCGTATCCGCGTCCTCCTCCGTGTCGTCCGGCTCCCCGTCCTCGGTGCCGTCGAGGTCGAGCGCGTCCAGGTCGGCGTCGTCGTCGGCCAGGTCGTCGCCCAGCAGTTCCCTGGTGAGGATCTCCCCGTACGAGGAGCGGGCGGCGGCGGCTCCGTCCGACACGTAGATGCGAGGGTCGTCCTCGCCCTCCACGCGGACGATGCCGAACCATGCGTCTTCCTGCTCGATGAAGACGAGCACCGTGTCGTCGTCCGGCGAGGCTTCGCGGGCCAGGTCGGTCAGATCCGCCAGGGTCTCCACATCGTCGAGCTCTGTGTCGCTCGCTACCCACCCGTCTTCGGTGAGCGTGAGCAGTGCGGCGAAGTACACCGTGACTCTCCCACTGATCAGAGGTGTGACGATCGGGCGGCCGCTCCTGAATGCCCCGCCCACTCGGCATCGTGGCAGATCCGGGGCCTGAAGGAGAGGTGTTCCGCTCTTGCGTCGTGCACCAGTCTGAGCCCGGGCCCCGGTCGGCGTCACGCCCCCGCCGCCGTACGGCCCTCGGCTCCGGGCCCGACCGGGCACTGGAACCGGCACGGGTACGGCCCGCGTGGTGGCGGCGCTACCAGCGGAACGAACGCATCCGCATGGCCTGGCGCATCCGGGCCGCTCTGGCGCGGCGCGGCTGGACGCGTTCGCGCAGGGCCTTGGCCTCGTTCAGCTCCCGGAGGAACTGGGCGCGGCGGCGCCGGCGCTCGGCGTCGTCCTGCGGGGACGGGCTGTCCCGGGCGTCGGGTGCGTCGGGTGCGGCGGGTGTGCCCCGTACGTCGGGGGCATCGGAGCCGTCGGGGGCGTCGGGGGCGTCAGGGGCGTCCTTGCCGGTCGGTGCGCCCTTCGGGGCGTCCCTGCCGTCCGGGCCGGCGCGGCGGGCGGCCGCTTCCCTCTGCCGTACGGGTACGGGTTCTTCCTGGTCCGGCATCGCCACACCACCACCCCGGGGCCGTGTTCTTCCGACTCCACCTTCCCTCGGCTGCGTGGGTTGATGCCACCGCGGCTACTGTTGTGGGCATGCGGATCCATGTCGTCGACCACCCGCTGGTGGCGCACAAACTCACCACGCTGCGCGACAAGCGCACCGACTCCCCGACCTTCCGGCGGCTCGCCGACGAGCTGGTCACCCTGCTCGCGTACGAGGCCACGCGGGACGTGCGCACCGAGCGGGCCGACATCGAGACCCCCGTGACGCGGACGGCCGGTGTGAAGCTGTCGCACCCGCGCCCCCTGGTGGTGCCGATCCTCCGGGCCGGGCTCGGGATGCTGGACGGCATGGTGCGGCTGCTGCCGACCGCCGAGGTGGGCTTCCTCGGCATGATCCGCAACGAGGAGACCCTGGAGGCGTCGACGTACGCCACGCGGATGCCCGAGGACCTGTCGGGGCGCCAGGTGTACGTGCTCGACCCGATGCTCGCCACGGGCGGGACGCTGGTCGCGGCCATCCAGGAGCTGATCAAGCGCGGTGCCGACGACGTGACCGCCGTGGTGCTGCTGGCGGCGCCTGAGGGTGTCGCGGTCATGGAGCGCGAGCTGGCGGGGACGCCGGTCACGGTCGTCACGGCCGCGGTGGACGAGCGGCTCAACGAGAACGGGTACATCGTGCCGGGCCTCGGCGACGCGGGTGACCGCATGTACGGCGCGGCGGAGTAGCCGCAGCAGTAGCCGCAGCGGCAGGCGCACCAGTACAGGGGCACCAGTAGACGCACCCACCCGGACGACCGGTGGCGACCGGCGGCCCGTACCGTTCTCACGGTACGGGCCGCCGGCCGTCAGCTCTTGGCGTCGGGGGCGCAGCCCGTGGGCTTGGGCTTGGGCTTCGGGTTGATGAGGGCGGTCATCGCCGCCGTCGCGTCCTGCGGTGCGGCCAGGGTTGTGAAGGCCGTACCGATGATCAGGTCCACGTCGGCCGTCGTCCGCGTGTCCGTCTTGGTCGCCGCGCCCTTCACCTGCGTGCCGAGGACGGGGAAGACGCCCTGCGTGGCGGCCGGGGCGCCGAGCAGTATCGCTGAGCCGGGGACCTTCTTGTCGTACGCCACCGGGGCGTTGCCGATCTTGCCGATGGCGAAGCCGCGCTTCTTGAGCTCGTCGGCGGTGGACTTGGCGAGGCCACTGCGCGGGGTCGCGTTGTAGACGTTCACCGTGATGTCGCCGGGCTTCGGGAAGGCGACGGGGGTGGGGCGGGCGGACGGGGCCGCGGCGGTCGACGCGTTCTTGCAGGCGGAGCCCGCTGTGGTGCGCTTCGCGGCGTCCGTACTGCTGCTGCCGCCGCCGAACACGTCGATGAGCTGGAGCGTTCCCCAGCCGGCCCCGCCCAGGGCGGCTGCGGCGACGACGGTCGCCAGCACGATCCGGCCGCGGCGGCGGGGGCGGCGCATACGGGGGTACGCGGTGCCCGTGACGCGGTACTTACCGCCCATACCGGGGGGAGTGAGCATGCTCATGGGCGCAGCGTAATGCGACCCGGTGACTATGCCTACTAAACGATCAGCGGCAGAGGGCCGGACGGGTGGGAAACCTGCCGGAAAGGCGCAGTCGCGCCGTGGGAACCGGGCCCGTCAGTCGAGCTCGAGCACGCGGGCGTGCAGCACCTGCCGCTGCTGGAGGGCCGCGCGTACGGCGCGGTGCAGTCCGTCCTCGAGGTAGAGATCGCCCTGCCACTTCACGACGTGCGCGAAGAGGTCGCCGTAGAACGTCGAGTCCTCGGCGAGGAGCGTCTCCAGATCCAGCTGGCCCTTGGTGGTCACGAGCTGATCGAGGCGGACCGGGCGCGGCGCGACATCCGCCCACTGCCGGGTGCTTTCCCGGCCGTGGTCGGGATACGGCCGCCCGTTACCGATGCGCTTGAAGATCACACGGAAAGCCTACCGGGCGACCGCCTCCCGGCGCAGCCGCGCGGCACCGGCGCACTGCCGGGCGTCACCTCGCAAATCGGCATAAGCGTCTTCATAACGTACGTGCCGCCGGACGGGAAATCCGTCCGGCGGCACGCCCTCCCCAAGAGTTCGGCTCGCGAGCCTTGCTCCTTACTGTCCCTTACTCGGTTCCTTACTGGGTTCCTTACTCGGTGACCTCGTGGTCGTGGTCGTCGTGGAGGCCGCCGCCGCTGCCCGCGTCGCCGTCCGTCGGGACGAACTCGACCGGCTCGCGCAGCGAGCTCAGGTCGTGCGCGTACGTGCCGACCGCGTTGGCTATGACATCGATGTTGGCGTCGAACGCCGTCATGTTGATGTTGTTGATGTCGTCGCACTCGGCGTGGTAGCAGGGGTCGTACGCCTCGCCCGCCGTACCGCCGAACAGCTTCGCCTGCGCCTCGGTCTTGATGCCCTCGGCGCCGGTGAAGGTGCCGCCGGACGGGATGCCGACCTCGATGAACGGGCCGTAGTCGGAGCGGCCGGTGAAGTCGGTGCCCGCGTGCGGCAGGCCCTTCTTGTCCATGAACGCGATGATGTCGCGCTCCAGCTGGGCGGAGCCCTCCGGCCCGGCCGGCGCGCCGACACCGTCGGAGTCGTTGCCGTCGTACACGAACAGGCCGTAGTTCGGCGACGCGATCATGTCGAAGTTGAGGTAGAGCTTGATCTCCTTGCGGCCCAGGTCGTCGAGCGCGCCGACGTAGTGCTCGGAGCCGAGCAGGCCGTTCTCCTCGGCGCCCCACCAGGCGAACCGCACCTTGTTGGTGGTCTTGTGCTTGTGCTTGGCGAACTTGAGGGCCACGTCGAGCAGGCCGGCCGAGCCGGAGCCGTTGTCGTTGATGCCGGGGCCGGCGATCACCGAGTCGAGGTGGGAACCGAGCATCACCGTGTTGGCGGCGTTGCCGCGCTGGGTCTCGGCGATGACGTTGCGCGTGGTGCGCATCTCCTGGATCTGGCGGATCTCCAGGTTCACCTCGACCGGGCCGTTGGCCAGCTCGGCGGCGAGCGCCTCGCCTTCGGCCTTGGTGATGCCACCGGTGGGGATCTTGCCGGCCTCGGGTGAGCCGAGGGTGCCGGCGAGACTGCCCTCCAGGTGGTTGTAGATGATGGCGCCGACGGCGCCCGCGGCGGCGGCGTTGGCCTGCTTCGCCGCGAACGTGCAGCCGCCGCGCTTGATGAGCGCGATCTTGCCGCTGAACGTGTCGGTCGCGAAGTCGGTCGGCTCGCAGCCGTTCGACCCGTCGTCGTCCACCGGGGCGGCGGCCAGGGCGGCCGTGGTGCCGCCGACCGGGGTCGACTTGGTGTAGGTCATCGCGGCGATGTCGATGTCGCGGGGCGACGGCGAGACGACGGACAGCTTCTGCGCCTGGGTCTCCGTGTACATGAACTCGAATTCCTGGTACGAGACGTCGTACCCGGCCTTCTTGAGCTGCTGGTACACGTATGCCGCCGACGCGTCGTAGCCCAGCGTGCCTGCGGCGCGGTTGCCGCCGGCCGTGTCGGCTATCTGCTGGAACTTCTGCAGGTGCTTGTACGCGCTGTCGGCGGACGCCGCGTGGACCAGCCGTGAGGCCAGTTTCCGGGCGTCCTTCGCCGGGTCGTGCTTTCCGGCGGAGGCGGGGGAGGCAGAGGCCAGCAGGAGCGGGGTGGCAAGTGCGGCTGCGGCCAGGGTGGCCACGGCTCTGCGATGGGATGCGTTCACAGAGGTCCTTCCCGTACGGACGAGGTTGAAGGGAAGCTAGCGATCTCCCAGGCTCCTGTGAACAGATGTGCCACAACTCACGTCATTCTTCGTATGATTCGCGGTGCCTGTGGATGATTGCGAGCAGAACTGCGGTCTGTCGGGCGAGTCTTGGCGGCATGAAACCCCAACGATTCGCTCGACTTGTCCCCCAGATCCCCCAGGTCCCTCTAATCCCCCTGGTCCCCCTGGTCCCCCTGATCCCCTTTGTCGGCCTTATCTGCCTCGCCTGCCTTCGGTCAGCTCCCCGTGCTTCCCTTCGCTTCCTTCGCGGCCTTCGCCGCTCGCTTCGCCTCCTGCTTGTACGCGCGGACCTTCGCGAGCGACTCCGGACCCGTGATGTCCGCGGCCGACCGGTACGAACCGGCCTCCCCGTACGGGCCGGCGGCCTCCCGCCACCCCTCGGGCCGCACGCCGTACTGCTTGCCGAGCAGCGCCAGGAAGATCTGGGCCTTCTGCTTGCCGAACCCGGGCAGCGCCTGGAGCCGTGCGAGGAGCTCCTTGCCGGTCGTCGCGTCCGACCAGACGGCGGCGGCGTCCCCGCCGTATTCGTCCACCAGGAACTGGCACAGCTGCTGGATGCGCTGCGCCATCGAGCCGGGATAGCGGTGCACGGCCGGCTTCGCGGAGAGCAGCGCCGCGAACGCCTCCGGGTCGTGTGCGGCGATGGCCTGCGCGTCCAGGTCGTCGGTGCCCATGCGCTGGGCGATCGTGTACGGGCCGGAGAACGCCCACTCCATGGGGACCTGCTGGTCTAGGAGCATGCCGGTGAGCGCGGCCAGCGGGCTGCGTGCGAGGAGGGCGTCCGCTTCCGGCTGCTGGGCCAGACGGATGGTGGGGCTGGGGGTGCTCATGGGTTGATGATCGTGCCCGGGCGCGCCGGGTGCACGGTGGCTTGCGCCTGTGGGGTCACGAGCGGGTCATCCGGTGGAGAACCGGTCGAGTGCCGCCCGCACATGAGTGCGTGTCGCCTCCGTGCCGAAAGGCCGGAGTCGTTCACGACGATCCGGGAGACCGGGACCGCGTGGGCCTCGGCGTACGCGAGGAGGAGTGTCGGGGCTCAGCGTGGGGCGCTGCGGCCCACGATCGTGCCCGCGCGGTCGATGCACACCACGTCCACCACGACCGGTGCGCCCCGCAGCACGTCCAGCGCCTGGTCCCGCGCCACCTCTGCCACGCGGTCGCCCAGGGGGACGCCCTGGGCGGCGCACAGGTGGAGGGCGGCCAGGCCGGTGTTGGCGGTGGCCACCTCGGCGGCGAGGTCCTCACCGGCGCCCGCGGCCCGGGCCAGCTCCGCCAGGAAGGCCTTGTCCACCTGGGAGCGCGCCGAGTGCAGGTCCAGGTGGCCGGCCGCCAGCTTGGACAGCTTCGCGAAGCCGCCGCAGATCGTGAGCCGGTCCACCGGGTGGCGTCGCACGTACTTGAGGACGGCGCCGGCGAAGTCGCCCATGTCGAGGAGGGCGTCCTCGGGCAGGCCGTACAGCGACACGACGGTCTTCTCGGACGTGGAGCCCGTGCACCCGGCGACATGGGTGCGGCCCGCCGCGCGGGCCACGTCGACACCGCGCCGGATGGAGTCGATCCACGCCGAGCACGAGTACGGGACGACGATGCCCGTCGTGCCGAGGATGGACAGCCCGCCGAGGATGCCCAGACGGGGGTTCCACGTGGACCGGGCGATCTCCTCGCCGTGGTCGACCGACACGGTCACCTCGACGTCGCCGGTGCCGCCGTGGGCCGCGGCGACCCGGGCCACATGGTCGCGGATGAGCTGCCGGGGCACCGGGTTGATGGCGGGCTCGCCGACGTCGAGGGGCAGTCCGGGCCGTGTGACGGTGCCGACGCCGGGACCGGCGCGGAAGACGACGCCGGAGCCGGGCGGAAGGAGGCGGACGGTCGAACGGACCAGCGCGCCGTGGGTCACGTCCGGGTCGTCGCCGGCGTCCTTGACGATCCCCGCCATGGCGTACCCGTCGGCCCGCTCCTCCGCGGCCAGGGCGAACGCCGGGGTCTGGCCCCGGGGCAGGGTGATCGTCACCGGGTCGGGGAAGTCGCCGGTCAGCAGCGCCGTGTACGCGGCGGTGGTCGCCGCGGTCGCGCAGGCGCCGGTCGTCCAGCCGGGCCGGAGGCCGGTGTGCTTGAGTTGGGCGCTGCGCCCTCCGCTCGCACTCATGGACGGTTCCCGATGCACTCACGGCACGTACTCATCCTCGGCGGCACCACCGAGGGGCGCCGGCTCGCGGAGGCGCTGCACGCGGTCGGTGTACGGGTCACCAGCTCGCTCGCGGGCCGGGTGGCCAGCCCGAGGCTGCCGCCGGGCGAGGTGCGGACGGGCGGGTTCGGCGGGGCCGAGGGCCTGGCCCGCTGGGTGCGCGAGCACCAGGTGGACGCGGTCATCGACGCCACTCACCCTTTCGCCGGGACGATCAGTTTCAACGCGGCGCGGGCCGCCGCCACGTCCCATGTTCCCCTGCTCGCGCTGCGGCGCCCCGGGTGGTCCCCCGTGGAGGGCGACGAGTGGCACGAGGTGGCGTCCCTGGAGGCGGCGGCGGACGCGGTGCGGGGACTGGGGCGGCGCGTCTTCCTCACCACGGGACGGATGGGGCTCGCCGCGTTCGCTGACGTCCGTGACGTGTGGTTCCTGGTGCGGTCCGTGGACCCTCCGGAGGCGCCGCACCCGGACCGGATGGAGGTGCTGCTCGACCGGGGGCCGTTCACGCTGGACGGGGAGCGGGAGATCCTCCGTGCGTACGGGATCGATGTGCTGGTCACCAAGGACAGCGGAGGCGCGGCCACCGCCCCGAAGCTGACGGCGGCGCGCGAGGCCGGCGTCCCGGTGGTGATCGTCCGCCGCCCACCGGTCCCGGACGGCGTGCCGGTGGCGGCGACGGTGGAGGAGGCGACGGCCTGGGTTCGCGGTGCTCTCCGGTCCGCCGGCCCGTCCGTCAGGAGCTCAGTTCCGTGACCGAGTGGCGGGTGGCGGGGAAGAGGGCGCTGCCCAGCAGGTCGCCCAGCACGGGCGTGGTCGACGACGAGGGACTGAAGCTCTCATGGGTGCACGATCGGGTAGCGGGCACCAATCCGCTGTCGGCGCGGTCGGCTTGGGGCGTAGCTTCGGAGGCATGGCTACCGAGCATCTGGGCGACAGCGTCGCGAAGTTGCGACGTCTCGCCGACCTCACGCAGGAGGGTCTTGCCGAACGGTCCGCCGTGTCCGTGGACGTGATCCGGAAACTCGAGCAGCGCCGGAAGCACAGTGCGCGGCTGCCGACACTGCACGCGCTCGCCAAGGGGCTGGGCGTGGAGCTGACCGCGCTCCTGGGTGATCCGCCGGGGGTGGCGTCCAGTGGTGACGCCGATCCGCCGCAGCTCGTCGCCGTACGGCGGGCGATCATGCCTCCGTTGTTCGCGCCCCCTGCGGAGCCCGCAGGCGTGGAGCGGCTGTCCCTGCCCCTGCTGCGGGCCGAGTTGGCGGAAGGCTGGACGCTGTACCACGCGGCGGACTTCGGCCGGCTCATGGAGGTACTGCCGGGCATCATCGCCGACGCGCGCCTCCTGGCCGCCGTGGGGACAGCGGACCAGCGGGCGGCGGGGCAGGCCGCCCTGGGCAAGGCGCTCCAGTTGGGCGGGCACCTGGCCATCCGGCTCGGCAAGACCGACCTTGCCCTTTCGGCCCTGGAACGCGCGCACGCCACCGCCGGGCAGTCGTCTGACCCGCTGCTCACCGCGATGGTCTCGAACTCGGTCGCGTGGGCGTACCAGCGGCAGGCCCGTCTGGACGACGCGCGCGCCCTGGCGGTCCACGCGGCGGACGGCGTGGAGCGGGAACACACCGGGACGGCGGAGGGCGTGCGGGTGTGGGGCGGCCTGCTCATGTCCGCCGCCACGTCGTACGCCCGGAGCGACGACTACGAGACGGCCAACGACATGATGGTGGCGGCCGAGCGGGCCGCTGGGCGCCTGGCCAAGCTGCCGCCTCCCGCTGACAGCAGGCTGGTGTCGGTGTTCAGCCGGTCGTCGGTACGGATCGAACGGGTGCGCCTCGCCGTCCAGCACCAGCGTCCGGAGGAGGCCTTGGCGCTGGCCAAGGGCATGAGACTGAGCCGGGACACCCCACCCTCGTGGCGTACCTGGCTCCTACTGGACGTGGCCCGCGCCCACACCGACATGGGCGACGCGACTGGAGCCGTACGAGCCCTCCAGAGCCTCCGCCGCGCGGCCCCAGGCTGGATGCGCCACCACACGCTGGCGGTGGCGATCGTGACCGACCTGTGGAACAGCTCCCCCCGGCCGCCCGGGCTCCGCCAGCTCGCCGAGTTTCTGGGCGTGGCCGACTAGAGCGCCAGAGTGGGACGTTCCGTCCCTGGGGCCTCACGTGCGCCGACAGCACGATCGGTGCATGACCGAACCCACGCGATACAGCACCGCGCCCGTTGAGCTCCCGCTGCCCCACGAGCTGGAACCGAGCCCCGTCGAGGGGTGTGCGGCGTGCTCATGGCTCGTCGATGTGCGGACCCTGGCGCGGGCCCAAGGGGACATGAGCAAGGTGTCCGACTACAACGTGCTCCTGCGGCGGCACCCGTACGGGCACTGACCGAAATGTGTCCCTCTCGTGCGAGGGGGCGGCACAATGCCGCGCAACAGGTGGTGGTCGAACTGGTTGTCGAATGCTCAACTTCCTTGACAAGACCAGGAGTTCGTCCACCTACCCCCCAACCGCGCACGAAAGGCACCAACCCAGCATGATGATGAACCGTGTCGGGCGGCAGCGTGTCGCCCGCGTGGCGGTCCTGGCCGCGACCGCCTGCGGCGTACTGGCTGTCTCCGCCTCCCCCGCTGCCGCCGCCGACGGGCCGACCCGTAAGGAGCTGACGGCCGACTGCGCGTCCGGGCTCGGCAAGTGCACGTTCAACGAGCCGGTGCTCGGCCAGGCGTTCCTGGGCAAGTTCCGGCAGGTGTCGGACTCGCTCTACAACTGCAGCTCCTCCGACGCCACTCAGACCATGAGTTGGTCGGACGCGGTGGGTTCGACCGACTCCGTGGGGGTTTCCGTCACGGCGGGCGGCAACATCGCGGGGATCGTGGACCTGAGTGTGACGGCGTCCTACGGGCACACCTGGTCCAGCACGCACACCGAGAGCAGCTCGCTCAACATGACCGTCAAGCCGGGTGAGGTGGGGTGGATTTCGCGGGCCCAGGTCATGCAGACCGTCTCCGGGACATGGCAGACCCACTACGACAGCCCCAAGTGGGGCCACTACTACTGGTTCTGGAAGGACACCATCACCGGGCCCGCCAAGAACGGGACTGACGGCAAGAACAACGTGGTGGTCGTCAAGTCCCGCAAGATGACCGCCGAGGAGCGACGTTCCTGTGGGGCCGAGGACCACCAGGGGCGGGCCTTCGTCGAGTCCCGCTGACCGGTGCTCAGCAGGCGGTGACCAGGCGTCGGCGGCCGTCGTACGGGCGTGAGGTCCGTACGACGGCCGGGCCGACGGCTTCCGGAGCCGGGGCCGGGGCGCTCAGCCGCCGGGCTGTGGCGCCGCCTCCGGCTCCGGGTACCGGCGGGGCGTCCACGCCACCGTCGTGCCGTCGCCGCGGCGTACCGCCCGGGTCTGGGACGAGCCGATGAGCAGGAGCGTCCGCATGTCGACCTCGGAGGGGTCCAGATCCTTCAGGGACAGCACCCGTACCGACTCCTCCGGGCCGCCCACGTCGCGGGCCACCACCACCGGTGTGTCCGGGGCGCGGAGTTCCAGGAGCAGTTCGCGGGCCTGCGCGACCTGCCAGGTACGGCTGCGGGAGCCCGGGTTGTACAGGGCCAGCACCAGGTCGGCGCTCGCCGCCGCGCGAAGGCGCTCCGCGATGACGTCCCACGGCTTGAGGCGGTCCGAAAGCGAGATCGTCGCGTAGTCGTGGCCCAGCGGGGCGCCCGCCTTCGCCGCCGCCGCGTTCGCCGCCGTCACGCCCGGCAGGACCCGCACCGGGATGTCGGTGTACGGAGCCTCCGACGCCACCTCCAGGACCGCCGTCGCCATGGCGAACACGCCCGGGTCACCGCCCGACACCACCGCCACGCGCCGCCCGCGCCGCGCGAGGTCCAGGGCGAACTCGGCGCGCTCCGCCTCCACCTTGTTGTCGGAGCCGTGCCGCCGCTGACCCGGCCGCTCCGGCACCCGGTCCAGGTACGTCGTGTAGCCCACCAGGTCCGTCGCCGACGCCAGCGCGCCGCGCGTCTCGGGCGTGAGCCACGGCGCGCCCGCCGGGCCCGTGCCGACCACCACGACCTCACCGCACGAGGGCGCTGCCGGGCCCGTGTCCACGCGGGACGGCAGCACCGCCACCGAGAAGTACGGCACAGAGTCCGGGTCCACGTCCGCGAGGGGCGCCGTCCGACGGCCCTCCATCGTGGCCCGCTCCACGTAGTGGGCGTCCGCCAGCCGGTCCGTACGCTCCAGGGCGCGGCGCACCGCCGGGAACGTACGCCCCAGCTTCATCACGACCGCCGAGTCCGCGGCCGCCAGCCGGGCCGTCAGCTCGTCCTCCGGGAGCGTGCCCGGGATGATCGTCAGCGTCTCCTCGGCCTCCACGAGCGGTTTGCCGATCGTGGCCGCCGCCGCGCTGACGGACGTGATGCCGGGGATGACCTCCGTGTCGTAACGGTCGGCCAGCCGCTTGTGCATGTGCTGGTACGAGCCGTAGAACAGCGGGTCGCCCTCCGCGAGCACCGCGACCGTCCGGCCGGCGTCCAGGTGCGCGGCCAGGCGCGCCGACGCCTCCTCGTAGAAGTCGTTCAGCGCGCCCCGGTAGCCGCCCGGGTGGTCCGTGGTCTCCACGGTCAGCGGGTACATCAGGCGCTCTTCGACGTGATCGGAGCGGATGTGCTTCGCCGCGATGGAACGTGCGATCGAACGGCCGTGGCGGGCGCAGTGGTACGCCACGACGTCCGCCTCCGCGATGACCTCCACCGCGCGGAGCGTCATCAGGGACGGGTCGCCGGGGCCGAGCCCGACCCCGTACAGCTTCCCGGCCCTGGAGACCTGGGCCTCGCCGGGCGCCGTTGTTTCACGTGAAACGTGCGCGCTCATTCCGCCTCGCTCGCGATCGCGTTGATCGCCGCGGCCGCCATGGCGCTGCCGCCGCGCCGGCCCCGTACGACGATGTGGTCCAGGCCCAGCTCCGAATCGGCCAGCGCGTCCTTGGACTCGGCCGCGCCGATGAAGCCCACCGGGATGCCGAGGACGGCCGCCGGGCGGGGCGCGCCCTTGGCGATCATCTCCAGGAGGTGGAAGAGCGCGGTCGGCGCGTTGCCGATGGCCACGACCGAGCCCTCCAGACGGTCGCGCCACAGCTCCAGCGCGGCCGCGCTGCGGGTCGTGCCCAGCTCGGCGGCCAGGTCCGGCACGGACGGGTCGGACAGCGTGCAGATCACGTCGTTGTCGGCGGGCAGCCGCTTGCGTGTGACGCCGCTCGCCACCATCTGCGCGTCGCACAGGATCGGCGCACCGGAGCGCAGGGCCGCGCGGGCGCGCGACACCACCTGCGGCGTGTACGCGAGGTCGCGGACCAGGTCGACCATGCCGCAGGCGTGGATCATCCGCACGGCGACCTGGCTGACGTCGGCGGGCAGACCCGCGAGATCCGCCTCGGCGCGGATCGTGGCAAAGGAGCGGCGGTAGATCTCCGCGCCGTCCTTCTCGTAGTCGAACACTGTGCTCCCGCTCATCTCTTCTGTACGTCGTCTCGGACGGTGATGTCGTAGGTGGCGTCGCCCGTCGCCAGGACGTCCACCCACGCGCCCCGTGGGTGGCCGCAGCGGCGCTCGCAGCCCGACCAGTGGACGGGCAGCCCGCCGTGGTCCAGCGGCCGTGCGTCCGTCCGTACGTCGGCCAGGGATTTGGCGCAGCCCGGGCGGCCTGTGCAGGCGGTGACGCCGAGCCAGGGCGTATCGGGGCGGGTCAGGTAGCCGGCCTCTTCCAGTGCCGCCAGCCGCGCCTCGGCCGCCCCGTGGTCCGCGAGGCCGGTCACGACAAAGCCGCGCCACGGTGTGACGCGCACCTCCGCGCGGGGCACCGCCGCGGCGCGCACCTCCGCGGCGGGCGCCAGCGCGCGGAACTGGCCGCTCGTGACCCGCCCGAGGGGCGCGACCACGGACACGGCCCGGCCGTCCCCGACGACGCCCGGCTCCGGCGGCCCGGCCACGGGGTACGCCTCCGGGGCGGCGGGCTCCGCCGCGACCCCCGCACGCGCCAGGTGCCCCGCCACGTCCACCCTCCGCCCCTCCGGGAGCTCGGCCACCCGCCACGCACCCGTGCCCGCCTCCCGCGCGGCCGCCAGGAACGCCTCGGCCGCCGCCAGCGCGGCACGCGGGGCGTCGGCCGCCGCGACGCGCAGCGCGCGGCCCCCGATCCGTACCAGAGCGTGCCCGCCCGGCTCTGCGAGCAACGTCACATCGCCGCCCAGGCCCGCCACGTCACCGCGCCCGTCGTCCACGGCGAACAGGAAGCGCCCCGACAGGGCCGCCGTCCACGCCTCGGCGCACAGCAGCCCGTCCAGCTCGCGCGCCCACAACTGGACGTCCGCGCAGCCCTGTCCGTCCAGTCCGGCCAGCGGCGACACCACCATGTTCCGTACGCGCTCATGCGCCGCCGACGGCAGCAGTCCGGCGTCGGACAGCACCTCCGCCAGCTCCGCGCCGCAGCCGTCCCCGAGCCCCCGCAGGTCGATGTTGCCGCGTGAGGTGACGCCGACGCGGCCGTCGCCCAGCCGGTCGGCGGCGTCGGCCAGGACAAAGAGCTGCCGGGGTGTCAGAACGCCTGTGGGCAGCCGCAGCCGGGCCAGCCCGCCGTCGTCGGCGCGATGCAGCCGCAGGGCACCGGGGCAGGCGTCATCACGGTCCCGGACAGGGCGGGCGGGGCCGTCGGGACGGCCCCGAACAGGGGCGTCCCGTATATGACTTTCGCCCCCGTTCCGGGGCTTTGATGAGCTGGGCGGCATGGCGGCGAGCATACGCGCAGCCTCTACTATGCAGACGGCACAGGGTCCCAGGACCCTAGGGAGGAAGCCCGGTGAGAATCCGGCGCGGTCCCGCCACTGTGAACCGGCCCCGCACGGGGCAGGTGAGTCAGGAACTCCCGCCACCCCACGACCACCCGGGGCGAGGACACCCCGAGGAAGGCCCGGCACCGCTGTGATCCTGCTGCTGTCGCACTCCGACACCGACCTGCTGAGCGCCCGCGCGGCCGCCGGCCCGGTGGAGTACCGGTTCGCCAACCCCTCACGCCTCCCGCTCGACGACCTGCCCGGGCTGCTCGACGGCGCCGACCTCGTCGTCGTACGGCTCCTCGGCGGGCTGCGCGCCTGGGAGGACGGCATCGCCCTGCTCCGCGCCCAGGACCGGCCCGTCGTCTTCCTCACCGGCGAACAGGCCCCCGACGCCCAGCTCATGGAGGCGTCCACCGTCCCCGTCGGCGTCGCCACCGAGGCGCACGCCTACCTCGCGCACGGCGGCCCGGACAACCTGGAACAGCTCGCCCGGTTCCTCTCCGACACGGTCCTGCTCACCGGCCACGGCTTCGATCCTCCGGCGCCCGCCCCCACCTGGGGCCCCCTGGAGCGCACCCCGCGCCGCACCGACGGCCCGACCGTCGCCGTGCTCTACTACCGCGCCCACCACATGAGCGGCAACACCGCCTTCGTCGGCGCCCTCTGCGACGCCGTCGAGGACGCCGGAGGGCAGGCCCTCCCGCTGTACGTGGCGTCGCTCCGCGCCCCCGAACCCGAGCTGCTCGACCGGCTGCGCGGCGCCGACGCCGTCGTCACCACCGTCCTCGCCGCCGGCGGCACCAAGCCCGCCGACGCCCAGGCAGCAGACATGGGGGTGGCGCAGGGCGCCTCGTTTGAGGGCGGTGGTGGGAGACGGGCGGGCGACGAGGACGCGTGGGACGCGGGCGCGCTCGCCCAGCTCGACGTGCCCGTCCTCCAGGCCTTGTGCCTGACCGGGCCGCGCAGCGCCTGGGAGGAGAACGACGAGGGGCTCTCCCCGCTCGACGCCGCCAGCCAGGTCGCCGTCCCCGAGTTCGACGGGCGGCTCATCACCGTCCCGTTCTCCTTCAAGGAGATCGACGAGGACGGGCTCCCCGCGTACGTCGCCGACGCCGAGCGTGCCGCGCGCGTCGCCGGGATCGCCGTACGGCACGCCCGCCTCCGCCACATCCCGAACAGCGAGAAGCGGCTGGCGCTGGTCCTCTCCGCGTACCCGACCAAGCACTCCCGCATCGGCAACGCCGTCGGCCTCGACACCCCGGCCTCCGCCGTCGCGCTGCTGCGCCGGCTGCGCGCCGAGGGCTACGACTTCGGGCCCGAGGAGGACATCCCGGGCCTGGTGTCCGGCGACGGCGACGAACTGATCTACGCCCTCATCGAGGCGGGCGGCCACGACCAGGACTGGCTCACCGAGGAGCAGCTCGCCCGCAACCCGGTCCGCATCCCCGCCGCCGACTACAAGCGCTGGTACGCCACGCTGCCGCAGGAGCTGCGGGAGCAGGTGGAGGAGCACTGGGGCCCGGCGCCGGGCGAGATGTTCCTCGACCGGTCCCGCAATCCCGAGGGTGACATCGTGCTGGCCGCGCTGCGCCGCGGGAACCTGCTGGTCGTGATCCAGCCGCCGCGTGGTTTCGGCGAGAACCCCATCGCGATCTACCACGACCCGGACCTGCCGCCGTCCCACCACTACCTGGCCGCCTACCGCTGGATCGCCTCCTCGCGCGCGGACGGCGGCTTCGGCGCGGACGCCATGGTCCACCTCGGCAAGCACGGCAACCTGGAGTGGCTGCCCGGCAAGAACGCGGGCCTGTCCGCCGCGTGCGGCCCCGACGCGGCACTCGGCGACCTGCCGCTCGTCTACCCGTTCCTGGTCAACGACCCCGGCGAGGGCACGCAGGCCAAGCGGCGCGTCCACGCCACGCTCGTCGACCACCTCGTGCCGCCGATGGCGCGCGCCGACTCGTACGGCGACATCGCCCGCCTGGAGCAGCTGCTCGACGAGTACGCGCAGATCTCCTCGATGGACCCGTCGAAGCTGCCGGCGATCCGCGCCCAGATCTGGACCCTCATCCAGGCCGCCAAGCTCGACCACGACCTCGGCCTGGAGGACCGCCCCGACGACGACGGCTTCGACGACTTCCTCCTCCACGTCGACGGCTGGCTGTGCGAGGTGAAGGACGCCCAGATCCGCGACGGCCTCCACGTGCTCGGTACGGCTCCGAAGGGCCCCGAGCGCGTCAACCTGGTCCTGTCGATCCTGCGCGCCCGCCAGATCTGGGGCGGCACGCAGTCCCTGCCCGGGCTGCGCGAGGCGCTCGGCCTGGACGAGTCCGCCGCGACCCGTACGACCGCCGACGAGGCGGAGGCGAAGGCGCGGGCCCTGGTCGAGGCCATGGAGGCGGCCGGCTGGGACCCGGCGGCCGTGGCGTCCGTCGCGGAGGGGTACGGCGAACCGGTCGCGGCGGTGCTGGACTTCGCGGCCCGGCAGGTCGTCCCGCGCCTGGACGCGACGACGGCCGAACTGGACCACGCGGTCCACGCGCTGAACGGCGGCTTCGTGCCGGCCGGTCCTTCGGGCTCACCGCTGCGCGGCCTGGTGAACGTGCTGCCGACGGGCCGCAACTTCTACTCGGTCGACCCCAAGGCCGTACCGTCCAAGCTGGCCTGGGAGACGGGCCAGGCGCTGGCCGACTCGCTCCTTGAGCGGTACCGCGCCGACAACGGCGCGTGGCCTACGTCCGTAGGCCTGTCCCTGTGGGGGACGAGCGCGATGCGCACCAGCGGCGACGACGTGGCCGAGGCGCTCGCCCTGCTGGGCGTCCGCCCGGTCTGGGACGACGCGTCGCGCCGCGTGACCGGCCTGGAGCCGATCCCCCTGGAGGAGCTGGGCCGGCCGCGCGTGGACGTGACCCTCCGCATCTCCGGCTTCTTCCGGGACGCGTTCCCGCACACGGTGGCGCTGCTGGACGACGCGGTACGCCTCGCGGCCGGCCTCGACGAACCGGCCGGGGAGAACTACGTCCGCGCCCACACCCAGGCGGACCTGGCGGCGCACGGCGACGAACGCCGCGCCACCACCCGCATCTTCGGCTCCCGCCCCGGCACGTACGGCGCCGGGCTGCTCCAGCTCATCGACTCGCGTGACTGGCGCACGGACGCCGACCTGGCCGAGGTGTACACGGTGTGGGGCGGCTACGCGTACGGGCGCGGGCTCGACGGCCGCCCGGCGCGGGACGAGATGGAGACGGCGTACAAGCGCATCGCGGTCGCCGCGAAGAACACGGACACGCGCGAGCACGACATCGCGGACTCCGACGACTACTTCCAGTACCACGGCGGCATGGTCGCGACGGTGCGGGCGCTGCGGGGCACGGCCCCCGAGGCGTACATCGGCGACTCGACGCGCCCCGAGACGGTCCGGACGCGCACGCTCGTCGAGGAGACGTCCCGCGTCTTCCGCGCCCGCGTCGTCAACCCGCGCTGGATCGAGGCGATGCGGCGGCACGGCTACAAGGGCGCGTTCGAGCTGGCCGCGACGGTGGACTATCTGTTCGGCTACGACGCGACGACGGGCGTGGTGGCGGACTGGATGTACGACAAGCTGACGGAGGCGTACGTCCTGGACCCGGAGAACCGGGCGTTCCTCCAGGAGGCCAACCCGTGGGCGCTGCACGGCATCGCGGAGCGGCTACTGGAAGCCGAGTCGCGGGGCATGTGGGCCAAGCCGGACCCGGCGGTGCTGGAGGAGCTGCGGCGGGTGTTCCTGGAGACGGAGGGCGACCTCGAAGGGGAGGGCGACGAGGCGTGAGGCTGACGACGGGCGGCGAAGCGTGAAGCTGACGACGGGCGGCGAGGACAAGGAGCTGGAGTCCGTACTCGACGCCGGACTGACCGACTTCAACCGGCGGGCGACCGGCGCCGGCGACGAGGCCGGGCTGTCCGTGCGCGCCACGGACGACGAAGGCGCGGTCGCCGGCGGCCTCACCGGCTGGACCTGGGGCGGCTGCTGCGGCGTCAGCATGCTGTGGGTCCGCGAGGACCAGCGCGGTACGGGGCTCGGTACGCGGCTGATGCGGGCCGCCGAGGAGGAGGCGCGGCGGCGCGGGTGCCGCGACATGGTCGTGTCGTCCTTCTCGTTCCAGGCGCCCGGCTTCTACCGCAAGCTGGGGTACGTCGAGACGGGCCGCACCGAGGGCATCCCGGGCGGCAACGTCGACGTCCACTTCCACAAGCGGCTCGACGCGGACGGCGCCGGGGCGCCGCCGCGCTTCCAGGTCGCCGCCGTCCTGGACCTCCCGCCGGACGACGTACCGGGCGCGCGGGCGCACGAGGACCGGCTCCTCGCGCTCCTGCCCCGCCACGGCGGCCGCCTGGAACGACGCCTGCGCACGGACGACGGGCACGCGGAGGTCCACCTCCTCAGCTTCCCGTCGGAGCCCGCCTACCGCGCGTTCCTGGCCGACCCGTCCCGCCCGGCCACCCGTACGAGGGCCTCACGGCCCGGATCCTGCAGGTGACAGAGGCGTACACCTGACACCCGACCGCCACGCGGCGGGAGCCGGTGGTGCCACTGTTGGCCCGGTGCGGGTGCCCCGGAGCCGGGCGTGGCCGAGACTGCGGGCATGGGTGGAGCCACAGGAGTCATCGCCGTCACCGGAGCTAGCGGGCACATCGGGCGGCGGGTCGCGGACCGGCTGGCCATGGCCGGGGTGCCGGTCCGGCTCGTCGGGCGGGACCCGGCGCGGCTGCCCGAGCTGCCGGGCGCCGTGCACGCGCCGCCCGCGAGCTACGGGGACGGCGAGGCCATGCGCCGGGCCCTGGACGGGGCCGACACGCTGTTCCTGGTGTCCGCCCACGAGAACCCGGGGCGCGTCACGGAGCATCGCACCGCCGTCGACGCCGCCGTGTCGGCCGGCGTCGGCCGGATCGTCTATCTGTCGTTCCAGGGCGCCGCCCCCGACGCCACCTTCACCTTCGCCCGGGACCACTGGCACACCGAGCAGTACATCCGCGCCCATGACGGCCTGGCGTACACGTTCCTCCGCGACAGCTGGTACCTCGCCGGCATCCCCGCCATGACCGGGCGCGACGGCGTCATCCGCGGCCCCGCCGGGAACGGGCGGGTCGCCGCCGTCGCCCACGCGGACATCGCCGACGTCGCGGCCGTCGCGCTGCTCAGGCCCGCCGCGCACGACGGCGCCACCTACGACGTGACCGGCCCCGAGGCGTTCACCCTCGCGGAGGCCGCCGAGGAGATGTCCCGGGCCACCGGCCGTACCATCCGCTACCTCCCCGAGACCCGCGACGAGGCGTACGCCTCACGCTCCGGCTACGGCGCGCCCGAATGGCAGGTCACCGGCTGGGTCACCTCGTACGAGGCCATCGCACGCGGCGAGATGGGCGCGGTCTCCGACACCGTTCACCGGTTGACGGGACACGCGCCCATGACCCTGCGGGACTTCCTCGCCCGGCATCCGAGGAGTTACGCCCACCTGACGGCGTAGACGCTCGGTCCGCGCTCGGTCCGCGTTCAGTCCTCCCCTCGGACGATGTTCCATTCCAGTGCCGCCGGATCCTCCGGCTCCCGGTCCGTCCGCGCGGGCCGGCAGGTGCGGACGCGGCCCTGGATCTCCCGGGCCAGCGAGATCGGCTGCGTGGCGGCGGCGGTCGACTTCGCGTCGCCGCCGGGACTGCTGGTCGCTGTCTGTGTACTCATGGCCATCGAGTACCCACACAGAGCGAGCCAAACAAGACAGATGGAGCAAAAAATCAGATGCTGATCCCCATGACGTTCCGTACGGTCCCGGTACGTGGAACCTCTCTCCGACAAACAGATCCGCGCGTCCTTCATCAACTGCTCGAAGGGCGACGCGGCCCGCCTCAAGCTTCCCGCCGACTTCGCCGAAACCCCCTGGGACGACCTCGACTTCCTCGGCTGGCGTGATCCCGGCGCACCCCTCCGCGCCTACGTCGTCCTGCCGCCCGACGAGGACCACGGACCCGTGGGCATCGCCCTGCGCGTGCCCGAGCGGGGGCGGACCAGCGCCGTGAAGTCCAGCCTGTGCCGGATCTGCCTCACCGGGCACGCCTCGTCGGGCGTCTCGCTGCTCGTCGCGCCGCGCGCCGGTGCCTCCGGGCGGGACGGCAACACCGTGGGCGTCTACGTCTGCGCCGACCTCGCCTGCCCGCTGTACGTACGCGGCAAGCGGGAGCCGTCGCTGCGCACGGCCCGGTACGAGGAGTCGCTCACGGTCGAGGAGCGGGTCGACCGGATGCGGGCCAACCTGCTCGCGTTCGTCGCGAACGTCCGGCTACCGTCGGGCACATGACGGCCTCGGGGGTGGTCCTGGCGGCGCGCGGCGCGCACGCCGTACGGCGCCGTCTCCGCGCGGCCTCCGCCTTCGCCGCCCGCCCCTACCGCGACCCCTCCGACCCGCGCCGCGTCGTACGCCGCTGGCCCGACCTCACCGCGCTCTGCACCGCCACCGTCTTCTTCTGGCTGTCCCTCACCCCGTCCCTGGTCCCGCGCCCCTGGATCCTCCAGGGCGTCATCGGCGGCATCACCGCCGCCATCGGGTACGCACTCGGGGCCACGGCCTCCGGTCTCGCCCGGGCCCTCGTGCCCTGGCAGCCCCGCGCGGCGTTACGGCGGGCCGTACGGGTGCGGGGCTGGCAGGCGTACTGGGTGCTGGCCCCCGCCCTCGCCGGGCTCCTCATATCCGAGGGCGCCGACATGCAGCGCAGGCTGCGCCGACTGCAGGGCCTGCCGCCCGCGCTCACCTGGCACAGCGTGATGATCGGCCTCATCGCGGTCGCCCTGTGCGCGCTGCTCGTCGTCACCGCCCGGCTCGTACGGCTCGGCGCGCGCCGCCTCATCCGCGCCCTGGACGGCTGGCTGCCCCGCCCCGTCGCCGTCGGCACCGGGCTGCTGCTCACCGCGCTGGCCGTGACCGTCGGCGTCCGGGACGTCGTCTTCGACCGCGGCGTCATCGACGTCGCCGACCGTATCGCCGCGGCCACCGACCGCGGCACCAAGGACGGCATCACGCGCCCCGTGTCGCCGTACGTGTCCGGCGGCCCCGGCTCCCTGACGCGCTGGCAGGACCTGGGCTACCAGGGCCGCAACTTCACCGGCACCGTGCCGTCCCGCGCCGACCTCAGCGCCTTCACCGGACGCCCCGCCAAGGACCCCGTACGGGTCTACATCAGCTCCGGGATCCCCCGCGCGTTCCACCGCGCCGACGACGCCGACGCCCCGTTCCGCGCCCAGGCCGGGCTCGCCGTGCGGGAGCTGGAGCGCACGGGCGCGTTCAGCCGCAGGGTGCTGGCCGTCGCGGGCACCACCGGCAGCGGCTGGATCGACCCGAACGTCGCCCTGGCCCTGGAGTACCTGCACGGCGGCGACACCGCGATCGTCGCCGTCCAGTACTCGTACCTCCCGTCCTGGGTGTCCTTCGTCGTCGACGAGGAGAAGGCGGGCAAGGCCACGCGCGCACTCGTCGACGCCGTACGGGCGAAGGTCGCCGCCCTGCCGGCGGCGGCCCGTCCGAAGCTGGTCGTCACGGGCGAGAGCCTCGGCGCGTACGCCGTGGAGGCCGCCTTCGACGGCGTCGAGGACCTGCTCGCGTCCACGGACGGCGCGCTGCTCCTCGGAGCCCCCCACTTCTCGCCGATCTCCCGGGAGTTGAGGGAGGAGCGCGACCCGGGCAGCCCGGTGTGGCGGCCGCAGTACCGGGAGGGCCGCAACGTACGCTTCGCCCAGTTCCCGGCCGTTGACCTGCGGCGCCCCGCCGGTGTCCCCTGGGGGTCGCCGCGCGTCGTGTACCTGCAGAACGCGTCCGACCCGATCGTCTGGTGGTCGCCGGACCTGCTGTTCCAGCGGCCCGAGTGGATGAACGAACCGCTCGGCCCGGACATCACGTCCGAGATCAACTGGTTCCCGTTCGTGGCGTTCTGGCAGACCACCGTCGACATGGCGGTCAGCTACGGCGTGAAGGCGCCGCACGGCCACCGCTACGGCGCGGGCGCCGCCGACGGCTGGGCGGCCGTGGTCCCGCCGGACGGCTGGACCGAGCAGAACACCCGGCGCCTCCACTCCTACCTGGCGGGCCGGGACACCCCGTACTAGAGAGGGCCATGCCACTACATCCTTTGATGCAGCGGCAGTTCGTCCCCCGTCACGACGCATGCGGGCCCGGGCGCGCCGACGATGAGGTGCATGACGACGACAACGGGGGCCACGGGGGCCACGGGGGCTACGGCGGCCACGGCGGCTACGGGTGGGCCGGGCCGTGGTGGTGAGCGGCTGGGGCTGTTGGACGTGCTGCGCGGGGCCGCGATCCTCGGCACGCTGATGACCAACGTATGGATCTTCACGGGGCCGGGCGCCGAGTGGGGCGTGCTGAGCGGCGCCGCGGGCATGTCCGGCTTCGGGTCGGGCTCCGTGGGGGACGCCGCGGAGACCCTGTTCCGGCTGGTCGCGGACGGCAAGTTCCTGGCGCTGCTGACGATCCTGTTCGGCGCCGGGCTCGCCATCCAGTACGGCGCGGCGGAGCGGCGCGGCGAGCCGTGGCCGGGGCGGTACCGGTGGCGGGCTCTGTTCCTCCTCGCCGAGGGCACGGTGCACTTCCTGCTGGTCTTCGCGTGGGACGTGCTCATGGGGTACGCGGTGACGGCGCTGTTCGTCGCCCGGCTGCTCACCCGCTCGGAGCGGGCGAGGCGGCGCGTGATGTGGTGGGCGGCCGGTCTGCACCTGACGCTCATGGGCCTGCTGACGGCGGCCCTCGCCCTGGGCGGGACCGGCTCCGGTGACTCCGACGGGGTCTCGCAGCGGGTCGTCGACCTGTACGCGCACGGCAGCTGGCCGGACCAGATCGCGTTCCGGCTGGAGAACGCCGTGGCGCTGCGCCTGGAGCCGGTGCTGTCGTTCGCGCTGCTGGTGTTCCTGTTCCTGCTGGGCGTGCGGCTGCTGCGGGCGGGCGCGTTCGGCTCCGACGACACGGGGCGTCGGATCCGGGCGCGGATGCTGCGGTGGGGGCTCGGCCTGGGCGTCCCGCTGAACGTGGCGTGCGCGCTGGGCGGCGGCGACTTCTTCCTGCTGGCCCGGTACGCGGCGGCGCCCTTGGTGGCGGTCGGGTACATCGGGCTGATCGGCGCGCTCGTGGACCGCGTGCGGCGGCGGCCGGGCCCGGTGCTGCGCGGGCTCACGTCGGTGGGGCGGACGGCCCTGTCCGGTTACGTCCTCCAGAACGTGCTGTGCGTCCTCGTCTCGTACGGCTTCGGGCTCGGCCTCGCGGCCAGGCTCGGCGACACATGGCGGCCATGGTGGGTGATGGGGCTGTGGGCCGCCGTGAGCCTGGTGCTGCTCGTCGGGTCGACGCTGTGGCTGCGCCGGTTCCGGGCGGGGCCGCTGGAGTCGGTGCAGCGGTGGGCGCTGCGGCGGTGATCCGTAGTTGGCCGGAAACCACTCGACGGTCCCCGGCCGATCTTCTTACGCTCGAAGTACGGCATCGCGTGTCGGTCACCGACCGGGTGAGGCATGGAGGTGCCCGTGAGATTGCCCGATGGAGGCATTCCACCGTGTCTGTAGAGCTCAACCACACCATCGTCGCCGCGCGCGACCGGCAGGAGTCCGCCGAGTTCCTCGCTCACATCCTCGGCCTTGAGGTCGGCCCGGAGATGGGCCCGTTCCTCCCGGTCCAGACCGCGAACGGCGTCACCCTGGACTTCGCGACGGTCCCCGAGGACCACATCACCACCCAGCACTACGCGTTCCTGATATCGGAGGCCGAGTTCGACGCCGCCTTCGAACGGATCAAGGAGCTCGGCATCACGTACTGGGCCGATCCGCACCAGAAGCGGCCCGGCGAGATCAACCGGAACGACGGCGGGCGCGGTCTGTACTTCATGGACCCGTCACGGCAGGCCATGGAGATCATCACGCGCCCGTACGGCAGCGGGCCCGCCGAGTCGGCGTCGTAACGCCCTCGTGCTCTAGGAGCGGGAACGGGAGCAGATCGGTCAGCGCGCGGTCCGCCGCCGCACCATCCACAGGGTGGCGGCGGCCACGCACGCCGAACCGACCAGGACGACGGGCAGGACCGGACTGGCCTGCCCGTCGGCCCGTACGGCCCCCGCCTCGACCGGCGCGGGTCCGGGTGCCGCTGCTCCCGGCGACGCAGGCCTCGACGGCGGGGCGGCCGCCGCCGGGCGCGACGCCACTGCGGCCGACGCGCCCCGGGCAGACGCGCTCGTGGCCGACGCGCTCGTGGCCGACGCGCCCCGGGCAGAGGCGCTCGTGGCCGACGCGCTCGGGGCCGACGTCGAGGGTGAAGGCGCCGCTGACGCCGACGTCGAAGGCACCGCCTTGCGCGCCCGCCCGCCCGCGGGCCCGGCCGCCGCCGCCGCCGACAGCGGCACCGGCCGCGGCGGCAGCAGCGACCCCACGGGCTGCACCTTCGCCCCGGGCCCGAAGCCCCAGTCCAGCAGCGCCCGCGCCTCCTCGTACACGGCCCGGAATCCGCCGTCCCGCGGGTTCAGCACCGACACCACCAGCGTCCGCCCGCCCCGCCGCGCCGCGGCGATCAGGGTGTGGCCCGCGTTGCTGGTGTAGCCGTTCTTCACACCGATGACGCCCGGGTAGCGGGCGACCCCGTCGTCGCCGGTGATCAGCCGGTTGGTGTTGCGGATCCCGTACGCCCAGCCGCCCGCAGGGAACGACGCGTACGGCAGGGCGCAGTAGCGCGCGAAGTCGGGGTTCCGCAGCCCCTCGCGGCCGAAGACCGCCAGGTCGTACGCGGACGAGACCTGGCCCTTCGCGTCGTACCCGTCCGGCGACACGACCTTCGTGTCGAGGGCGCCCAGCGACCTGGCCTTCGCCTCCATCTGGCGCGCGGTGGCCTTCCAGCCGCCGTTGAGCCCGGCCAGCACCCGTACGGCGTCGTTGCCCGAGTGCAGGAACACGCCGTGCCACAGGTCGGACAGCCGGTACGTGACGTCCTCCTTCACGCCGACGAGGCTGCTGCCGGCGCCGATCCCTTCGAGCTCCTCCTCGGTGACCGTGTGCCGGGTGTCGTCGCCGAGGCGCGGCAGCACCGTGAGGGCGAACAGCGCCTTGATCGTGGAGGCGGGCGGCAGCCGCTTGTGGGCGTTGTGCGCGGCCAGCACGTCACCCGTACCGGCGTCCGCGACCAGCCAGGCCCGCGCGGACAGCTCCGGCGGCGCGGTACCGCCCGGGGGCAGCCGCACCTGGGTGCCCGGCCGGCGCAGGACGGCCGGGTCGACGCGGGCGCTGGGCCGCGGCGGCATCGGCTCACCCGCCCGGGTGCCGCCGGCGGACGCGGCGGCGGCCGCGGCCGACGACAGGACCAGCAGCGGCAGCAGCAGGACGAGCAGCAGAAGAGCGGTCGCACCGGCCGCGACCCGGACCGAAGAACTGACGATCATTCAGCCACGGTAGGAAGAACGGGGACGGTTCGCAGCGCCGTGTCCGCCGACCGGCCTACGCGCATGCGCGCGTACGTGACGCGTACGGACCGCGCCAAGAGGGCGTCGCCGCTCGTTATGGGGGTGTCAACGCGGCGCCCGGCGCGCGGCCTGGGCGGGTTTCCTCGAACCCGGAACGGCTGCCGGACGGGCGCCGTCTTCCACTGTGTCCACTGTCCGTACACCGGGAGTCCCCTCATGACCGAGTACGTCGTCGGCGTCATCGTGGCCGTCGCGCTCGTCGGCTACCTCGCGCTCGCCGTCACCTATCCGGAGCGCTTCTGACGCACAGCACGCACGGCACGTACGGCACGCCCGGCACGTACGGCACGCCCGTACGCATGGTCATCCGTATGGCGTCCATATGCCGCCCGTCGGCGCGTCAGGGACGGGAGGGCCCACGGCACGGCTGATATCCACGGAGGGTCATGAGCCTCTGCGGGAGGCTTGCCGAGTGAAGGACCCCTCATGCCCCAGCACGTCACGACCGTCACCACCCTCGCGGTGGACTTCCAGCAGGGCCTCACCGACGCCTGGTCGAGGGTCGCCCAGTTCGTTCCGAAACTCGTAGCCTTCCTCGTCATCCTGGCCATCGGCTGGTTCGTGTCGAAGGTGATCGCCAAGGTCGTCGACCGAGTCCTGCGGCGGGTCGGCTTCGAACGGCTCAGTGAACGGGCGGGCGCCTCCCGCATGCTGGAGAACTCGCAGTACGACGCGACGGGCATCCTCAGCAGGGTCGTGTACTACCTGCTGCTGCTCGTGACGCTCCAGCTCGCGTTCGGGGTGTTCGGCCCCAACCCGATCAGCGGCATGATCGACGGCATCGTGAGCTGGCTGCCGAAGGCGCTGGTGGCGCTGGTCCTGGTGGTCGTCGCCATGGCCATCGCGAACGCGGTGCGGAACATCGTCCGGGGCGTGCTCTCGGGCGTCTCGTACGGGAACACGGTCGCGACCGCGGTGTGGGCCGTCATCGTGGCCCTCGGTGTGATCGCCGCGCTGGGGCAGGCGCAGATCGCCACGGCGGTCACGCAGCCGGTGCTGTACGCGGTGCTCGCGACGGCGGCCGGCATCCTGATCGTCGGGGTCGGCGGCGGGGCCATCATGCCGATGCGGCAGCGGATGGAGCGCTGGATGGCGACGGCCGAGCAGGAGACCGCGAAGGCCCGCGGGGGCACCGGCGCCTACATGGCGGGGCGTGAGGACGCGCTGGCGCAGCAGCAGGAGAGGGAGCGGGAGCGCCGGGGCGGCGCGGGCGGCGTGGGCGGCGCGGGTGAAGGGACCGGCAGGGACCCGATGTGACCGCTCAGTCCAGGTCCAGGCCATCCAGGTCCAGGTCCTGATCCGGGTCCGGGCCCGGGTCCCGCTTCTCGGCGTCCGACGCGTCGAACGGGTCCCGGGCCCGGCCCGTGCCGGGGCGGTCGCCGAGCAGGTCGTACCGGCGTATCAGCCAGCAGACGGCGGTCAGCCGGCACACGGCGTAGTCGTGGCCGGGCGGCTCGTCCCAGCCGGTCTCGGCGAGCGCGTCGAGGAACCCGAGCGCGTAGTCGGACAGCGCCTCCTCGTCCGGGGCCGGCGGCACCAGCCCGGGCCCGTCGGCGCCGATGCGCTCGCGCAGTTCCGCGACATGCTGGTCCACGGCGGCGACGAACCCGGGCTCGAAGGCGAACTCGGCGAGGCGCGGCGTGTACGTCGTGGCGACGGCGGCGAGCGGCGACAGGCAAGGCATCCGCACACGTTAGGCCGGGGACGGGCGGCTCGAAGAGCCCCAAACGTCCACATGCGACCCATCTCACGCACCGCTCAGCACCGCTCAGCACCGCTCAGGCCCGGGGGCGAGCCGGGCGGGATTCGTGCGAGCAGGATAGGCGTCGCTTCTGAGGGGCACTGGGGGAGGCGTACGTCTTCGCATCCGGCTTCGCATCCGGAGCTCGCCACTCTCTGGCTCGGGAGGAACCCATGAACGCCGTCCTGCACGACAAGCTTTTCATGCGCCTTCACGAACTGCCGGTCCTTGCGCACCTCACGTACGACGAGGCCGACCCGTACGCGGTGCGCGTCGCCTTCACGGACGGTGAACACGTGTACGCGGAGTGGCGGCTGGACCGGGGGATGCTGCGGGAGGGCCTGCGCCACGAGGTCGGGGAGGGTGACGTACGGGTGTGGCCGGGGTGGCCGGGCGTGCACATCGAACTGTGCGGTGAGGCGGACTTCACGGTGGGCGAGCAGTCGCTCGGCCGGTTCCTGGACCGTACGTACGAGGTGGTGCCGGAGGGCGAGGAGCGGGTGGACGTGGACGCCCTGGTGTCCCGGCTCCTCGCCACGGGGTGACCTACCCGAGGGGCCCCGAGCAGGTCGTTGCAGCATGGCGCGCGGGGATGCCGTGGTTAGGCTCCGTCTCATGACCGGTACGACCCGAGGGGCGCACGGAGCACGCGGAGCATGGCGCCCGGCCGCTCGCCGCGTGGCGCCGCGCGCGGAGTGGCCGGTGCTCGGCGCGGTGGCGCTGGGCGGCGGCCTGGGGGCGGTGGCCCGGCACGCCGTGGCGGTGGCGTGGCCCGCCGCGCCGGGCGGGTTCCCCTGGGCGACACTGTGGACGAACGCGGTGGGCTGCGCGGCGATTGGCGTGTTCATGGTGCTGCTGGACGAGGTGTGGCGCCCGCACCGGCTGGTGCGCCCGTTCTTCGGGACGGGAGTGCTGGGCGGGTTCACGACGTTCTCGACGTACGCGCTCGACGTCCACGGCCTGCTGGAGCGCGGCCGACCGCTGACGGCGATGACGTACCTGGTGGCGACGCTCGCGGCCGCGCTGACGGCGGTGACGCTGACGGCGTGGGGGACGCGGCGGACGCTGGAGCGGCGGACGGCGGAACGGAGGGCGGCGGCATGACGAGACTGACGGGTACGGCCCTGCGCCTGACGGTCTTCGTCGGCGAGTCGGACCAGTGGCAGCATCGGCCGCTGTACACGGAGATCGTGCACCGCGCGCACGAGGCGGGGCTGGCGGGCGCGAGCGTGTTCCGCGGCATCGAGGGCTTCGGCGCGTCGTCCCTGATCCATACGTCGAGGCTGCTGTCGCTGAGCGAGGACCTGCCGGTGGCGGTGGTCGTCGTCGACGAGGCGGCGCGCGTACGGGCGTTCCTGCCGCGGCTGGACGAGCTGGTGGCGGAGGGCCTGGTGACGCTGGAGCCCTGCGAGGTGATCCGGTACGTGGGCCGGGGACGCGGAACGGAGTCAGCCGGGCCGGGCGAGGACGGGTCGGGCGAGGGCGGGTCGGGCGAGGACGGGGCAGGAGCGAACGGGGCAGGAGCGAACGGGACCGGGGCGGATGGCGCCGGGGCCGGCGGGGCCGGCGGGACCGGGGTTGACGGGTGATCTGGCTGCTGGTCCTGGCGGGCGGCGCTCTGGGTGCCCCCCTCCGCTACCTCACCGACCGTGCGGTCCAGTCCCGCCACGACACGGTCTTCCCGTGGGGCACCCTCGCCGTCAATCTGCTGGGCTCCCTCATCCTGGGCACGCTCGCGGGCGCGGCGGTGTCGTCCCCGGCGTACGCCCTGCTCGGCACGGGCCTGTGCGGTGCGCTCACGACGTACTCGACGTTCTCGTACGAGACGCTGCGCCTGGCCCGCTCGGGCTCGGCGGCGTACGCGGCGGCGAACATCGCGGCGACGACGGCCCTCGCCCTGGCGGGCGCCTACGCGGGCGTCGCGGCGGGCCGCGCGCTGTGGGGCTGATCGCCCTCGCCTCACTCCAGGGCCAGTCCCGCCCCGCGGAACCGTTCGACGAGTGCGGCGGGTGCCTTGTCGGGGGACCCGGCGTCGTACGGGGGCCGGGGGTCGTACTCCATCATCAGCTGGGCGGCCTGGGCGTGGGTGTCCCCGGCGACGCGACCGACGAGGCTGAGTCCCATGTCGATGCCGGCGGACACCCCGGCGCCGGTCACGTACTTGCCGTCGAACACGACGCGTTCGTCGACGGGTTCCGCGCCGAAGCGCTCCAGTTTGTCCATGGCCAGCCAGTGGGTCGTGGCGCGGCGCCCCTTGAGCAGCCCGGCGGCCCCGAGGATCAGGGAGCCGGTGCAGACCGACGCGGTCCAGGTGGTGTGCGCGTCGACGGCCCGCAGCCAGTCGGACACGGTGTCGTTGCCGAGGTCGGGCTGGCCGCTGCCGACGACGACGAGGATGTCGGGCCGGGTGACCTCGTCGATGGACTTGCGGGCGACGAGGGAGAGCATCCGGTTGTCGTCCAGCACGGGCCCGGAGCGCTCGGCCACGAAGACGGTCTCGTAACCGGGCAGGGAACTCAGGGCCTGGTAGGGCCCGATGGCGTCGAGCGCCGTGAACTTGTCGTAGAGGAAGATGGCGGTCTGCACAGCGGCTTCTCCAAGCAACGGGAAGAAGAGACAGGAACAGGGGCGGGCGAGGCCCCGGCGGCGCGGAACCGCCGCCGGTACTCGGCGGGCGCGGACCCGAGGGCCTTGACGAAGGCGCGGCGCATGGCCTCGGGGGTGCCGTAGCCGCTGGCGCGGGAGACCTCCTCGACGCTGTCGCGGGTGTCCTCCAGGAGCCGGCGGGCGTGTTCGAGCCGTACGCGGTCGACGTACCGCCCCGGCGGCACACCGGTCTCGGCGTGGAAGGCGCGGGCGAAGTGGCGCGGCGACAGCCGGGCGCGCTCGGCGAGCGCGGGCACGGACAGGTCGCCGTCCGGGTGCTCGCTGATCCAGCGCTGCACCTCCCGCAGGGGCTCGCGCCGCGCGGTCTGCGCGGCCAACTGGGCACTGAACTGTGCCTGGTTGCCCGGCCGACGCAGGAAGACGACGAGGTGGCGGGCGACGGTGAGGGCGACGTCGCGGCCCAGGTCCTCCTCGACGAGCGCGAGGGCGAGGTCGATGCCCGCGGTCACGCCCGCGGAGGTGGCGATGTGGCCGTCGCGTACGTAGATGGGGTCGGGGTCGACGTCGATGTCCGGGTGGTCGCGGGCGAGCTTGGCGCTGTACGCCCAGTGCGTGGTGACCCGGCGCCCGCCGAGCAGCCCGGCGTCGGCGAGGAGCAGGGCGCCCGTGCACACGGACACGAGCCGCTCGGGCCGTGCCCCGAACTCGCGCAGCCACGCGACGAGTTCTGGCTGCTCCTCCCGCGTCCCGTGCCCGCCGGGCACGATCAGGGTGTGCGGCACGGGGGCGTCCTCCAGGGCGAGGTCGGGGAGGAGGGTGAGCCCACTGGACGTCCGCACCGCCCGCCCCCCGACGGACGCGGTCCGCACCCGGTAGGCGCCACGGTCCCCGCTTCCGCCCCCGCCCCCGCTCCCGCCCCCGCTTCCGACCCCGGCCACGTACCCGGCTCCGACGAACACCTCGACGGGCCCGGTCACATCAAGACTCTGAACGTCGTCGTACACGACGACCAGCACGTCCCTGCCCGCGCCGGAACGCGGTTCCTCCGTGGTCATGCCTGGAATTCTTCAACCGGGCAGAGGTGTCCGCAATGACGAAGAACCCACCCTTCCTGCCATGCGAAGCCATACCTGTCATACCTGTCATACCTGGGAGCTACGGGGAAGGTTGGCTCCGTGGTGTGACGTCGGGTGGGGTGTGGGGTTCGTACTTTTCGTGTCGGAAGCGCTGGTCCAGCGCTGGTCTTCGGCACGGAAGGACTGTCCTATGGCGACTCGTCGGCGCGGATCTCGTCTGCGGGGAACTCGTGTGCGCGGCAAGGGCCGTGTGCGTCGTGGGCTGCTCGCCGTGCTCGTCGTGCTGTCGGTGGCCGTACCGGTGTCGGGGGCGGCGCGGGCGGCGGGGGTGCCGGCGCCGGTGCCCGTGGTGGGGGACGGGATGCCGGAGGCGAGTGCGGACGGGCTGCGGGAGCGGTACGCGGCGAGCCGGGACGGGATACGGGCGGCGGAGGCGGTGGCGGCCGGGCACGGGGACCGGCGTCGGGCGGCGGCGCTGCGGGCGATGGCCGGTCCGGAGCGGCAGTTCCTCTCCTTCGACGGGCGGGACGGCGGGCGGGCGGTGGAGGTGTTCGGGGACCTGGCCGCGGCGGAGCGGATCGCCGTGCTGGTGCCCGGCTCGGACACCGACCTCGACTCGTACGACCGGTTCAGAGCGGGTGCTGTCGCGCTGCGGGAGGAGACCGGCGGCCGGGTCGCCGTCATCGCCTGGCTCGGCTACGCCACGCCCAGCGCTCTCAGCCTCCGGGCCCTCACGGCGGGACGCGCCGACGAAGGGGCGTCGCGACTGCGCGGATTCGTGGAGCGGTTGGGGGCGACCCTGCCGGCCGGGCGGATCTCGCTGCTGTGCCATTCGTACGGGTCCGTGGTGTGCGCCCGGGCCGTGTCCGGGCTGCGGGTCTCGGACGTGGTGCTGTACGGCAGTCCCGGTACCGGCGCCGACAGCGTGGACGCGCTGCGGACCGGGGCGACCGTGTGGGCGGGGCGCGGCGGCGGCGACTGGATAGCGGACGTGCCGCATGTGCGGCTGCCGCTGGTCCTCACGACCGTCGGGTTCGGGACGGACCCCGTGTCGGACGAGTTCGGCGCCCGCGTCTTCGATGCGGGCGAGGGCGGCCACAGCGACTATCTGAAGCCGGGCTCCGTCGCGCTGCGGAACATCGGCCGGATCGTGTCCGGGCGTGACGTGCCGGGGCACGGTGTGTCGGGGGTGGTGCGCGGTGCTTGAGGCCGTCCGGCGGATCGAGGCCGCCACACCGCCCGGCCGTGACCGGGCCGATGACGCCCTGCGGGCTCTCGCCGTCCTGGGCGTGGTGCTCGGGCACTGGCTGGTGACGGCGCTGGTCGCCGACAGCGGCACGCTGCGCGTCGCCAGCCCGTTGCGGGAGTTGCCCGGACTGGCCCCCGTCTCCTGGGTGTTCCAGACGCTGGCTGTGTTCTTTCTCGTCGGGGGCCGGGTGGGTGCCCGGAGCCATGCCGCGGCCCGGTCGCGCGGGGTGCCCTATCGGCAGTGGCTCGGCGGGCGCATACGCAGGCTGTTCCGGCCGGTGGCCGCCGTCCTGGTGGTGTGGGGCGTGGCCGCCGGGGCGATGCTGGCGTCGGGCGTGGGCTGGGAGACGGTGCACAACCTGCTGAAGCTGGTGTGGTCCCCGCTGTGGTTCCTGCTGGTGTACGTGGCGTTGACCGCCGCGACACCGGTGGTCGCCAGGCTCCACCCGGCGTGGCCGCTGGCCCTCGTCGCGGGTGTGGACGTGTGGCGGTTCTGGGGCGGCGGTCCTGCGTGGGCCGGGTGGGTCAATGTGGCGGGCGGGTGGCTGGTGCCGTACTGCCTGGGGGCCGCGTGGGCCCAGGGCCGGCTGCGGGGCCGGACGGCCGGCTGGGCGCTGCTCGGCGGGGGCGCGGCCGCCGCGACGCTGCTGGTGGTGTGCGCGGGGTATCCGGCCGCCATGGTCGGAGTCCCGGGGGCGGAGGTCTCGAACCTCAGCCCGCCGACCCTCGCCGCCGTCACGTTCGGGCTCGCCCAGTGCGGGGCGGCGCTGCTGCTGCGGGGGCCGCTGCGGCGGGTGCTGCGGCGCCCTGCGGCGTGGGCGCCGGTGGCGCTCGTGAACCAGTCGGCGATGACGATCTTCCTCTGGCACCAGACGGCGATGATGGCGGTGACCGCCACGGGCCTGTTCGCCGCCGGGGACCCGCTGCCCGGGTTGCACACCGTGCCCGACGAGGCCGGGTGGCTGGTGGCGCGGCTGCTCTGGCTGCCGGTGTTCGCCGCGGGGCTGCTGGTGTGCTGGGCCGCGTTCCGCACGTACGAGAGCGCAGGGGGCGGCAAGGTCGACAGCAGGAAGGATGACAAGGGGAAGGTGGGCCGTTCGCGCGTGGTGTGCGCGGGGAGGCCCGGACAGAGGGGGGTGGTGCGCGATGCGTGAAGGACATCGTGTGCGGAAGGGCGGGGCGGCTGCGCTCGTACGGCGGGTGCCGACGGCGGTGAAGGGGCTTCCACGGGCGCTGCGCGAGGACTTGTGGAGTGCGGCCGTCGGGCCGCCGCCGCGGCCGGTCAGCGGACGGCCCGGCTGGATGATCTGGCAGCCGGCCGTCGTGACGGCGCTGGTGCTGTGCGCGGTCCTCCTGGTCGTGTTCAGCGTCAGCGAACTGGCCTTCGGCCGCTACGGGCTCGGTATGTCGTACGCGCTGCTGCTGGGCGGACTGCAGGGGGCGGCGCTCGTCGCGGCGCTGTTCCGGCCGGTGGCCGCCTGGTGGATGGTGACGCTCGGCGTGGTCGCTGTCGCCCTGCTCGCGGCGTCCTCCGTGCACCGGGACGCGCTGTTCCCCTGGACGGGGTGGGGGATCGCCGCGCAGGCCGGGGTCCTGCTGCTGCTGGCGCTGCGGGTGCGGCCGCGGGCGGCGGCCGAGGCTCTGACGCTCAGCATCGTGGCGGGCGGGCTGTGCGGTCTGCTCGCGCCGCCGGTGCACAACTCCAGCATCGGCCGTGCGGTCGTCGTGCTGACCACGGCCGTCGTCGTGGGCGCCACGCTGCGCGGCCGGCAGGTCGCCCATGACGAACTGGTCCTTCAGGAAGGGATGACCGCCGAGGAGCGGTCCCGGCGCACGCTGCTGGAGGAGCGGCAGCGGATCGCCCGGGAACTGCACGACGTGGTCGCCCACCACATGTCGGTGATCTCCATACAGGCGCAGGTCGCCCCGCACCTGGTCAAGCGGCCGTCCGACGAGCTGAAGGAGAACCTGGCCGGCATCCGCGACCACGCGGTGGAGGCACTGACCGAACTGCGCCGGGTACTGGGCGTGCTGCGCTCGGAGGACGCCCCGGCGGAGCCGGCGCGGCACGCGCCGCAGCCCACCCTCGACCGGCTGGACGAGCTCATCGGCAAGGTGCGGGACGCCGGCCTCACGGTGCACGCCCGGACGGCGGGCGAGCCGCGGCCGGTGCCGCCGGGCGTGGACCTGTCGGCGTTCCGCATCGTGCAGGAGGCACTCAGCAACGTGCTGCGGCACGCGCCCGGGGCGGACGTGGAGGTGGAGATCGGCTACCACGCGGCCGCGCTCACCGTCCGCGTCACCAACACCGCCCCCGTCGCCGGACAGCGCGGTCCCGGCGGTGGGGTCGGGGAGGGTCACGGGCTGCTCGGTATACGGGAGCGCGCTGCGATGCTGGGGGGCGAGGTGGTCACCGGGGCCACCCCGGACGGCGGCTACGAGGTGACCGCGGCGCTGCCGACTGCGCCGGGCCTCCCGGCTGCCCTGCCCGACACCGCTGGTGAGGACACCGCATGACGACGACAACTGTCCGTGTGCTGATCGCCGACGACCAGATGATGGTGCGGCAGGGGTTCACCGTGCTGCTCGACGCCGAGGCCGGCATCGAGGTGGTCGGCCAGGCGGTCGACGGCCACGACGCCGTCGCCAAGGCCGCCGGACTGGCCCCGGACGTGGTGCTCATGGACATACGGATGCCGGGGCTCGGCGGTATCGAGGCGACGCGGCGCATCACGGAGGCCCGTGGGGCCATGGCCAAGGTGCTCGTGCTCACGACCTTCGACCTCGACGAGTACGTGTACGAGGCGCTGCGCGCGGGGGCGTCCGGGTTCCTGCTGAAGGACGCGTCGGCGGCGGAGCTCGCCCGTGCGGTCCGGGTCGTGGCGGCCGGGGACGCGCTGCTCGCGCCGAACATCACCAAGCGGCTCATCGCCGAGTTCTCCCGCGTGACCGGCGCCCCGCGTGTGGTGCTGAAGGACCGGGTCGGCGACCTGACGGAACGGGAGACGGAGGTGCTGTCCCTGGTGGCGCAGGGCCTGTCGAACGCGGAGATCGCCGGGAGCCTGGTGGTGGCGGAGCAGACGGTGAAGACGCATATGAGCCGGATCCTGGTGAAGCTGGGCCTCCGCGACCGGACGCAGGCGGCGGTCTTCGCGTACGAGACGGGCCTGGTGCGCCCGACCGGGTACTGACCGCGCCCGGGCCGGGCCGGGGAGGGACGCCGTCACCTCGGCCACAGGCCCAAGCATGCCGGGGGGGAGAGAACTCACCCGTACGGCCCAGGGGCGATCCGTGGGTGTGCGGGGCCCCACGGCGGCGGGCCTGCTTGTAAGGTCGCGGCATGACGAAGCCTGATGCCCTGCTCGTTGATGTCGCGGCGACTGTCGAGTCGGAGCAGTCCAGTCAGATGTCCCTCACCGTGGTCGTCGACGGTGCCGTCATCACCGGGCGACTCGCCCCGGAGAGCGTGTGGAGGGAGCGGGTGGCCGAAGTCCTGCGGGACTCGGACCGGCTCGGCGCGTTCGCCTCCTCCTTCGCGGCGCCGGACGCGGGCTCGCGTGAGCACCGGGACGCGGCGCCGACGCATCTGCACTTCCACGTGGCCCGCATCCTCCAGGGCACGCTGGGGATCCCGGAGACGGGCGGGATGTACCGGGTGGCCCTTGAGGACGTGAGCGCCTGGACGGTGGGCGACTTCAGCTACACCGACGGCTGAGCGGCGCCGGCCGCGCCGCCGACCGGGTGCGTGACGCACGTGAAGCCGAGGGCCCGGAGGGCCCGGGTGACCTCGGCCGCCGTGAAGTCGCGCCGGTCCTGCCGGGTGATCACCTCACCGACCTGCTTGACGGGGAACGTCCGGCGGCCGATGACGGCGCAGGGCCCGACGGCCGGCTCCGCTCGTACGCCGGACATCATGGCCTCGACCTCGCTCGCGACGAAGTCGAACGGGAAGCGGGCGATCACACAGCGCATGGTGCCTCACAGGGTCGTGGTGGTCGTGCGGACGGGACGTTCACGCCGTGGTTCCGCCCCGGGCGGGGCGGCGGCGCCGTGAGGACCCGCCCCGCCGCCTCCGGGACGCACCCGAACGAGACGCGGACCCGGACCCGGCACCCGAGCCGGAGCCGGATGCCGGGGCGGACGCGGATGCCCTCTGCTTCTGCCGCTGCGGCTGCGGCTGCGGCGGGGTGACGACGACCGGGACGCCGGACGGGGTGCGGGCCCCGGTGATGCGGTTCAGTTCGGCGCCGCCGGAGCGGACCGCCGTGGTCCGCGGCCTGATCCCGGCGTCCGCCATGAGGCTGTCGACGGTGCGGCGCTGGTGGGGCAGGACCAGGGTGACGACGCGTCCCGACTCGCCGGCGCGGGCGGTGCGGCCGCCGCGGTGCAGATAGTCCTTGTGGTCGCCGGGCGGGTCGACGTTCACGACGAGGTCGAGGTCGTCGACGTGGATGCCGCGCGCCGCCACGTTCGTCGCGACGAGCGCCGTGACGTCGCCGGACTTGAACTGGGCGAGAGTCCGGGTGCGCTGCGCCTGCGACCGGCCGCCGTGCAGCGCGGAGGCCCGTACGCCGTTCTTGAGGAGGAGCCGGGTGAGCCGGTCCACGGCGTGCTTGGTGTCCAGGAACATGATCACGCGCCCGTCGCGGGCGGCGATCTCGGTGGCCGTGGCGTTCTTGTCGGTGTCCTGGATGTGCAGGACGTGGTGCTCCATGGTGGTGACCGCGCCGGCCGTCGGGTCGACCGAGTGGACGGCGGGGTCGTGCAGGTAGCGCCGTACGAGCGTGTCGACGTTGCGGTCCAGGGTGGCCGAGAACAGCAGCCGCTGGGCGTCCGAGCGGGTCTGCTGGAGCAGTCCGGTGATCTGGGGCAGGAACCCCATGTCGGTCATCTGGTCGGCCTCGTCGAGGACGGTGATGCCGACGGCGTCGAGCCGGCAGTCGCCGCGCTCGACCAGGTCGCGCAGCCGGCCGGGCGTCGCGACGACGAGTTCGGCGCCGTCCCGCAGGGCGGCCACCTGGCGCCCGAACGACACACCGCCGACGACCGTGGCGGCGCGCAGGCCGAGGGCGCGGGCGTACGGGGTGAGGGCGTCGGTCACCTGCTGGGCCAGCTCCCGGGTGGGGACGAGGACCAGGGCGAGGGGGCGGCGCGGTTCGGCGCGTATGCCGGCGAGCCGGGCGAGGACGGCCAGTCCGAAGGCGAGGGTCTTGCCGGAGCCCGTACGGCCGCGGCCCAGCACGTCACGGCCGGCCAGCGAGTTCGGGAGGGTCGCCGCCTGGATCGGGAACGGCTCCGTCACCCCTTCGGCGCCGAGCGCGTGGAGGAGCGGAGCGGGCAGGCCGAGTGCGTCGAAGGACGCCACGGGCGGCAGCGGCGGGGTGTGCGTGACCGGCGGGGCGAAATCCCTCGGCGGCGGCGGGTTCTGCGTTTTGGGGCGGCGGGTGCGGCGCGGAGTCGTACGGGCCATAAAGGGTGTTCCTCGGAAATCAGATCGGGGCGATCGAAGAGATCGAGGAATTCACGGCCCTCGATTCGGCCGGAAGCGCGGGACTTCCGGTGGTCGGTGCGGGGTGAACGCGACGGCGCCGGGGCCCGCACCCACGGTGCGGGCCCCGGCGGCGCGGGAACGTCCGGCCTCAGGCGGGAACGATGTTCTCCGCCTGCGGGCCCTTCTGGCCCTGCGTGACGTCGAAGCTGACGCGCTGGCCTTCCTGGAGCTCACGGAAGCCCTGCGTCGCGATGTTGGAGTAGTGGGCGAAGACGTCGGCGCCGCCGCCGTCCTGCTGGATGAAGCCGAAGCCCTTTTCGGCGTTGAACCACTTCACGGTGCCAGTAGCCATGCTGTTTTCTCCTTGACGGGGATTTCGGACCCGCACTGCGCGGGCCCCGCGTCGCCGCGATGATTGCCCCGTCCGGAAAACCCGGCAATACAACACTGAAATGCTCCGCCGCCGGAACGGCGATCAGAACATGTGAAGACATGGGAACCACAACTGCAACTGCCGTCGACAGTAGCACGCAGATTTCCCATCCGGGGGGAATTCTCCGACATTCGGCCGAACGTCTCAGAAAATCTGCAACGGCCGAAATAGACATGCGTTCCGTACGCGGCTACCGTTCCGCACGGGGGCGGGGCCGGCCGCGACGCCCCGAGCCCGGGACGAAAGGTGCGCATGCCTCAGGGAGCGCGACGCAACACCGCCGACAACCTCGACGACGACGACTACCCGGCGTACTCGATGGGCCGCGCCGCCGAGCTGATCGGCACGACACCGGCGTTCCTGCGGGCCCTCGGCGAGGCCGGGCTGATCACCCCGCCGCGCTCGGAGGGCGGCCACCGCCGGTACTCGCGCCACCAGCTGCGGCTCGCCGCGCGGGCCAGGGAGCTCGTCGACCAGGGCACGCCCATCGAGGCGGCGTGCCGCATCATCACGCTGGAGGACCAGCTCGCGGAGGCCCGCCGTGTCATCGACGAGCTGCGGACCCGGCACCCGGGCGGAGCCTGACGCCCCTACGTCCCGGCCCGGCGCCAGCATCAGGCCCAGCGCAGGCCCAGGCCCAGGCCCGGCGCCTCACCCTCAGGCCCAGTCCGGCGCCCGCCGTCAAGGCTGCTGGTCGCTGTGGCCGCAGAGCCACGCCAGGGCGTCATGGACGCCGAGCGCGTAGTCCCGGGCGTCCGCCGGGCACGCCGGGTCGTCGATCAGCACGGCCGCCGCGTCCGCCTCGGCGGTCAGCGTCCACAGGGTGGGTACGGGCCGGTTCCCCCGCGCCCCCGTGATCGGGCCCCGGGCGTCGCGCGCCAGCGCCCACCGGTACGCGTCGGCCGCGCCCTCGGCCAGCGCCGCCGTGCGGCCGTCGCCCGCGCTGAACCCGTCGGCGAGCGCCTGGTCGAGCGCCTGGTACACGACCTCGACCTCCGCCGCGGGCCGGACACCGATCCACGTGACCTCCGTCTGCGTCTGCCCGCGGGGCGACATATGCGTGTGCCTCCCTCTGCGCCTCGACCGCGCGTTCCCGCGCCTCCTCGCTGTGGGCGGATCCCCCTGGTCCGGGTCCCCTGGAAGCCGGAGACCATGCCGCGAGGGCGGCGGTGCCATGGCTTCGGCACCGCCGCCCTCGCTGGTTCATCCCGTACGAGCCGTACGAGCCGTACGAGCCCTACGACGAGTCAGGCGTCCACCTTCTCGGCATCCGAGGCCGCCGCCGGGCCCGCCGCCGCGACCGCCGCCTGCCGTCGGCGCCGGCGCCACGCCCCGTACAGCGGTGCCACCATCGACAGCGCCGCCAGCGCCAGCAGGGCCGCCGAGATCGGCTTGGTGACGAAGGTGCTGAAGTCACCGGAGGAGATCAGCAGCGCCTGCCGCATCGACTTCTCCATCAGCCCGCCCAGGATGAGCCCCAGGATGAGTGGCGCCGCCGGGAAGCCGTTGGCCCGCATCAGGAAGCCGATCACACCGAACCCGACGAGCAGCCACAGGTCGAAGACGCTGAACGACTGGCCGTACACACCCACCACGCAGAACACCACGACCAGCGGAAGCAGCAGCTTCTGCGGGGTCTTCAGGACCTTCGCGAAGAGCGGGATCAGCGGCAGGTTGAGGATCAGCAGCACGATGTTGCCGATGTACATGCTGGCGACGACACCCCAGAACATGTCCGGGTTGTCGGTCATCATCAGCGGACCGGGCTGCACGCCCAGCACCAGCAGCGCGCCCAGCAGCACCGCCGTCGTACCGGACCCGGGCACGCCCAGCGTCAGCAGCGGTACGAACGACCCGACGGCGGCCGCGTTGTTGGCCGACTCGGGCGCCGCGACGCCCTTGGGCGCGCCCTTGCCGAAGCTGTCGCCGTCCTTGGCGAGCCGCTTCTCGAAGGAGTACGACAGGAACGACGCGACCGTGGCGCCCGCGCCCGGCAGCACGCCGATGAAGAAGCCGAGGAGGGAGCCGCGCCCGGTGGGGCCGCTGATCTCCTTCAGCTCACGGCGGTTCAGCCGCAGCGTGGTGATGGTGCCTTCCTTGCCGCTGCCCTTGCCGCCGTTCATCAGCATCACGAAGACCTCGGCGAGCGCGAACACGCCCAGGGCCACGATCAGGAACTCCACGCCCTCGAACAGCTCGATGGTGCCGAAGGTGAAGCGCTGCGTGGAGGTCTGCGAGTCGATGCCGATGAGGGCGATCATCACGCCGACGGTGCCGGAGATGAGGCCCTTGGTGAGGTTGTTCCCGGAGAGGGAGACGACGGCCGTGAGGCCGAGGACCATGAGCGCGAAGTACTCGGCGGGGCCGAAGCTGACGGCGACCGCCGACAGGGACGGCGCGACGAGCATCAGTCCGACCACGCCGATCGTGCCGCCCGTGAACGAGGCGATCGCGGCGATGGCCAGCGCCTTGCCCGCCTTGCCCTGCTTGGCCATGGGGTAGCCGTCGAAGGAGGTGGCGACCGTTCCGGCCACGCCGGGTGCGTTGAGCAGGATCGACGACGTCGAGCCGCCGAAGATCGCGCCGTAGTAGACCCCCGCGAGCATGATGATCGCCGAGACGGGGTCCATGGTGAAGGCGATCGGGATCATGAGCGAGATCGCGCTGATCGGGCCGAGGCCCGGCAGCATGCCGATCACGGTGCCCATGAGCACGCCGAGGAACACGTAGAGGAGATTGGCCGGGGTGAGGGCCACCCCGAAGCCGTCGATGAGTCCGTTGAGAGCGTCCATGCCAGGTGGTCCGTCCGTCTCCAGGTCAGAAGGGCAGCGGCCCGGTCGGCAGGGCCACGTCGAGGCCCTCGGACATGGCGAGGTAGAGCGACAGGGACACGCCCAGGCCCACCAGCGTGCTCACCCAGTGCTTGGCGAAGCCCAGGTACCAGGCGGTGCCGACGACGAAGAGGGTCGTCGAGATCACGAAGCCGAGCGGTACGAAGAGCGCCACGTAGCCGCAGATGGCGAGGAGCAGGACGGCGGGGTCGGTCCGGGCGTCCCGGAACCGGCCGCTCGCGCTGCGAGGAGCGGCTGCGGGCGCGTCCTGCGCGTCCTTCGCGTTCTGCTCCTCCTTCGGCTTCTGGAAGAACAGCGCCACCGACAGCACGATCAGGACCACCCCGAGCCCGCGGGGCAGGGTGCCGGGCTGGACGGGCACCTCCACGGCGGTGAAATCGGGAATGCGGTACGCCAGCACGGTGTACGCCACCGCGAACGCGCCCAGGACGAGCGCGAGCGTGCGCTGCGAGAAACGGAAGTGATGCATCGTCCGCTACTTCTTCTACTTCTTCAGGCCGACGTCGGAGAGGATGCTGCTCAGCTCCTTGTTCTGCTGGTGCAGGAAGGAGTCGAACTCCTCACTGCCGAGGTAGGAGTTGGTCCAGCCGAGCTTCTTGCTCTCCGCCTTCCAGGCGTCGGACTCGATCATCTTCTTGTACGCGTTCTCGTAGTACGCGATCTGCGGCTCGGTGAGGTCCTTGGGGCCCATCACGCCGCGCCAGATGTCGAAGACGTACTTCACGCCGGACTCGGTGAGGGTCGGGGCGTCCGGCAGGATCTCGGACCGCTCCTTCGTGGAGACGGCCAGCACCCGCAGGTCGCCGGACTTGACCAGGCCGGTCACCTCGGACGCGCCGGCCACCGCGGCCTCGGCGTGACCGCCGAGCAGGGCGGTCAGGGCCTCGCCGCCGCCGTCGAAGGGCACGTACTTGACCTTGGACGCGTCGGCGCCCGCCGCCTTCACGGCGCCCGCGAGGCCGACGTGGTCGAGGCTGCCGGGCCCGGAGCCCCCGGCGATGCTGACGCTCTTCGGGTCGGCCTTGAGCTTGGCCGCCAGGTCGCCGAAGGTCTTGAACGGCGACGACGCCTTCACGACGTACGCGAGGGGCTCGGTGTTGAGGCGGGCGATCGGCGTGAAGTCGTCGTACGACTGCTGCGACTCGCCGGCGAGCGGCACGAGCAGGATGGGCGGGCTGGTCACGAACAGCTTGTGCGGGTCGCCGGGGTGCTGGGAGATGTACGACCAGCCGATGGCGCCGCCGCCGCCCGGCTTGTTCACGACCCGCAGGGGCTTGTCGATCAGGTTCGCCTCGTCGAGGACGCGGGCGCTGGTACGGGCCAGGGTGTCCCAGCCGCCGCCGGTGCCGGCGGGGGCGACGTACTCGATGGGCTTGGACGGCTTCCAGTCGCCGCTGTCGCTGCCGCTGCCTGCGCCGGTGGCCTGCTGTCCGCCGCAAGCGGCGAGCAGCAGAGTGGCCGAACCGGCGGCGACGGCCGCCATGACTGCTCGGGGGGCTGAGCGGGACATGCTTCCTCCGGCTGTGCTCTCGGGGGTGCTGCGTCGATGGGGCGTTATGCAAACAGCGCGGGAGCCGGGCCGGAAAGGCATCCGAGCGTTGTGCAGCTATTGGTCGCGACGAATCTTTTGGTCCTTGTGTTCACCGCCAGGCATCGGTGCGGCAACGCTTCCGCCGGAGCGGGTGACGGGCCGGGGTCCCTGTTGCAGACTGCGCGAACGGAACCGAGGGGGCCCCGCGCGGGCTCGGACGGGCGCGGAAGGGAACCCCACCATGATCAAAGTCCTGGTCGTCGACGACGACTTCATGGTCGCCCGACTGCACCGCAGGCTCGTGGAGCGGGTCCCGGGCTTCACCGTCGTCGGGGAGGCCCGCAGCGGCGCGGAGGCCCTGCGCGCGGTGCGCGACCTACGTCCCGACCTGGTCCTCCTGGACATGTACCTGCCGGACATCGGCGGCCTGGACGTGCTGCGCGAGCTGCGCGCCGGTACGGCGGGCGCGTCCGAGGCCGACGTCCTGGTGGTGACGGCGGCCCGGGACGCCGCGACCGTGCGGGGCGCGCTGCGGGGCGGGGCGGTGCACTACATCATCAAGCCGTTCGACGGTTCTGTCCTCCAGGAGCGTCTCCAGCAGTACGCCCGCCGGCATCACGAACTGGCGTCGATAGCGACCCCGGCCCAGGCCGACGTCGACCGCGTCTTCGCCGCCCCGACCGCGCCCCCGGCACCCCCCGCCGAGGCGCCCCACCTCCCCAAGGGCGTCACGGAGCAGACCGCCGACCTGGTCGGCACCACCCTGCGCACCCGCCCCGACGGCCTCTCCGCATCGGAGTGCGCCGAGGCGACGGGCCTCTCCCGCGTCAGCGCCCGCCGCTACCTGGAGTTCTTCGTCTCGACGGGCCAGGCGGAGGTAACCCTCCGCTACGGCACAGCGGGCCGCCCGGAACGCCGCTACCACTGGCTACCCGCCACGCCCGCCACGGCCGCGACGCCCGCGTCGGCGCCTGCAGAGGCCCGAAACGGCTGAAGGCCGTACGAAGGCCCCGATGGTGCGGTGTGAGAGGGCGGGGCCGGGGTACCGGGGCGGGGTGGCTGTGGTGGATGTGGTGGAGGAGCGGCGGTATCGGTTTCGGATCGCGCCGCGGGGGGCGATGCGGGTGCCGGGTGTGGTGTTCGCGTCGCGGGAGTTGTTGCGGGACGCGGAGCAGTCGCTCCAGCAGGTCGTCAACGTCGCCACGCTGCCGGGCATCGTCGGCGCCTCGTACGCCATGCCCGACATCCACTGGGGGTACGGGTTCCCGATCGGCGGGGTCGCCGCCACCGATGTCGCGCGCGGCGGGGTCGTGTCGCCTGGTGGCGTCGGGTTCGACATCTCCTGCGGCGTCCGGCTGCTCGCCGCCGACTGCGACCGGGCGGCGCTGCGGTCCGCGCTGCCGTCCGTCATGGACGGGCTGGGGCGGGCGGTCCCGCGCGGTGCCGGGCCCGGCGGGGTGTGGCGGCTGCCCGGGCCCGGGCAGCTGGAGCGCATCCTGCGCGGCGGGTCGCGGTACGCCGTCGAGGAGGGGCAGGGCGAGGAGTGGGACCTGGTGCGGTGCGAGGACCGGGGCGCCGTCGCCGACGCCGACGTCGAGCAGGTCAGCGCGCGCGCCCGTGAGCGCGGGCTCGGCCAGGTCGGCAGCCTCGGCTCCGCCAACCACTTCCTGGAGGTCCAGGAGGTCGTCGAGGTGTACGACGAGGCTGTGGCCGGGGCCTTCGGGATCGCGCGCGGACAGGTGTGCGTCATGATCCACTGCGGGTCCCGGGGCCTCGGGCACCAGATCTGCTCCGACCACGTACGGCTCATGGACCGCGCCATGGACCGGTACGGGATCGACGTTCCCGACCGGCAGCTCGCCTGCACCCCCGTGGACTCGCCTGAAGGCCGCGCCTACCTCGGCGCCATGGCCGCCGCCGCCAACTACGGCCGCGCCAACCGCCAGTTGCTCTCGCAGGCCGCCCGCCGCGTCTTCCGGCAGGCCGCCGGGGTCCGCCTCACGCTCGTGTACGACGTGTCCCACAACCTCGCCAAGATCGAGACCCACACGGTCGACGGCGAGCCGCGCCGCCTGTGCGTCCACCGCAAGGGCGCCACCCGCGCCTTCCCGCCCGGCCACCCGGACCTCCCCGACGACCTGCGCGCCGCCGGGCAGCCCGTCCTCATCCCCGGCACCATGGGCACCGCCTCGTACGTCCTGACCGGCGTCCCGGGCGGCGACGCCTTCCACTCCACCTGCCACGGCGCCGGCCGCGTGATGAGCCGCCACCAGGCCGCCCGCACCATCGGCGGCAAGGAGCTGCGGGCCCGCCTGGAGACCGAGGGCGTCGCCGTACGGCCGCTGTCCATGCGCGGGCTCGCGGAGGAGACCCCCGAGGCGTACAAGGACGTCGGCGCCGTCGTCGACGCGAGCGAGGGCGCCGGGCTCTGCCGGAAGGTGGCCCGGCTGGTGCCGCTGGGGGTGGTGAAGGGGTAGGCCCACAGGACCGCCCGGACGCCCAGGACCGCCCGGACGTCTCCGTGCCTCATCTCATGCGTCTCATACGTCCACCGTCGCCTCGCACGACCAGCCGTACGCGTCCCTCGCCATGTGCAGTTCGTTCCACGACACCGCCTTCGGTACGGAGCCGGTGACCGGGACCGCCGACACGGAGACGACCGCGAGCCGTACGTCCAGGTCGCCGTCCGCCGTCTCCACCTCGACGTCCACCGGCACCTCGCCGTGCACGTCGAGCCGGTACACGACCTCCTCCAGGAGCGCGGCGAGCAGATCGTCGTCGCTCTCCTCCGGCACGCGCACACGCCGGACCGCCGTCGCGCGGGCGTCCGACACGTCGGCGAAGCACTCCACGAGCCCGAGCACGGCTTCCCCGAGGCACTGCTCGCGGCTCGTGCCCCAGGCCTCGATCCGTACGTCGGCGGTGTGCGGCAGGGCCCGGTGCCCCGCCTCGCCGCGTGGCCGTACCGGCGGCTCGCTCACCGCTGGTAGACACCCACCAGTGTGCCGCTGGCCACCTCCCGCTGCTCGACGGTCTCGTGCACCTGCTGCGCCGTCGGGGCGTCGGGCAGCACGCACGGCTCGTCGACCGCGTACAGACGGAAGAAGTAGCGGTGCGGACCGTCGCCCGGCGGCGGGTGCGGGCCGTCCCAGCCGCGCCGCCCGAACCCGTTGACGAGTTCGGTGGCGCCCTGCGGCAGCGTGCCCGCCTCGGTGCCGTCGGTGTGCGGGTCGATGCCCACGACGACCCAGTGGACGAAGGTGCCCGACGGGGCGTCGGGGTCCTCGCAGAGGAGGACCAGCTCGGACGCGTCGTCCGGCACACCGGACCAGCGCAGCGGAGGCGAGACGTCCTCGCCCTCCAGGGCGTACCGGCGCGCGATCGGCGCGTGGTCGTTGAACGCGGAACTCTTGAGGTCTATCCCGGTCATGACGCCCGCAGTACCCCCATGGCGCCGGTGCATGCACCCGCGGACGCGGGGGCACCCGTCCGCCGAGCCCCCATGGCTCGCCTCATCTCAGGGGAGCCGCGATGATCACTCATGAACGCCTGGCCGAGGCCGTCGCCTCCCAGGCCCGTCTGAAGAGCACCGATGAAGCGCTCCGCGCCGTCAGGGTCACCGTGGCGGCCGTCGCGCACCGGCTCGACATGCCACGGCGCCGGCGGCTGCGGGAGGCCCTGCCCGGGCCCGAGCAGGACGCCGCGTACGCGATCGTGCCGCCGGCGGGCGACGCGTACGCCGAGCTGCTGCCCGAGATCGCCCGCAACCTCAGCACGACCCCCGAACGGGCCGGGCTGCTCGCCCGGACCGTGCTGTCGGAGCTCGCGGAGGAGGACCAGGAGCTGGGCCGCGAGCTGCGGACCTGGCTGCCGGCCGAGTACGGGGAACTTCTCAGAAAATCATGAGACGAGGGGTTTCGTCCCTCTTGTGCCGAGTTATCCTATAAGTAGACCTACGGGACGAGCGAGGGAGTTCGACCGGAGTAGCCGACTCGGCAGTAAGCAGCAGTTGGGCTTGTGCCGTTGCCGACGTCGACGGTCGGGCTGAGAGGCTCGAAGGTCGGGTCACACCGACTGGAGGGCGACCCCCACTACCTGATCCGGACAATGCCGGCGCAGGGAGCCCGCCTCGTAGGTCGTTTTCGTGCGCCGTGCCCCGGCGGTGGGGTACGGCGTTGTCGTTGTCGGATCAACCCCGCTCGACGACGACGTCCTCTGGAGGCCCCATGCCCCCCATGCCCCGTATCGCCGCCACCGCCCTGACCGCCGCCGCGGCCGCGGCTCTCGCCCTGGGCACCGCCCACGCCGCCCACGCCGCTCAAGCGGCGGACGACGCCTCCCCGCTGCCGCTCGGCGACGCCGGCGGCGCCGCGCTCGGTGGAGCCTCCGGGCTCGGCAGCGCCATGGGCGGTACGGCCGTGTCGGGCGCCACGACCTACGCGGGCGGGCTGGCGAGCCTCGCGGGCGCCGTGGGCTCCCTCCAGTAGGCACCGTCCGCGGCCGCACCGTCCGCTGCCGCGCCGTCCGCGGCCGCACCGTCCGCCGCCGCGCCGTCCGCGGCCGCACCGTCCGCCGCCGCGCTGACCGCCGCGCCGGCCCCGAGGACGCCGAGCAGCCGGGTGACCTCGTGGGCCATCGCCGTACGGCCCGCGCCCAGGTAGCGGCGCGGGTCCGACAGCGCCGGGTCGCTGTCCAGGACGGCGCGGGCCGCGCCCGTGAAGACCCGGTTGAGCTGCGTGGCGATGTTGACCTTCGTGATGCCGTGCGCGACGGCCCGGGTCAGGTCCGGGTCCGGCACCCCCGACGAGCCGTGCAGCACCAGCGGCACCGGGACCGCCGTACGCAGCGCGCCGATCAGCGCGAAGTCGAGCCGGGCGTCCCGGGTCGCCATGGCGTGCGAGGTGCCGACGGCCACCGCGAGCGCGTCCACGCCCGTCGCGGCGACGAACGCGGCGGCCTCGTCCGGATCCGTACGGGCGCCCGGGGCGTGCACCCCGTCCTTGCCGCCGATCTCGCCCAGCTCCGCCTCCACCCACACCCCCGCCGCGTGGCAGCGGGCGCCGACGGCCGCCGTCGCGGCGACGTTCTCCTCGTACGGCAGCGCCGACCCGTCGAACATCACGGACGTGAAGCCCAGGTCCAGGGCCTCCTGGACCAGTTCCGGGCAGGTCGCGTGGTCCAGGTGCACGGCGACCGGCACGCGCGCCGCCCGTGCGACGGCGAGGGTCGCGGCGGCGACGGGGCCGAGCGTGCCGTGGTAGCGGGCGGTGTTCTCGCTGATCTGGAGCACCACCGGCGCGCCCGCCGCCTCCGCGCCGGTCACGATGGCCTCGGCGTGCTCAAGCTGGACGACGTTGAACGCCCCGACCCCGACCCCGACGGCGGGGAGACGCCCGGCCGCCCCGGCTTCGGCCCCGTGCCCGGGCCGCGCCGCCGGGCGCACGATCTCGCCCGTGCCGACGAGCGTCACGACTCGACCAGCACGATCGAACGGGTCAGGTGGCGCGGCCGGTCCGGATCGAGCCCCCGCCGCTCGGCCAGTGCGACGGCCAGCCGCTGCGCCCGCACCAGACCGGCCAGCGGATCGACCGGCTCCCGCACGCCCGCCCCGACCGACGCGTCCGTCACCGCCAGGGCGCCCGTCGCGCGGATCTCGTCGAGGAGGCCGGGCGGCGGGGCGCCGAAGAACCAGACGGCGCTGTCCGGGCCGGTCACGCTGATGGGCCCGTGCCGGTACTCCATGGCGGGGTACGACTCGGCCCACGCGCCGGACGTCTCACGGAGCTTGAGGGCCGCCTCGTGGGCCAGGCCGACGGTCCAGCCGGTGCCGAGGAACGTGAACTGGCCCGCGTCGAAGGCCCCTTCGGGCAGCGGCTCGCTCAGGGCGCGCTCCGCCTGCGCGGGCAGGTCGGCCGGTGCCAGGCCCAGTGCGGCGCGCAGCAGGACGAGGGCGGTGGTGGCGAACCGGGTCTGGACGACGGACCGTTCGTCCGCGAAGGACAGGTCGACGAGCGTGCCGGCCGCCCGCCGTACCGGGGTGTCGGGCGCGCCCGTCACGGCGACGGTCGGGATGCCGCCGGTGCGCTCCAGCGCCGCCAGCACCTCCGTCGTCGTACCGGACCGGGTGATGGCCAGGACCCGGTCGTAGCGGCGGGCCGCCGGGTACTCGGACGCGGCGAACGCGTCGGTCTCGCCGAGCCCCGCCGCCTCGCGCAGCGCCGCGTACGCCTGCGCGATGTAGTACGACGTGCCGCAGCCGACGACGGCGACGCGTTCCCCTTCCTCCGGCAGTCCCGCCGGGCGCAGCTCCAGCGCCCGGCGCCAGCAGGCGGGCTGGTCGGCGATCTCCCTGTCGACATGGCTCACGGCGACTCGACTCCCCTGCTGCTGACCTGCTGCTGACCTGTGCTGCCTGACGCTGCCCCGGTGACCGAAGGTGATTCGTTTATAGAACTACCACGCATGTGTGAGCAAGTATGCGCACGTACGATCACGGGGTGCGCGTCCGGCGCGACGGGTCGGCTACCGCACCCGCTCCAGCCATCCGCCCGGGTGGCAGGTCAGGCCGTACCGTTCGAGGTCGCGGCGGCCGCGGAACGCGGACCCCGCGGGTGACGCGAGCCAGTCCCGTACGGCGGGCTGGACGCCGCCCGGCATGCCCGGCGGCCGCAGCTCGGGTACGTCCACGATGCCGTCCTCGACCAGGAAGAACCCGCCGACCGGCACCATCGGCGCGTAGTGCCGCAGGGCCGCCGTCGTCGTCGCGTATGTGTGCAGCGTGTCCTCGACGACGAGGCAGCGCGCACCCGGCGGCAGCGCGTCCCGGACCCGCTCGGCGGTGGCGGGGTCCGTGATGTCGCCCTCCACGAGCGCGATGTCCCGTTCGTACGCCGGGTCCGCCCCGGACAGCGACGCCCGCGCCTTGTCCTGCACCAGGTCGACGGTGACGACCCGTACGTCGCCGGGCACCCTCCCGTACGCGGCGAGCGCCCGCAGCCGGTCGCGGAACCAGAGGGCGGACCCGCCGAAGTGCGTACCGAGCTCCACGACGGCCTGGCAGCGCGAGAGCCACATCAGGTGCTCCATGAGGCGCAGGTCCTCGGGGAACTTCTTGATCCGCACGCCCGCGTACACATCGCGCAGGTGCTGGCGCTCGCGCGCCTTCCAGTACGCGCCGAGGCTCTGGTCGAGGGCCACCTCCACGCGCGGTGGCAGCGCTTCCGTCCCGTTCAGGTCATCCGCGTCATCCACGTCATCCACGTCATCGAGCGAACCACGCGCCGGATGACTACGCGACCGGCTGGAGCGCCCACGACGGGGGATTGGCGGGATCCGGCTGCTGGAGCTGCACCGGCGCCCCGGCGTCCGGGCCCGCCGGGGCCAGGACCAGGCCGGTGCCCTTGAGCGCGAGCACCTGGGTGCCGGGCGCGGCCGGATGGGGGAGCGGCTGCCAGCTCTGCGTCGCGGCGCCGTCGGCGCAGGCGCGCTGCACGACGGCGGCGCCCGGGGCGACCGGGTCGGCGCCCTGGAGGCAGAGGCCGGAGTGCGCCGCCTGGATCCGGACGTGGCCGTCGCCGAGGTCGGTGAGCTGCCACCGCTGGTTGGGCTGGCCGTTGGCCTGCCAGGCGATGACGGGGGCGCCGTCGTCCAGGGACACGCCCTGGACGTCTGCGGCCCGGCCGGTCGCGGGGTCGACGAGGACGAAGGCGCCGGTGGGGACGGGAGGCGGGGCGGGCGTGGGCGTGGGCGTGGTGCTCGGCGTGGGCGCGGAGGACGGCGTCGGGGCGGCCTCGGAGGCGGCGGCGGTCGTGGCCGTGGTGGCGGCGGTGGGCCGCGCCTGTGCGACGGGACCGGCCGTACCGCCGTCGCCGGCGCCGAGCAGGGCGCCGATGCCGAGCCCGACGGCGGCGCACACCACGATGCCCGCCGCCACGAGCGCCGCGCGCGGCGGCCCGCCCCGCGCTCTGCGGCGCTCCGCCCGCGCCCCGGGCGGCGGCGCTTCGGCTTCGACGTGCGGGAGTGCGCGCGTGGCCTCCAGCGGCGCGATCACCTCCGTCGCGTCCGGGTCCCACATCTGCTGCTCGGGCCTCGGGGGTCGGTTCACCGGCGCGCTCCTCCTCGGGATGTCCAGGACGTAGAGTGCGACGATCGTACGAATCGCAGCAATGGGGGGCTCTCATGGCACTGTTCGGCAACGCGCACACCGTCGACCCGGCGAGCGCGCAGCAGGACTACGCGCGGCTGCTGGGCCAGGGCGAGCGGGTGCAGGCCGCGTTCCTGCTGATCCGCGACACGATCCTGTTCACCGACCGCCGGCTGATCCTGGTCGACAAGCAGGGGATCACGGGCAAGAAGGTCGAGTACCACTCGATCCCGTACCGCAGCATCACGCACTTCGCGGTCGAGACGGCGGGCACGTTCGACCTGGACGCGGAGCTGAAGATCTGGATATCCGGCAACCCGGCCCCGGTCCAGAAGACCTTCACGAAGGGCGTCGACATCTACGAAGTGCAGGCGATCCTCACGCAGTTCGTGGCGCGTTGACCGCTCGCGGGAGAAGGCCCTGCGCGCTCGGCGCGAGCAGGGCCTTCTTGCCGCCGCTCCATTGACCTTCCGTCAGCCGACTCCTAGCGTCTGACCGGACACTCGAACTTCGTTCGAAATGACGAACGAGCGAACCCTGTGCGGAAGAGAGGCACCCCCATGGCACCGCCCCTCAACAGACGCGAACTGTTCCACACCGCATCGGTCCTGGCCGCCGGAGCGGCCGTCCCCCTGACCGCCGCCGGCACGGCGAG
>NZ_JABWDV010000346.1 GCF_013362995.1 Streptomyces sp. TRM64462 | reverse complement strand
TCTGGGGGCGGAGCCCCCAGTTACGGGAAGGGGCGGGGTAGGGGAGAGAACCGTCCACCACGCGCAAGGCTCCCGCCCTGGTGAGAGGGCGGGAGCCGTGGTGGTGGCGGGGACGGGGGCGCGGCCCCCGGCGGCGGGGCTACGCCGGGACCGCGGGTTCGCGGCGGCTGGCGGACCAGGCCGACCACAGTTCCGCGTAGCGCCCGCCCGCGGCGACCAGTTCGTCGTGGGTGCCGGTCTCGACGACGCGGCCTTCGTCCAGGACGACCACGCGGTCGGCGGCGGCGGCCTGGGGGAGGCGGTGGGCCACCATGAGACCCGTGCGGCCCTCCAGGGCACGCAGCGCCGCGGTCTCCAGGACGCGGGCGCCGGCGCTGCCGGCGTCGGCCGTGGCCTCGTCCAGGATCGCGATGGGCGAGTCCGTGAGCACCAGGCGCGCCAGTGCCAGATGCTGGGCCTGCGTCACCGTCAGGCGGTGGCCGCCCTCGCCCACGACGGTCGCCAGGCCCTCGGGCAGCGCGTCCACCCACTCCAGCGCGCCCACGTGCGCCAGCGCCGCGCGCAGTTCGTCGTCGGTGGCCTCCGGGCGGGCCAGCCGCAGGTCCTGCGCCAGCGGGCCCGCGAACACGTGGACCTCCTGACTGATCAGCGTCACCGCCTGCCGGACGCCTGCCAGGCCCAGCTCCCGTGTGTCGACACCGCCCAGGGAGATCGAGCCGGAGGCCGGCTCGTGGACGCCCGCGATCAGCTTCGCCAGCGTCGTCTTGCCGGCTCCGCTCGCGCCCACCAGCGCCACCCGCTCGCCGGCCCGTACCTCCAGGTTCACGTCGGCGAGCACCGGGTGGCCGTCCACGTACGCGTGCCCCAGGCCCGACACCTTGACCGAGCCGTCAACGGGCGAGTCCCCGCGCTCCGGCTCCCGCTCCGTCGGCAGGTTCGACACGCCGACCATGCGCGCGAGGCTGGCCCCGGCGGACTGGGCGTCGTCGATCAGGAACAGCGCCGCGTTGATGGGGTTGAACAGGCCGTGGAAGTAGAGCGCCGCCGCCGTGGCCGTACCGATGCTGACGGAGCCGTTGTCCACCAGCCAGAAGCCCGCGACCAGGATCGACGTCATGCCGATGAACTCGGCGACGTTGAGCCGCGAGAAGAAGCCGGACACCAGCCGCATCCCGCGCGCCGCCAGGTCGACCGCCTCGCCCGACCGCTGCTCTAGTTGCCGGGCGTGCCGGTCGTTGAGGCGGAACGCCCGTACCGTGCGCACCCCGCCGACGCTGTCCAGGAGCTGGTGCTGAAGGGCGCCGGTCGCCACCCGGTGGGCGGCGTAGATCCGCGCGGCCCGGGGGATGTACCAGCGGACCGTCAGGAAGTGCACCGGAACCGCCGCCAGCACGGCGAGCAGGAACCGCCAGTCGAGAACGGCGAGCCCCACGAGGGTCAGGACGATGGTGAGGAACGCTCCCGCGAACTCGGGCAGTGCCTGCCGCACCGCCTTCGCGATGAGCGTGACGTCGCCCGTCACCCGGGACGTGAGGTCGCCGGACCCGGCCTTCTCGACCCGTTCCAGTGGCAGCCGCAGCGCCCGCGCGATGAACCGCTCCCGCAGGTCCGCGAGGAGGGTCTCGCCCAGCCGCGCCACCAGGGACTTGCCGACGGCCGTCGCGACGCCCCGTGCGACGGCCACCGCCAGGAGCAGCGCCATCGGCAGGGTCAGCGCCGCGGCGCCCTTCCGGTCCACCACCAGGTCGACGATGAGGCCCAGCAGCGGCGCCGTCAGCAGCCCGATGCCGGTGCCGACGACCAGAACGGTCACCGCGCCCACGGCCAGCGCGCGGTGGCCGCGCAGCAGACTCCGTACGACGGCGAAGGTCTCGGCGCCGGTGGCCGTGGGCAGCAGCTCGCGCTCCGGCGTGCCGGCTCCGTCCGCCGCTCCGGGCGCGCTGGGTTCGCTCATGGTCCGTCCTTCGTCCTTCGCCGCCTGCGCGTCCGGGTTCCCGGCCGCGTCCGTCCGCTCGTACGAGTCGTACGAGTCGTACGACGCCGTCATGCCAGCACCGCCGAGCGGTACGCCGCGTGGGCGGTGACCAGCTCCGGGTGGCTTCCCTCGGCCGTCACGGTGCCGTCGTCGAGCATCAGCACCCGGTCGGCCGCGGCGAGCAGCGCCGGGCTGGTGGTGACCAGGATCGTGGTGCGCCCCCGGCGCAGCTCCCGCAGCCGCTCCGCGATGCGGGCCTCGGTGACCGTGTCCACGGCGGTCGTCGGGTCGTGGACCACCAGGACCGGCGGGTCGGCGGCCAGCGCCCTGGCCAGGGCGACGCGTTGGCGCTGGCCGCCGGAGAGGGAGCGCCCGCGCTCGGCGAGTACGGTGTCCACGCCCTGCGGGAGGACCCGCGCCACGTCGTCCACCGCGGAGGCCTCGAGTGCGGGCGCCAGGTCGGCGGACGCGTCCGCACCGGCCCGTACGTTGTCCAGCAGGCTGCTCTCGAACAGGTCGGCGTCGTGGTGCGCGACCAGGATGGCGCGCCGTACGTCGTCGGGATCGAGGTCGGCGAGCCGTACGCCGTCGAGTTCGACGCTGCCCTCGGCCGGGTCGAGTTCGCGGCCCAGGCACAGCAGCAGGTCGTTGGCCGCGGCCGGGTCCTTGGCGACCACGCCGAGTACGGTGCCGGGCGCGACGTCCACGTCCACACCGCGCAGCGCGCCCTGCGTGACGCCGCGCAGCCGCAGCCGGCCCGCCACCGGGGCGGGCGGTCCGGCCGTCCCGGCCGTGACGGCGGGCGGCGAGGCCAGCACCTCGGCGATCCGGTCGGCCGAGGCGCGCCCTTGGGCGAACTCCCCGTTGACATAGGTGAGGAGCTGGAAGGGCCCCAGCAGGTACTGCGCCAGGCCGACCGCGGCGACCAGGTCGCCCACGCTGATCGAGCCGCGCATCGCCAGGTGGGCGCCCACCAGGCCGATGACCGCGATGAAGATACCGGTCAGGGCGAGGATCGTCCCGTCGTGCCAGGCGCGGCTGCGGGCGGCGCGCAGAGCGGCGGCCAGGGAGGTCCGGCTGGTCTCCCGGTAGCGGGACACCGCGGCCGGTTCGGCGCCGATGCCCTTCAGGACGCGCAGCCCCGCCACGAGGTCGGCGGCGACTCCGGAGGCGTGCGCGGCGTGCTCCTGCTCGGCTTCGCTGCGCCGCTCCAGGGGGCGGCTGATGCGGTGGCCGATCCACAGCAGCGGCGGGACACCGAGCAGGACGAGCAGGCCGAGGGGTACGGAGATACGGAGCAGCGCCACCGCGCTGATGGCCAGTCCGGCGACCGCCGACAGGGCGTACGGCAGGGCGGAGGCCACCGAGCCCACCCGCCGGGCGTCGCCGGTCGCGACGGCGGTCAGCGCCCCGGGCAGCCGCCCGGCGTCGGCGCCGCCCCGCGGATCGAGCACCCGGGCGCCCAGGTCGAGCCGGATCCGGTGCGCGGCCCGCTCTCCGGCGGCCTCGGTGAGCCGTGCCGAGTTCCGGTAGCACGTGGACAGCACCAGGAAGAGGACGGCGAGGGCGAGCAGCCAGCGGAGGAGCGCACCGGACGAACCGGTCGCCACCGCCTCGTCGATGACGAGGCCGATGACGACCGGGACGAGGGCCTCACAGCCTTGGTGGGCCATTCCGAGGAGCGACGCTCCGACGATCCGGCGGCGCTGGTCGCCGATCGCTCTTCGGAGGACGCCGCCCCCGGTCACTCCGCCATCGGGCATGCGGTGCCTCCACGAGAGAACAGGGCTTATGGGCAGGGGAAAGCCAGGCTGTTGGTTAGGTAAGCCTACCTTAATCGGATTCCTCGCCAAGGGGGTGTGCGGGATGGCGGTCGGCGGCCACCCCGGCCGGAGGTGCGCCCCGCGCGTTGACCTGCTCGCACTGTACGGTTAGGCTTGCCTAAGTTGCGTCCCGTGTCACATATGAACCGCCGCCAGGGGGAGTTGTCGTTGTCCGTCGAAGCCCAGGCGGCGCCCGGAACCATGCCGGGGAATGAACCCGGGAGCGGACCCGAACGCCCCGCCGTGCCCACGAGCCGCCCCGGCGCCGTCGCATGGCGCGGCCTCGGGCTGCTCGTCACGCTCGGCGCACTGGCCCTGGTCGCGCTCACCAGCATCTGGGTCGGCACGCGGGGCATCCCCTTCACCCAGACCTGGGATCTGCTGTGGCACCCCGACGGGTCGGAGGCGTCCGTCGTCATCCACGACTACCGCATCCCCCGCACCGTCCTCGGCCTCCTCGTCGGCCTGGCCCTCGGCCTGTCCGGCGCCCTGATGCAGGCCCTGACGCGCAATCCGCTCGCCGACCCCGGCATGCTCGGCATCAACCTCGGCGCTTCCGCCGGTGTCGTCGTGGCCATCGCCTTCTTCGGTGTCGCGGCCCCGCTCGGCTACGTGTGGTTCGCCCTCGCCGGCGCCGCCGCGGCATCCGTCGGCGTCTACCTGCTGGGGTCGTCGGGGCGGAAGCTCGCCACCCCCGAGCGGCTCGTCGTCGCCGGAGCCGCCGTCACCGCGGTGCTGTACGCCTTCAACTGGGCGGTCCTCCTGCTGGATCCGGAGGCGTTCGACGCCTTCCGCTTCTGGACCGTGGGCTCACTCGCCGGCCGCTACTACGACATCGTCCTCATGGCGCTGCCGTTCATCGCCGCGGGTCTCCTCATCGCCCTGCTCCTCGCCCCGTCGCTCAACGCCCTCGCCATGGGCGACCAGGTGGGGCGCGCCCTCGGCGTGAACGTGGGCCGCACGCGGGGCCTCGGCGCTCTCGCCGTCATGCTGCTGTGCGGCGCCGCCACCGCGGCCGCCGGGCCGATCGGTTTCGTCGGCCTCGCCGTGCCGCACGTCGCCCGGTTCGTGATGGGCCCCGACCAGCGCTGGGTGTTCGCGTACTCGATGCTGCTCGCGCCCGTCCTCCTCATCGGCTCGGACGTGTTGGGCCGGGTGCTCGGCGCCCCGGGCGAGGTGCAGGTCGGCATCGTGACCGCGTTCATCGGCGCCCCCCTGTTCATCGCGCTGTGCCGCCGTCGAAAGCTGGTCATGCTGTGACTTCCGTACGGGAGGCGAACGCCTCCACGCCCGGACATGGACCCGGACACGGACCCGGATCCGGCCCCGCAGGCAACGGGAAGCGTGCCGTCGCCGGGCCCGCGGACCCGCCCCGCGTCATCAGCGGCCGGGTCGTCCGCACCCGGAAGGGAAGCGTCTCCCTGCGGGTGCACGGCCGCGCCATCGCGGTCACCGCGGTGCTGTTCGCCGCGCTCGTGGCCGCCGCGGGCGTCACTCTGACCACCGGTGACTTCGAGCTGTCCGTCGGCGAGGTCCTCCACGCCCTCACCGGCGACGGGTCGCAACTGGCCGACTTCGTCGTCAACACCCTGCGCATGCCGCGCCTGGTGACCGCGCTGTGCGTGGGCGCGGCTCTCGCGGTGAGCGGCGCGATCCTGCAGAGCCTCACCGGCAACCCCCTGGGCAGCCCCGACATCATCGGCTTCACCAACGGTTCCGCGGTGGGCGCGCTGGTGGTCATCATCGTGCTGCACGGCAGCATGACCCAGATCGCCGTCGGCGCCCTGATCGGCGGTCTCGCCACGGCCGCCGCCGTCCATCTGCTGCTGCTCGGGCGCGGACTGACCGGCTTCCGACTGGTCGTCATCGGCATCGGCGTCAGCGCCCTGCTGCTCGCCGTCAACTCGTATCTGATCACCCGGGCCACCTTCCAGGAGGCTCTGGAGGCCCAGGCGTGGCTGATCGGCAGCCTCGGCAACCGGCTGTGGCTGCACGCCAACGCCATCGGCCTCGCCGTCGCCGTCCTGCTGCCGCTCGCCTTCCTCCTCTCCCGCCGCCTGTCCATGGTCGAGATGGGCGACACCACCGCCATGGCGCTCGGCGTCGACGTGGCCCGCACCCGCACCGTCCTGCTCGTCATCAGCGTCGCCCTCGCCGCGTTCGCCACCGCCGTGACCGGCCCCATCTGGTTCGTCGCCCTGGCCGCGCCCCAGGTCGCCCGCAAGCTCACCGGCACGTACGGGCCCGCGCTGCTGCCGTCGGCCCTGACGGGCGCCCTCATGCTGGCCGTCAGCGACCTCGCCGTACAGCGCCTCTTCGCCCCCGCGCTGCTCCCCGTGGGCACCGCCACCGGCTGTGTCGGCGGGCTGTACCTCATCTGGCTGCTGATCAACGAATCCCGAAAGAGCCGCGCATGACCGGAACCAACCCGCCGAGCCCCCGCCTGCGCGCGGAGTCCCTCACGCTGTCCTACGACCAGCGCGCGGTGGCAAGCGACCTGAGCGTCGACATCCCGGACCGCTCGTTCACCGTGATCATCGGCCCGAACGCCTGCGGCAAGTCCACCCTGCTCAAGGCGCTCGCGCGGATGCTCAAGCCGCGGGCCGGGCAGGTCTACCTCGACGGCGCCGCCATCGCCACGTACCGCTCCCGTGAGGTCGCCCGCCGGCTGGGCCTGCTCCCGCAGTCGTCGACCGCGCCCGGTGGGATCACGGTCGGCGATCTGGTGGCGCGCGGCCGCTACCCGCACCAGCGGCTGCTGAAGCAGTGGTCCGCCGAGGACGAGGCGGCCGTGGCGGAGGCGATGCGGCAGACCGGTGTGCTGGACCTGGCGGACCGGCCCGTGGACGACCTCTCCGGTGGACAGCGCCAGCGCGTGTGGCTGTCCATGGTGCTGGCGCAGCAGACCTCCATCCTCCTCCTGGACGAACCGACCACCTATCTGGACATCGCCCACCAGGTGGAGGTCCTCGACCTGTGCGCGGAACTGCACGCGCGCAAGGGCCACACCGTCGTCGCGGTCCTGCACGACCTGAACCAGGCGTGCCGCTACGCCACCCACCTCATCGTCCTGAAGCCCGGAGGCGAGGTCGCGGCCGAGGGCCACCCGTCCACCGTCATGACGGCCGAACTGGTCCAGGACGTCTTCGGGCTGCCCTGCCGCATCATCGACGACCCGGAGACCGGGACCCCGCTGATGATTCCGGCCGCCCCCGCGCGCCACCGGCCGGCCGACGCGCCGGCCGCCGACGCCCCGTCGCCCGGCGACACCGTGCTGGCCGCCGAGACCACCTGACCTCAGACCGACCTCAGCGACCGACCTCAGAGACGGACCGCCCATGCTCTGCACGAGGCTGACGAACGCACACATCATCACCATGGACCCGGACCATCCGGTCGCCCACGACCTGGGGATCTGGCGGGGCCGCGTCGTGGGCCTGGACGAGGCCGTGACGGCCCTGCCCGCACGCGAGGTCGTCGACCTCCAGGGCGCCACCGTCCTGCCGGGGTTCATCGACAGCCACGTCCACCTGGCATGGACCGGGCTGAAGGCGATGACCCCCAGCGTCGCGCCCTGCGAGCGGGTCGAGGACGTGCTCGCGGTCGTGGCGGAGGCAGCCTCCCGCCAGGGCCCGGCAGGGGCCTGGGTGGACATCGGCGGGTACGACCAGCGCGCTCTGGGGCGCCATCTGACAGCGGCTGAGCTGGACCGGGTCAGCCCGGGGCGCAAGGTGTTCCTGATGCACGACTCGGGGCACGCCTGCGTGGTGAACAGCGCCGTACTCGACCTGCTGCCCGCCGACGTGCCGCACGAGGACGGCTTCCTGGCCGAGAGCGCCATGACCGCCGCGCGGAACCTGCGCCTGCCGTACGCGCAGTCCGAGATCGCCGACGCCGTCGAGCACGCCGGCCGCGCCTGCCTCGCCGAGGGCGTGACGGCCTGCGCCGAGGGGGGCATCGGCGGCGGGCTCCTGGGACACAGCCCCGTGGAGCTGGGCGCCTACCAGTTGCTCAGGGACCAGGGCCGACTGCCCCTGCGCGTCCAGCTCATGGCGGCCGGCGACACCCTTCGCCCGCTCCCGGCGCACCGGGACGACGGCATCCCCCGGGCACTGGACCTCGGCCTGCGCACCGGCTTCGGCGACGACTGGCTCTCCGTCGGCGCCCTCAAGATCTACACCGACGGCGGCATGATGGCCCGTACGGCAGCGCTCACCGCGCCGTACGAAGGCATGACCCACACCGGTGAACTCCAGGACGACCCGGAGACCCTGGCCCAGCTGATCGTCGACGGCCACCTCGCCGGGTGGCAGCTCGCCGTGCACGCCATCGGCGACCGCGCCGCCGACCTCGCGCTGGACGCCCTGGAGCGCGCCCAGCGGCTGCGCCCCCGCCCGGACGCGCGCCACCGGATCGAACACGCGGGACTCGTACGCCCCGACCAGCTCCCCCGCTTCGCACGTCTCGGCGTCAGCGCCGTCGTCCAGCCCAACTTCCTGCGTTACTTCGGCGACGACTACGCGGCGATCATGGGGGAGGAGCGGGCACCCTGGATGTACCGCGGCCGTGGCTTCCTCGACCACGGCGTCACACTCGTCGGCAGCTCCGACCGGCCCGTCACCGACGGATCGCCGCTGCGGGCCATCCAGTTCATGGTGGAACGGACCTCCGTCTCGGGACAGGCCATCGGCCCCGGCGAGGGCATCACCGTCGACGAGGCCCTGCACGCCTACACCGTCGCCGGGGCGTACGCCTCGCGCTGGGAGGACAGCGCGGGCACGCTCAGCCCGGGCAAGCGCGCCGACCTGGTGGTCCTGGGGGACGACCCGCGCCGCGTCGAACCGTCGAGGATCGGGTCCATCGAGGTCGTGGCCACCTTCGTGGAGGGACGTGACGCGACGGAGGGGAGCAAGCTGTGAGCACGCGCGCCCAGGATCCGCGACGCTACGCCCACCTCTGGGAGGGGTCGCAGGCTCCCCATCGGTGGGTCCTGTGGAACACGGAGGGAAGGACCGTCGTCTTCGACCGGACGCTCAACATGCCCGCGGACGTGGACGACGGCGACCTGGAGGCCGTCGTGGGCAGAATGCGCGAGGCCGGAGTACCGGAGGGCGACGAGTACCCCGGACGGCCGTGCGGCTCATGACGGCGGCCGCGACTTGGCAGGCCGATTAGGTAAGGCTAACCTTGCACAAGTTGTTTCGCCGGGGTGACATCGACGGACCATACGGCCGTCCCACGCGGTGGAACCGAGGAAGGAACGCCTTGATCACGGTCACGCCGCGCCCCACCACGCCGTCGCCGCGCGCGCCCCACCCGCCCCACACGCCCCGCCTGGCTCCTGCCCCCACGCTCACCGTGCGGGGCGCCTGGCCCCGGGACGCCGCCGCGCTCGCGGCGCTCTCCCAGCCGTTCGTCCGCTCCGGCGCGCTGCGCGCCCGGCCGTCCCACGTGTACGAGTGGAACGCGACCGACTTCCTGGTCGCCGAAGCCCCGGACGGCACCCTGGAAGGCTGCCTGGCCGTCCGCGTGCACACCGACCCGAGGGGGAGGAACCGGCCGACCGGAGTCGTGTACAACTTCTGCGTCGCGCGACGCCGGCAGGGCAGCGGTCTCGGGGGCCGGCTGCTGGACGCCGCGCTGGCCCAGGGCCGATCCCGGGAGCTGGACGCTCTGTTCACCGCGACGACCGGCAGCGGCCGTCTCTTCCTGCGGTACGGCTTCGCCCCGGTGGCGCCCGAGCTCGCCCCGGCCTCATGGGCGCGATCGCTGGATCCCCGGCGCGGCGCGAAGGTCCTCGCCCGCGTCCTGTGACCGTTCCGTCTGTTCTGTTCAGTCCAGTTCAGCCGAGTTCAGTCGCCTCCGTGACGACGTGAAGGGGCCCGAGCCGGNGGATGGCTCGGGCCCCTTCACGCCGTCACGGCACGCCGCGTCAGCCGTCCAGGACGGCGGGCAACTCCTTCACCAGGGCGGCGATCTCCTCGTCCGTCACCGTCAGGGCGGGAGCCAGCCGCACGGTCGACGCACCGGCCGCGTTCACCAGGAAGCCCGCGTCCTGAGCGGCCCGCTGCACCCGCGCCGCCACCGGCGCGGTGAGCGCCACGCCCAGCAGCAGCCCGGCTCCCCGCACCTCACGCACCAGCGGGTGCCCCGACGCCTCGATGCCGCGGCGCAGCACGTCGCCCTTACGGACGACCTCCGCGAGCAGGCCCTCCGCCTCGATGGTCCGCAGGACCGCGAGCCCCGCCGCGCAGGCCACGGGGTTGCCCCCGAACGTGGAGCCGTGGTCCCCGGGCCCCAACAGACCGGCCGCGTCACCGAACGCCACGGCGGCGCCGATCGGCAGGCCACCGCCGAGGCCCTTGGCGAGCGTCACGACGTCGGGCTCCACACCCCGTACCGCCTGGTGCGCGAACCAGTGGCCCGTACGGCCGATGCCGGTCTGCACCTCGTCGAGGACCAGCAGCGCACCCGTGGCGCGCGTGATCTCCCGCGCCGCCCGCAGATACCCTTCCGGAGCCGGCACCACACCCGCCTCGCCCTGGACCGGTTCCAGGACGACCGCCGCCGTCTCCTCGCCGACGGCCGCACGCAGGGCGTCGACGTCCCCGTACGGCACATGCGTGACGTCGCCGGGCAGCGGCAGGAACGGATCGCGCTTCGGCGGCTGCCCGGTCAGGGCCAGAGCGCCCATCGTGCGCCCGTGGAAGCCGTTCTCGGCGGCGACCACGTGGGTGCGTCCGGTCCGGCGGGCGATCTTGAACGCGGCCTCGACCGCCTCCGTACCGGAGTTGGCGAAGAACACCCTGCCCGGCCGCCCGGCGAGGTCCAGCAGTCGCTCCGCGAGGGCGACGCAGGGCTCCGACACGAACAGGTTCGACACGTGTCCCAGGCGGGCGACCTGAGCGGTGACCGCGTCGACCACGGCGGGGTGCGCGTGGCCCAGGGTGTTGACCGCGATCCCGCCGGTGAAGTCGGTGTACGTACGGCCCGCCTCGTCCCGGACGGTGCTGCCCGCGCCGCTGACCAGGGCCAGCGGGGGAGTGCCGTAGGTGTCCATCAGCACCGCGCGCCAGCGGTCGGTGAGCGGTGCGGTCGCGTCGGCCGTCATGCGCCGGCTCCCTCGCCCGCCGGCGGGGTGTCGGGCACGACGGTCGTGCCGGGGCTCTTCTCCGTGAACACACCGCGCAGCACCGCGTGCGGGACGCGGCCGTCGACGACGTGCGCCCGGCCGACGCCCGAGCGGACCGCCCGCAGGCACCCCTCCATCTTCGGCAGCATCCCGCTCGCGAGACCCGGCAGCAGTCCGTCCAGCTCACTGGCCGTCAGACGCTCGATGACCTCGGTGCTGTGCGGCCAGTCCGCGTACAGCCCCTCCACGTCGGTCAGCACCACCAGGCGCTCCGCGCCCAGGGCCACGGCCAGCGCGGAGGCGGCGAGATCGGCGTTCACGTTGTAGACCTCCCCGTCCGCACCGCGGGCGACCGGTGAGACCACGGGGATACGGCCCTGGTCCAGCAGCGCCCGTACGGCCCCCGCGTCCACGGACACGATGTCGCCGACCAGACCGATGTCCACGGGCCGCCCGTCCACCCAGGCCGGGCGCCGCACGGCCGTCATGGTGTGCGCGTCCTCACCGGACAGGCCCACGGCGAACGGCCCGTGCGCGTTGATGGCGCCGACCAGTTCGCGCTGCACCCGCCCCGTCAGCACCATACGGACCACGTCCATCGTCTCCGGGGTCGTCACCCGGAGGCCGGCCTCGAAGCGGACCTCCAGGTCCAGCCGGTCGAGCATCGCGCTGATCTGCGGGCCGCCGCCGTGCACGACGACGGGGCGCAGCCCGGCGTGCCACAACTCCACGACGTCCTGGGCGAAGGTCCGGTGGAGCGCGGGGTCCACCATGGCGTTGCCGCCGAACTTCACGACGACCGTCCGGCCCTGGAGCTCCTCCCGCCACGGCAGGTCCCCGGCGGCCGGATCCGCACCGGCCGCATCCTGATCGACGGGTGTCCCCATCCCTGTTCCCACTCCGCTCATGAGCTGTAGGCGCTGTTCTCGTGGACGTACTCGGCGGTGAGGTCGTTGGTCCAGACGACCGCCGACTCCTCGCCGGAGCGGAGGTCGACGGTGACGGTGATCCGGCGCCCCGACATGTCCACCTTGTCGCGCGACTCGCCCGCCGCCCCGTCGCGGCAGACCCAGACGCCGTTGATCGCCACGTCCAGCAGGTCCGGGTCGAACACGGCGTCCGTGGTGCCGATCGCGGACAGCACGCGCCCCCAGTTGGGGTCCTCCCCGTGCAGCGCGCACTTGAGGAGGTTGTTGCGCGCGACGGACCTGCCCACCGTCACGGCGTCCGCTTCGGACGCCGCCCCGACGACCACCACCTCGATCTCCTTGGACGCCCCCTCGGCGTCGGCGACGAGCTGGCGCGCCAGGTCGCGGCACACCGTGTGGACCGCGTCCGCGAACTCGGCCTCGCCGGGCACGATCCCGGACGCCCCGGACGCGAGGAGCAGCACGGTGTCGTTCGTGGACATGCAGCCGTCCGAGTCCACCCGGTCGAAGGTGGTGCGCACGGCACCGCGCAGGGCCGTGTCGAGGTCCGCGGCGGACACGTCGGCGTCCGTGGTGAGGACCACCAGCATGGTGGCCAGTCCGGGCGCGAGCATGCCCGCACCCTTGGCCATGCCCCCCACGGTCCATCCGGACCCGGCCGCCACCGAGGTCTTGTGCACCGTGTCCGTCGTCCTGATCGCCACGGCGGCGTCCACGCCGCCGCTCGTCGACAGCCGCTCCGCCGCGGCACCGATGCCGGCCGTGACCCGGCCCATGGGAAGCGGGACGCCGATGAGCCCCGTCGAGCACACCGCCACCTCGTGCGCGTCCGCCGCCCCGGTCGCGCGCGCCGTGTGCTCCGCCATGAGGCGGGCGTGTTCGGCGCCGGCGGGGCCGGTGCACGCGTTGGCGCCACCGGAGTTGAGGACGACCGCCGACAGCGTGCCGTCCGCCAGGGCCGCGCGGGACCAGCGCACCGGAGCGGCCTGGACGCGGTTGGAGGTGAAGACGCCCGCGGCGGCGCGGGACGGGCCCCGGTTCACGACCAGGGCCAGGTCGGGATCGCCGGATTCCTTGATGCCGGCGGCGACACCGCTCGCAAGGAACCCTTGGGCAGCGGTCACGGTCACGGAGCCACTCCATTCGTGGGCAGGCCCAGCCACTCCGGCAGGCCGAGGGCGACGTTCATGCACTGCACCGCGCCACCGGCGGTGCCCTTCACCAGGTTGTCGACGGCGCTCACGCAGACGAGACGGCCGGCGTCCGGGTCCACGGCCACCTGTACCTGCGCCGTGTTGGAGCCGACGACCGAGCCAGTGGACGGCCACCGGCCGGGCGGCAGCAGCCGGACGAACGGCTCGTCCGCGTACGCCTTCTCGAACGCGGCGCGTGCCCGTTCGGGGCCGTCATCGCCGGTGAGTGCGGGACGCAGCCGGGCCGAGCAGGTGGCGAGGATGCCGCGCGGCATGGGGGCCAGGGTCGGCGTGAACGACACGGTGACCCGCTCGCCCGCGACGCGCGACAGATTCTGCGTCAGCTCGGGTGTGTGCCGGTGGACGCCGCCCACACCGTACGGGCTCATGGAGCCCATCACCTCGGAACCGAGCAGGTGCGGCTTCACCGCCCGGCCGGCCCCCGACGTGCCGCTGGCCGCGACGACGACCGCCTCCGGCTCGACCAGGCCGGCGGCGTACGCGGGCATCAGGGCCAGGGTGACCGCCGTCGGGTAGCAGCCGGGCACGGCGATCCGGCGGGCGTCCCGCAACTCCGCCCGCGCCCCGGGGAGTTCCGGCAGGCCGTAGGGCCACGTACCGGCGTGCGGCGAACCGTAGAAGCGCGTCCACTCGGAGGCGTCGCGCAGCCGGAAGTCCGCGCCGCAGTCCAGGACGAGCGTGTCGTCCTCCAGGCCGCGCGCGAGCGGCGCCGACTCGCCGTGGGGCAGGGCGAGGAACACCACGTCGTGTCCGCGCAGCACGTCGGCCGACGTGGGCTCCAGCGTCCGGTCCGCGAGCCCCGACAGGTGCGGCTGCACCTCGCCGAGCCGGCGTCCCGCGCTGCTGTGGGCGGTCACGGCGCCGATCCGCACCTCCGGATGGGAGGCCAGGAGGCGCAGGAGTTCGCCGCCCGCGTAGCCACTGGCGCCGGCCACGGCGACCCGTACGGTCATGTTCGTTCCGTCTCTTCCGGTACGTCGGGATGTTCAGGGATGGTCGGACCGCCGCGGACGCCGGGCGGCCCCCGGACGGCGGCCACGAGGCCGCGCCACACCGTGATACTTAGCCAAGCCTAACCTAACCTCGAAGGCGCGGTCCGGTCAGGTCGCCCGCCAGTAACCGAGGGCGTGCAGACGCTCCTTCGGTACGCCGAGCTGCTTGCGGGCGTAGGAGGTGAGGGCCCGGGTGGTCGCCGTGTCGCAGGCGATCCAGAGGTAGGACGAGTCGTCCACGTGTTCCGGAAGGGCGGCGCGCACCGTTTCGACCAGATGGGCGCCCTTGTCGCGGCGCGGCACGTGGATGACCTCGCGCGCCGCGCCGCCGTCCCGCGGGGCGTGGTCGCTGTCGCGGGGGTGCGACGTCTCGTACCAGACCGTGGCGGGGGTGAGCGGCATGGAGTCCAGCAGTGAGTCGATGGCCGGCCGGGACGCGGCGTCGCCGACGACGAGGAGCCGGGACGGCAGGGGGTCCGGCAGGGCGAACTGCGATCCCTGCACCGTCGCCTCGATGGTGTCGCCGGGGCGTGCGGTGCGGGCCCAGTCGCTGGCGCGGCCGGAGTGCAGCGCGAACTCCATGGCGAACGTCCCCTGGACGGGGTCCGGGGCGACGAGGGTGTAGGCGCGCTGGTGGGGCCGGCCGTCGTCGTCGAACCAGAGGCGCACCCACATCGTCGGGTGGACCCCGGTCGCGCGGAGCATCCCGCCGTCGGAGAAGGAGAGGCGGTGGAGCCTGTCGGAGACTCGCTCGTTCGATCTGACGGTGAGTGTGAAGTCCTTGCCGCGCATGATCTTGAGGACGGCACCCTGCCAGCCGTGTCCCACGGCATCCCCCTGGGGTCGCATTGATTAGGTAAGCCTAATCTAAATCGATCTGTGGGGTGAGGGGGGAAGAGGGAACGATTCCTCCGGCCCTCCGACGGCGCGGACGACGGCGCGGACGACAGCGCGGACGGCGGTGCGCACGGCGGTGCGCACAGCGAAGTGCCCCGGCCTGCGGGAGGCCGGGGCACTTCACTGCCGTGTGTCCGGTCGGATCAGACCGCCGGAGCCGGGAACGTCGGGTACTCGACGCCCGAGACGTGCTGGACGACGCGGATGACCTGGCACGAGTAGCCGAACTCGTTGTCGTACCACAGGTACAGGATCGCGTTGTCGCCGTCGACCTTCGTCGCGCCGGCGTCGACGATCGACGCGTGGCGCGAGCCGATGAAGTCGCTCGACACCGCGTCGGGCGCGGTGATGAAGTCGATCTGGCGCTTCAGCGGCGACGTCAGCGACACGTTGCGGAGGTAGTCGAGTACCTCCTCGCGCGTCGTCTCACGGCCCAGCCGCAGGCTGAGGATCGCGATGGACACGTCCGGGACGGGCACGCGGATCGAACTGCCCGTGATCGGCGCCTTCAGCTCAGGCAGCGCCTTCGCGACGGCGGAGGCGGCGCCCGTCTCCGTGATGACCATGTTGAGCGGCGCGGAACGGCCGCGGCGGTCGGCCTTGTGGTAGTTGTCCAGCAGGTTCTGGTCGTTCGTGAACGAGTGGACGGTCTCCACGTGACCGCGCAGCACCCCGAACTCGTCGTCCATCGCCTTCAGCGGCGGCACGATCGCGTTCGTCGTGCAGGACGCGCAGGACAGGATCTGCTCGTCCGGCTTGATCGTGTCGTGGTTGACGCCGTGCACGATGTTCGGGACGTCGCCCTTGCCCGGCGCGGTCAGGACGACCTTCTCGACGCCCGGACGCAGATGCGTCGACAGGCCCTCGCGGTCGCGCCACTTGCCGGTGTTGTCGATCAGGATGGCGTTGTTGATGCCGTACGCCGTGTAGTCGACCTCGGACGGGTCGTTGGCGTAGATCACCTTGATCGCGTTGCCGTTGGCGATGATGGTGCTGTTCGCCTCGTCGACGGTGATCGTGCCCTGGAACTGGCCGTGGATCGAGTCGCGCCGCAGCAGTGAGGCGCGCTTCACGATGTCCTGATCGCCGCCCCCGCGGACGACGATCGCCCGCAGGCGCAGACCGTTGCCGGAACCGGACTTCTCGATGAGCAGACGCGCGACGAGACGGCCGATGCGGCCGAAGCCGTAGAGGACGACATCGCGCGGCTCGCGGCGCTCGATCTTGTTCGCGCCCGTCGCGCCGGCGACGGCCTCGGCGGTGAACTCCGCCACCGACAGGCCGCGGTCGTCGGCCCTGTACGTGGCGGCGAGCATGCCGATGTCGATCTGGGAAGGACCGAGGTCGAGCGTGGTGAGGGCCTGCAGGAACGGCAGCGTCTCGGTGACCGAGAGCTCCTCACCGGCTATCTGCCGGGCGAATCGGTGGATCTTGAGGATGCTGACCACCGACTTGTTCACCAAGGAGCGGCTGTGGAGGAGGACGGTGACGTCCCGCTCCCGGTGCAGCTTCCCGATGATCGGGATCATCGACTCCGCGATCTCCTCGCGGTTCTTCCAGTTGGTGAACGAGTCGTCGTTGACAGTCACAGGATTATCTTTCGAGCTAGGCGGCGCTCATATGCTAACCCCACGCTACTTCGATCTTCCCGAGGGCCCTGCCCCGGGGTGCGCCGACGCGGTCGACCGGCTCAGTAGTACGGACCCTGCGGGAACATGTGGTCCGGCGGGAACGGGTCGACCGGTGCGGGCGGCGGCCGGTGGGCGGCCTCCGCGCGCGCGGCCGCCAGACGGGCCGGCCCGTCCACGGCCCACAGGAGCGCCGCCGTGCCGACCAGGGGCCAGAACCCGTCGACGTACAGCCGGGGTTCCATGTACGGGGCCGCCTGGAGCGCCGCCCACAGCACCAGCGCCTGGACCGCGACCAGGAACAGCGACGTCACACCCGGCACAGGCAGCGACAGCGAGAGCCGCGGCGCGAGCTGTACGACGCACACCACCGCCGTCAGCAGCAGCGCCTGCCGCCACACCGGACCGGGACCGCCGAGCCGTACGCCGTCCATCAGCGCCGCGGCCAGCGCGAGCCCGGCCACGCCCAGCGCGACATGGCCGAGGCGGGCGGCGACCCGCGCTGCGGCACGCCCCGCGCCCGCACCGCGCCCCGTACGGCGCCGGGCCGCGCCGAGGAGCCCCGCCGCCGTCGACGACACGGCGCCCACGACGAGGCCCGCCACGACGACCGGCCCCGCCCCGGACACCTCCACCGGCAGGCCCACGCCCCCGGCGAGCCGTACCCCCGCCCACAGCGCGAGCATCACGACCACCGTGTGGGTCACCAGCGTGACGAGGATGCTCAGCACCGAGAGGACCATCAGCCGCCGCACGGACGCGAAGAAGTCCTCCTCGTCGGCGAACGGATCCGCCTCCTCCGCCGGCCCGCGCCGCGCCTTCCCCGCCGCCCACCGCAGCAGACGCCCGGCGGGCCACGGGACGGTCAGCACCGCCGCGGCGACCACCGCGCCCACCAGCGCCACGGCCGCCGCCTGCCGGGCCCCGGGCCCGGACGACCGCAGGTCCACGACGAGCAGGACGGCGACCCACACGCCCAGCGCCGCGGCCACCCACTGCCGCCCGGCGGCCGGCGCCGACCGCTTCAGACGCGTACCCGCACTCTCCGTCATCCCGCGGCCTCCTCGCCCCGACGCCCCCTCGGTCGTGTCCGGCGGGTCTGTCCCCTATCCCGCCCCTTCCCGAATCGGGGGCTCCGCCCCCGAACCCCCGCTCCTCAATCTCCCCCAAGCT
>NZ_JABWDV010000345.1 GCF_013362995.1 Streptomyces sp. TRM64462 | reverse complement strand
GCGGAACGGCCCCAGCGGGCCCGAGCGATCCCCGCTCACGCACCGGGGTGGGCCCTCCGGGCCGGAAGCACGCGTCAGCGCTGGGGCCCGGCGGCTGGCGGGTCAGCGCAGGAAGTCGCGGGCGATGTTCGCTGCTGCTCGTTCCAGGAGGGGGCCCGCTTCCGCCATGCACCTGGCCGGGTCCGGCTCCAGCTCCGTGAGGGCGTACGCACGCCGGATCCCGGCGCGCCCCAGGGCCTCCGGCGGGAGGGCCAGGCGGCCGCAGACCGCCACGACCTCGATCCCGGCCGCGCGGGCCGCCGCCGCGACGCCCGCCGGGGCCTTGCCGTGGAGGGTCTGCTCGTCGAGGGAGCCCTCGCCGGTGATGACGAGCGTCGCGCGGTCCAGGGCCTCGGTGAAGCCGAGGATGTCCAGCATCAGCTCGATGCCGGGGCGGAAGCTCGCGCCCAGGCCGACCAGCGCGCCGTACCCGATGCCGCCCGCGCCGCCCGCGCCGGGCGACGCCGCGGCCTCGGCAGCACGCGGGCCGATGGCGTTCTCCAGGACCTTCGCGTAGTGGGACAGGGCGGCGTCCAGGACGGCCACGTCCTCCGGGCTCGCGCCCTTCTGGGGGCCGAACACCGCCGGGGCGCCCTTCGGGCCCGTCAGCGGGTTGTCGACGTCGCTGGCGAGCACCACGTCCACGTCCGGGAGCCGCGGGTCCAGGCCCGACAGGTCCGCCGTGGCCAGGTCGCGCAGCCCGCCGCCGCCCGGGCCGACCGGCTCGCCCGACGCGTCGAGGAGGCGGGCGCCCAGCGCGGCCAGCATCCCTGCGCCGCCGTCGGTCGTGGCGCTGCCGCCGACGCCGAAGACGATCGTGCGGGCGCCCGCGTCGAGCGCGGCCCGCAGCAGCTCGCCGGAGCCGTACGTGGTGGCCGTCAGGGGTGCGAGGACGCCGTCGGGGAGCAGGCTCAGGCCCGACGCCTCGGCCATCTCCACGACCGCCGTGCCGTCACGCAGCGCGAACGCCGCCGTGACCGGTTCGCCCAGCGGGCCCGTCACGCGCACCTCACGCCGTTCGAACCCGGCCGCGACGGCGGCCGCGACGGTGCCGTCGCCGCCGTCGGCGACCGGCAGGGCCTCCACGTCGACACCGGGGACGACATGGCGGAGCCCGGCTCTCACCCGCTCGGCCACCTGCACGGCCGTGAGCGACCCTTTGAACTTGTCGGCCGCCACCAGCACATGCTGCCGTGCGGCCTCAGTAACTGCTCCGTCCGTCACCTTGCATCCCTTGCTATCGAACAGGCAGTCGCGCCAGGGCCGACCCTATCCGCACGGTCAGACGGCGTGCCACCCCCTGATGTGCCGAGTTTTCGCACCATAGTGGGGCGTCATGAGCATGGAACCGATCGATCAGCCCCCTCCGGGCGCCCCCGCGAGCCACCCGCTGGAGGCCCGGCCCGACCACAAGGTCGTCGGGATCGGGGTGACCGCCGTCGCGGCGGTGGTCCTGTGGGCGTGGCTGGGCAAGGAATCCTTCGACAGCGCCTCGTCCAACGGGCTGGCCTGGGTCCTGGCCAACTTCGGCTGGCTGTTCGTGGTCGCCGCGGACATCTTCCTGGTGCTCTGCCTGGTGATCGCGTTCAGCCGGTTCGGACGGATCAGGCTGGGCCTGGACGATTCGGAGCCCGAGTTCGGGAACCTCGCGTGGATCGCGATGATGTTCAGCGCCGGCATGGGCATCGGCCTGATGTTCTACGGGGTCGGGGAGCCGCTCACGCACTTTCTGAGCCCGCCGCCGGCGAGCGGGGTGCGGGCCGAGTCGTCCGAGGCGGCCCGTACGGCGATGGAGTACTCGTTCTTCCACTGGACGCTCACGCCGTGGGCGATCTACGGCATCGCGGGCCTGGCCCTGGCGTACGCGGGCTTCCGCAAGGGCCGCGGGAACCGGCTGAGCGCCGCGTTCGTGCCGCTCATCGGGGCGCGCAGGGCCGTGTCGTGGCAGGGCAAGGTGATCGACCTGCTGGCCGTGTTCGCGACGGTCTTCGGCACGGCGACCAGCCTGGGCCTGGGCGCGCTCCAGGTGGCGGAGGGCCTCGATCTGACCGCCGGGGTCACGGCTGACCTGTCGACGGAGCTGATCATCATCGCGGTGCTGTCCGGGGCGTTCGTGCTGTCGGCGTTCTCCGGGCTGCACCGGGGCATCAAATGGCTGTCGACGCTGAACATCATCCTGGCGGCGACGCTGATGGTGTTCGTGTTCCTGGTCGGGCCGACCGTGTACGTGCTGGACTCGATCCCGGCGTCGATCGGCGGCTATCTGGAGAACCTGCTGCCCATGGCGAGCCGTACGGGCGCGTTCTCGGACCCGGCGTGGCTGGGCTCCTGGACGGTCTTCTACTGGGCGTGGTGGCTGTCGTGGGCGCCGTTCGTGGGCACGTTCATCGCGCGGATCTCGCACGGCCGCACGGTGCGGGAGTTCCTCATCGGGGTGCTGCTGGTGCCGAGCGGGGCGACGGTCGTCTGGTTCTGCGTGATGGGCGGTTCGGCGCTGCGCCTGCAGTCGACGGGCGCCGCGGACCTCGCGGACGCGGTGCAGGACGGCGCTGAGGCGTCGCTGTTCGCGATGCTGGACTCGCTGCCGATCGGGGCGGTCACGTCGTTCGTGGCGATGGTGCTGGTGATGACGTACTTCGTGACGAGCGCCGACTCGGCGTCGCTGGTGATGGGCTCGCTGACCAGCCGGGGCGCGCTGCATCCGCCGACGTGGCTGGTGGTGGTGTGGGGCGCGCTGATGGCGTCGGTCGCGGCGGTGCTGCTGGTGGTCGGCGGGCTGAACTCGCTGCAGACGGCGACGATCCTGGTGGCGCTGCCGTTCGTGGTGGTCATGCTCGGTCTGTGCTGGGCGCTGGTGACGGAGCTGCGGGAGGACCCGGGGGCGGGCCCGGCGCGGCTGCACGCGCTGCACGGGCTGCGGGACGTCGTACGGACGATGGTCGGCGACGCGGTCACGGAGGCCGCCCCGGCCCGCCACCACCGGCTGCGGCGGGCGGCGCGGGCGCGTACGGAGGGCGAGTCGGAGGGCGACGGGAGCGGCGGCGGAAGCGGCGGCGGCGAGGGGACGTTCTGACGAGGGGCGTTCTAGGGTGGCGGGGTGACCACCTCTGACTACGCCACGTACATCGCCGGTCTGCCCAAGGTGCTCGCCGGTGCGGCCACGCTGCTGCGCGACGCGGAGGGCCGCGTCCTGCTCGTGGAGCCCAACTACCGTGAGGGGTGGGCGCTTCCGGGCGGCACCATCGAGTCCGACGCCGGGGAGACGCCGCGGCAGGCGGCCCGCCGCGAGACCCTGGAGGAGATCGGCCTCGACGTGGAGCCGGGCGCCCTGCTCGCCGTCGACTGGGTGCTGGGCACCGGGCGGCCGCCGATCGTGGCGTACGTGTACGACGGCGGTGTCCTCGACGGCGCGGCGTTCCGCGCCATCCGCCTCCAGGAGGCGGAGCTCGTGTCGTGGAAGCTGGTGGACCGCGAGGACATCCCCGCGTATCTGCTGGGCGCCCTGGGCCGCCGCGTCCTGGCCGCCCTGGACGCCCTGGCGGCCGGCGGCGGTCCGGTCGAGCTGGAGGACGGCCGCCGCCCGGCGGGCCGCTGAGGGGTCGGGTCAGGCCTCGTGGTCGGGGGGCTTGATCTCCCGTGTGCGGTGGGAGTCGTCGGCCGGGGAGGTCGCGCGGGACTCCGTGCGGTGGCCGCGGGCGATGTAGTCGCGGAGGACCAGTTCGACGGCGTCCTGCGGGTTGCCGACGCCCGCGAGGACCATGACCTCCACGACGAGTTCGGCGTCGAGACCGACGTTCACCTTGGCCATGGCGTGGACCTTACAGGTCGGTGCGGATATCCGTTCGCCGCTCGGCGGAACCGCTGCGTACGCTCGGCGCATGACGTTGGTCGCGATCCTCAGCGGTGCCGGTATCTCGACCGACTCCGGCATCAGTGACTACCGGGGCCCGAACGGGCTGTGGCGGCGCGACCCGGAGGCCGAGAAGCTCGTCACGTACGCGTACTACATGGCCGACCCGGACATCCGGCGCAGGTCGTGGCGGATGCGGCTGGACGGTCCGGTGCTGCGTGCCGAGCCGAACGCCGCGCACCGGGCGGTGGCGGAGCTGGAGCGGACCGACGGGTTCGCCGTGCGGGTGCTGACGCAGAACGTGGACGGGCTGCACCAGCTCGCCGGGATGCCGCCGCGCAAGGTGCTCGAACTGCACGGTACGGCACGGGCCGTGGTGTGTACGGGGTGCCGTGCCCGCTCGTCGATGGCGGAGGCGCTGGAGCGGGTCGTGGCGGGTGAGCCGGACCCGGCGTGCACGGCGTGCGGCGGGATCCTGAAGTCCGCGACGGTGATGTTCGGGGAGCGGCTCGACCCGGTGGTGCTGGGCGAGGCCATGGGCATCGCGAAGGCGGCCGAGGTGTTCGTCGCGGTCGGCTCGTCGCTCCAGGTGCAGCCGGCCGCGTCCCTCGCCGGGATCGCGGCCGAGCACGGCGCGCGGCTGGTCATCGTGAACGCCGAGCCGACGCCGTACGACGGGCTCGCGGACGAGGTGGTGCGCGAGCCGATCGGCACGGCGCTGCCCGCCTTGCTGAAGCGGCTTTAGAACAGGGTGTCGGCCGGTGCCTTCGCGCCGCTTTCGAGGCCTTCGCTGCCTTTGAAGGCTTCGATGCCTTCGAAGGCGAGGAGGCGGCGTTTGCGGTCGAGGCCGCCGCCGTAGCCGGTGAGGCCGCCGCTCGCGCCGATGACGCGGTGGCACGGGACGATGATGCCGACCGGGTTGCGGCCGTTGGCGAGGCCGACCGCGCGGGACGCGGCCGGGTTGCCCAGGGCCTCGGCCAGTTCTCCGTACGTGCGCGTCTCGCCGTACGGGATGGTCCTGAGCTGCTCCCAGACGCGGCGCTGGAACGGGGTGCCGTCGAGGTGGAGGGGCAGGTCGAAGTCGGTGCGCTCGCGCGCGTGGTAGGCGTCGAGCTGGCGGACGGCCTCGGTGAAGGGGCGGGGGTCGGGGGTGCCGAAGGTCTCCTCGGGGGGCCGGTGGCGCTGCCCGGTCATGTAGAGGCCGCTGAGGACGCCGTCGGTGGCGACGAGGGTGAGCGGGCCGTACGGGCTGTCGACGACCGTGTGGTTCCTGATCATGGCGGGCCTTCCTCAGGCGGGCAGGTGGTTGATGGGGTGGCTGTCCGTGGCCCACAGGTACTGGACGGCGTACGCGCGCCACGGGCGCCAGCCGGCGGCGTTCGCGGTGAGCGCGGCCGGGGTCGCGGGCAGGCCGAGTGCGGTGGCCGCGCGGCGGACGCCGAGGTCGCCGGGGAGGAACGCGTCGGGGTCGCCGAGTGCGCGCATGGCGATGACCTCGACGGTCCAGGGGCCGAAGCCGGGCAGGGCGAGGAGCCGGCCGCGGGCGTCGTCCCAGTCGCTGTCGGGGCCGAGCTTCACGGAGCCGTCGGCGAGTGCGGCGACCAGGGTGGTGAGCGTGGTGCGGCGGGTGCGGGGCAGGGCCAGGGCTTCCGGGTCGAGGCCGGCCAGCGCGTCGGGCGTGGGGAACAGGTGGGTGAGCCCGCCCTCGGGGTCGTCGACGGGGGTGCCGTGCGCGGTGACGAGGCGGCCGGCGTGGGTGCGGGCGGCGGCCGTGGAGACCTGCTGGCCGAGCACGGCCCGTACGGCGAACTCGGCGGCGTCGACGGTGCGCGGCACGCGGCGGCCGGGCGCGCGGTCGACGAGCGGGGCGAGGTGCGGGTCGGTGCGGAGCTGTCCGTCGACGGCGACGGGGTCGGCGTCGAGGTCGAGGAGCCAGCGGCAGCGGCTGATGGCGTGGGTGAGGTCGCGCGGGTCGGTGAGGTGGAGGCGGCACGCGATGTGGCCGGTGGCCGGGGCGAGGGCGACGATGCCGTGCCCGTACGGGAGGGTGAGCGTGCGGCGGTAGGAGCCGTCGCGCCACTCCTCGACGCCGGGTACGGCGGTGGCGGCGAGGTGGCCGAACAGGTTGGACGGGTTGAGGGGCGTGCGGTACGGGAGGCGGAGGCTGATCGTGCCGGGGGTCGCCGCGGGGCGGGCGGCGCCGCGGTGCGCCCGGGTCCGGAGTTCGCCGGGGGCGAGCGCGAAGACCTCCCGTACCGTCTCGTTGAAGGCGCGGACGGACGAGAACCCGGCGGCGAACGCCACGTCGGCGAGGGGCAGGGACGTCGTCTCGATGAGGACGCGGGCGGTCTGGGCGCGCTGCGCGCGGGCCAGGGCGAGCGGTCCGGCGCCGAGTTCGGCGCGGAGCTGGCGTTCGATCTGGCGGGTCGAGTAGCCGAGCCGGGCGGCGAGGCCGGGGACGCCCTCGCGGTCGACGACGCCGTCGCGGATGAGCCGCATGGCGCGGGCGACGGTGTCGGCGCGGGCGTTCCACTCGGGCGAGCCGGGGCTGGTGTCGGGGCGGCAGCGCTTGCAGGCGCGGAACCCGGCCTGCTGGCAGGCGGCGGCGCTCGGGTAGAAGACCATGTTCTGCGGCTTGGGCGGCACGACCGGGCAGCTGGGGCGGCAGTAGATGCGGGTGGTGAGGACGGCGGTGAAGAACCAGCCGTCGAAGCGGGCGTCCTTGGACTGGACGGCCCGTACGCAGCGCTCGGTGTCGGTGTGCATGGTTCCAGCATCGGTGACCGGGCCGGGGGCTCGCTGGCGGAAATCCGACATGAACCTCGCGCTGCCTGCGGCTGCGTCCCGAACCGCGAGGCCCCTGGGCAGCGGTCGGCCCCCTCGCCCCTGACGAGGGGTGAGGGGGCCGGGTGCGGCCGGCGGGGGGCCGGTGTCAGGCCGTGGCGGCCTGGGCCGGGGTCTCCGCGGCGGCCTTCAGGCCGTTCAGGACGGCGGACAGGCCCGTGATGACCTCGGCGTCGTCCGCCGGGTGGGTCTCGGCGAAGCGCGTGACGGAACCGGGGATGGCGAGCTCCACGCCTTCGAGGACCGTGCCGCCGGCCACGCCCGCGGCCTTGCGGGCCTCGGCCTGCGCCCAGGCGCCGCCGTACTGGCCGAAGGCGGTGCCGATCACGGCGACCGGCTTGCCGGCGATGGCACCGGCGCCGTAGGGGCGGGACAGCCAGTCGATGGCGTTCTTCAGGACCGCCGGCATGGTGCCGTTGTACTCCGGCACGACCAGCAGGAAGGCGTCGGCCTGCGCACCCGCGGCGCGCAGCCGGGCGGCGGCCTCGGGCAGGGCCGCCTCGGTGTCGATGTCCTCGTTGTAGAAGGGCAGGTCGGCGAGGCCCTCGAACAGCTCGACGGTGGCGCCCTCGGGCGCGATGCCGACGGCGGCCTCGGCGAGCTGGCGGTTGTGGGAGCCGGCGCGGAGGCTGCCGACGAGAGCGACGATACGAGCGGACATGGTGACTCCTACGAGGTAGGCCGCGGGGAGCGGGGGTGCGTAACCGGACCGAGGTCCGTTGAAAGTTGTACCAGCTAAACGGACTCCGGTCCACTTTCATTCCCCGCGGCGGTACGCTGCTTCCATGACCTCCTCTCCGCTGCCGCACGGACGTACGGAGCTGTCCCTCTCCCCCGCCGGGGCGCAGCCGCAGCTCCGGGCCGACGCCGCCCGCAACCGCGCCCGCCTCCTGGAGGCCGCCGCGCGGCTGGCCGCCGAGCAGGGCGCGGCCCACCTGACCATGGAGGCCGTCGCCTGCGCCGCCCAGGTCGGCAAGGGCACGGTGTTCCGCCGCTTCGGCGACCGCGCGGGGCTGCTCCTGGCCCTCCTGGACCACCAGGAGCAGCAGTTCCAGGCCGCCTTCATGGCAGGGCCCGCCCCGCTCGGGCCCGGTGCGCCCGCCGCCGAGCGGCTGCACGCGTTCGGGCCCGCCGCGCTGCGCCACGAGCACGAGCACCGCGACCTGTACCTGGCGGCCGCCCAGCCGGACCCCGCGCGGCGGCATGCCGTCCCGGCCCGTGTCGTACGGCGTACGCACCTCGTCGCACTGCTGCGGCAGGCGGGCAGCGAGGCCGATGTCGAGCTGGCCGCCGAGATCCTGCTCGGCTACCTCGACATCGGCCTCGTACAGCATCTGCTCACCCGGCGTGGCATGTCCCTGGAGCGGCTGGAGGACGGCTGGCACGACCTCGTCGCCCGGCTGCTGCCCGCCGGCTCCCGGCCGTCAGCGGGGCAGCGCGAAGTCGATCACGTGGATCGGTGACGGTGTCGTCCCGCCGGACTTCTCCTGGTACATGATCGACAGCACGTCGTCCTGCCGTACCCGGGTCTCGTCGACGACGACCTCCCCGAAGGCGTTGAGGCCGCTGCCGTCGAACAGCACCTTCCAGTCGGTGTAGCCGGACGCCTTCGATGCGCCGACGATCCGGCCGAACGGCATGATCGCGTAGGCGTTGTCGTACTTGTCGAGGATCAGCCTGGTCCGCTGGCTGGAGTTGAGCGGTACGGGGATCTCGGTCTTGCGCCAGGCGCCGGTGCCGATGTCCTTGCGGACGTGGAAGGCGCGCCCGTTGGCGGTGCGGTCGTCGACGTAGTTCGTGGTGCACTGGCCGAAGCGGCCGGGCACGTACGAGATGATCGCGTGCGGCCGGTTCGCGGAGTCGGTGGCCTGGCTCTCCTGGTTCATGAGCGAGTGGTCGGGGTTGAGCGGGTCCACGACGAGTCCGGTGTCGTTGACGGAGACCCGGTCGGAGCCGCCGGTCGTGCCGACCACCGTCCCCGCCGCGTTGCGCCAGGTGCGGCCGCGGTCGGTGGAGTGGACGTAGCCGGTGTCGTGGTTGCTGATGCCGCCGCCGTGGCACATCACGGCGCCGTTCTGCTCGCGCCAGGTGAAGAAGGCGTGCAGGGTGCCGTCGGCGCTGTAGTCGATGCCGTGCAGGTACATGTTCCGGGCGGTGCTGGAGCCGTGCTCACTCCGGTACGTGCCGGTGGAGCTGGTCCACTCGCCGAGCGCGGTCCAGCGGGTGCCGTCGTACTCGGCGAGCGCGTTGCGGCCGTTGCCGGACACGGCGACGCGGTAGCTGAGCTGGAGGCGGCCCTCGGGCGTGGCGACGAACTGCGGGTAGGTGAACCGGGAGGTGAGCCCGAGGCCGTCGAGGGTGGTCTGGACGGGGCCGAACTGGCTCGCGGTCCAGGCCCGGCCGCCCGGGTTGTCGAGCAGGCCCGCGGTCGACTTCACGTAGAAGAAGGCGTCGCTGTGCGAGTCCATGGTGAGGTGGAGCCGCCCGTCGATCCGTGACACGCCCATGGAGATGACGTTGTGCGAGTCGTTGTAGCGCAGCTTGTGGCCGACCGTGACGGTCTGCCAGGTGGTGGAGCCGAGGGCGCGGCGGGCCACGACGGCGTTGCGGTCGGCGGTGTACCAGGCGGCGTACTGGTAGCCCTTGTAGGTGAGGAGCCCGTTCTTCTGGAACGAGTTGTTGTTGACGAGGCCGTTGTACGACACGAAGTAGAGGGCCTGGGAGTCGAGGCGGGTGTCGTTGATCCGGCTGACCGCCGGGGCGGGGTCTGCCGCGTTCGCGGTGCCGGTCGTCAGCGACGCGGCGGAGAGCAGGGCGGTGGCCATGGCCGCGGCGGCCGGGGATCGTCTCATGGGCATGCTCCTAGGCGAGGTGGAACACTTCGGTGAGGGGGCGCATCGCCTCGTCGGGTCCGGCCCCGTCGAGCGCTTCGAAGAAGTCGGACATCTCGGCCTGCCAGCGGGCGTTGACCTCGGTACCGGCCATGGCCGCCCGGGCCCGGTCGAAGTCCTCGGTCTCCAGGTAGCCGACGAGCAGGCCGTCGTCGCGGAGGAAGAGGGAGTAGTTGTGCCATCCGGCGGCGGAGAGCGCCGCGAGCATCTCGGGCCACACGGCCGCGTGCCGCTCGCGGTACTCCGCCAGCCGGTCCTGACGCACCTTCAGCAGGAAGCAGACGCGCTGCACGGGTACGGTCCGCCCCTCAGAAGTCGAACTCGTCGACGTTGTTCCTGTCGAAGACGGCCGGCGGGCCGAGGACGACCTCGCCGTCCTTGCCGATGGTGTACTCGCCGAGCCTCCCGGCCGTGAACTTCTCGCCCTCGGCGCCGGTGATCTGCCCGGACGCCAGGGCGGCGGCCGCGTAGGCGCCGAGGTAGCCGAGGTCCTTCGGGTTCCACAGGGCGAACTGCTCGACGGTGCCGTCCTTGACGTACTTGCGCATCTGGTTGGGCGTGCCGAGACCGTTGACGACGACCTTGCCCTTGTACGAGGACGAGCTGATGTAGCGGGCGGCCGCGGCGATGCCGACGGTGGTGGGCGAGATGATGCCCTTCAGGTTCGGGTACGCCTTGAGGAGGCCCTGGGTCTCCTGGAAGGACTTCTGGTCGTCGTCGTCCCCGTAGGCGACCTTGACCAGCTTCATGTCCTTGTACTCGGGCTTGGTGAGCTCGTCCTTCATGAACTCGATCCAGGTGTTCTGGTTGGTCGCGTTCTGGGTGGCCGAGAGGATCGCGATCTCGCCCTTGTGGCCGAGCTGCTTCGCGATGCTGCGGACCTGGCTGCGGCCGATCTCCTCGGAGCTTGCCTGGTTGATGAAGAGCTGGCGGCAGTCCTTGGCGGTGTCGGAGTCGTAGGCGACGACCTTGATGTCCTGCTTCATCGCGTTCTTGAGGGGCGTGCAGACCGCGTTGGGGTCGTTGGCCGCGATGAGGACGGCGTCCTGGCGCTGCTGGATGAGCGTGTTGATGTACGACACCTGGGAGGAGGCGCTGGCGTCGGAGGGGCCGACCTCCTTGCCGGTGGCGCCGAACTCCTTGGCGGCCTCGATGCCGGCCTCGTCGACGATCTTCTCGTACGGGTTGTTGATCTGCTTGGGCAGGAAGGCGAGCTTCAGGCCCTTCTTCAGTTCGGCGTCGGGGTTGGCCGTGGCGCCGGACGCCGTGCCGGCGGAGTCGTTCCGCGCGGAGTCCTTGGTGGTGCCGGAGCAGCCGGTGAGGGCGAGGGCCAGGGAGCAGAGGGCCGAGGTGGCCACGAGGGTGCCGCGGCGGGTGCGGGAACGGAGGTGCATGAGGGGTGCTGCCTTTCCTGTGCGGTGCGTGGTGGCGCGGAGAGAGCGCGGGGCGGGTCCGGGGAGCGGGGGGCCGGGGCGGGTCCGGGGTGGGCCCGGGGCGCCCGGGGTCAGGTGGCCGCCGCTCGGCGTCGGCGGCGTTCCGAGACCACCGCGATGACGCGGGGCGTCAGGACCGACGCGATCAGGAGGACTCCGGTGACGACGACCTGGACCTCGCTGGAGATGTCGTTCAGCGTGAGCAGGTTGCGGAGGAGTCCGATGAGCAGGACACCGGCGACCGCGCCGCCCAGGGTGCCCTTGCCGCCGTCGAAGTCGATGCCGCCCAGCAGGACGGAGGCGATGACGACGAGTTCGAGGCCGAAGCCGTTGTCGGCGCGGGCGCTGCCGTAGCGGAGGGTGAAGACGATCCCCGCGAAGGACGCCACCGTCCCGGACAGCACGAACAGCGCCAGCTTGATGCGCTTGACCCGGATGCCGGCGAAGTACGCCGCGTCCTCCTGCGCGCCGATGGCGAACAGGGAGCGCCCGAAGCCCGTGCAGTGCAGCGCCACGGCGGCGAGCACCGCGAGCACCGCGAACAGCGCGACCGGGTACGGCAGGAACGTGCCGGGCACGGTCTCGGTGTACGTGGCCCACCGGGCGTACGTCTCGGGGAAGTCGGCGACGGCCTTGGTGCCGAGGACCACGGACGCCAGGCCCCGGAAGAGGGCGAGGGTGCCGATGGTGACGGCGAGGGACGGCAGCCCGACCCGGGTCACGAGCCAGCCGTTCAGCAGGCCGCCGAGCGCGCCGACCAGCAGACAGACCGGCACGATCAGCTCGAAGGCCCAGCCGGAGTCCCACAGGGCGCCCGCGAGCGCGCTGGACAGGCCCAGCATGGACGCGACGGACAGGTCCACCTGCCCGGCGACGACCAGCAGGACCATCGGCAGGGCGATCAGCGCGACCTCGGCGATGTCGTTGAGGGCGGCCGACAGGTTGCCGGTGCTGGAGAAGCCGTCGGTGGTGCCGGTTCCGACGAGGAAGACGGCGACCAGGAGGACGCCGACGACGCTGTCCCAGCGCAGGAACCTGGCGAGGGAGGCCTTCGAGGCGGAGGTTGAGGAGGTGGTCGGCGTGTTCGGGGTGGTCGGGGTGGTGGACGTGGTCATCGCCTGTTCCTCTTCCGCAGGGCGTTGGTGGTGCGGACCTGCACGACGCGGTCGGCGGTGATGGCGAGGATCAGCAGGGCGCCGGTGATGGCCTGCTCCCAGAACGGGTCGACCTTGAGGACGACGAGGGCGCCGGAGATCGTCGTGAGGAGGAGGGCGCCGAGCGCCGCGCCCCACACCGAGCCGGTGCCGCCCGTGATGGCCACGCCGCCGACGACGACCGCGCTGACCACGGTGAGCTCCCAGCCACTGGCCGCGCCGGCCACGACGGTGCCGAAGCGGGCCAGCCACAGGGCGCCCGCGAGACCGGCGACGGCGCCCGAGAAGACGTACGCGGCGAGGACGCGGCGCCGGATCGGGATGCCCGCGAGCCGGGCGGCCTCCGGGCTGGACCCGATGGCGTACAGCTCGCGGCCGCTGCGGTAGGTGCGCAGGAAGTACGCGGTGGCGGCGAGGACCAGGGCGGCGATCAGCGGCAGGTACGGGATGCCGAGGACGCTGCCGCTGCCGAGGGTGAGCACCGGTTCGGGCAGGTTGACGGCGTTGATCTGGCCGCCGTCCGCGAGGGCGTAGTCGACGCCCTGGAGGACGTACAGCATGCCGAGGGTGACGACGAGCGCGGGCACCTTGCCGATGCTGACGAGCGCTCCGCTGACCACGCCGCACAGGGCGCCGACGGCGATGCCGAGCAGCATCGTGGCGACCGGCCCGTGGCTGCTGCCCGAGACGAAGTCGCCGCAGGTGAAGGCGGTGAGGCCGACGACCGAACCGACCGACAGGTCGATGTTGCGGGTGACCACGACGACGGACTGGCCGACGGCGAGCAGCACCAGGATCGAGGCGTTGAGGAGCAGGTCCTTGACGCCCTGGCCGTCCAGGAAGGACGGGTTGGCGATCCAGGTGCCGAGGATCAGGAGGACGAGCGCGCCGCCGATGCTGATCTCGCGGGCCCGGAAGACCGTGTCGGCCAGGCCGCGGGCGTCGCCGCGTCGCTCGGGGGCGGCTGTGGCGGGCGGCTCGTCGAGGGCGGTGGTCACGCGGCCGCCTCCTTTCCGGTTCCTGTTCCTGCGGGCGTACGGCCGGTCGCCGCCGCCATCACGGACTCCTCGGTGGCCTCGTCGCGGGGTATCTCCGCGACGAGCCGGCCCTCGTGCATGACGAGGACGCGGTCGGCCATGCCGAGGACCTCGGGGAGGTCGGAGGAGACCATCAGGACGGCGAGGCCCTCGGCGGCGAGGGAGGACAGCAGCCGGTGCACCTCGGCCTTCGTCCCGACGTCGATGCCGCGGGTGGGCTCGTCGACGATGAGCACGGACGGCTCGGTGGCCAGCCACTTGGCGAGCACGACCTTCTGCTGGTTGCCGCCGGAGAGCACGCCGACGCTGTCGGAGAGCGCGTTGAACTTGAGCTGGAGGCGGACCGCCCAGTCGGCGGCGCGTCCCCGCTCCAGGGCCCGGCGGACGAGTCCGCCCTTGCCGAGCCGGTCGAGGCCGGTGAGGCCGATGTTGCGTTCGATGGACATCTCCATGACCAGTCCGCGCTGGCGCCGGTCCTCGGGGACCAGGGCGATGCCGGCGTCCATGGCCGCGGTGGGCGAGCCGGCGGGCAGCGTCGTACCGCCGACCCGTACCTCGCCGGCGTCGGCGCGGTCGACGCCGAAGACGGCCTGGACCACCTCGCTGCGCCCCGCCCCGACGAGTCCCGCGAGGGCGACGATCTCGCCGCGCCGTACGTCGAAGGAGACATCGCGGAAGACGCCCTCGCGGGTGAGGCGGCGTACGGACAGGGCGGTCTCGCCGATCTCCGCCGGCTGCTTGGGGTACAGCTCGTCGAGGTCGCGGCCGACCATCCGGCGGACGAGGTCGTCCTCGGTGAGCCCGTCGAGGGGCTCGGAGGAGATCCAGCGGCCGTCGCGCAGGGTGGTGACGCGCCGGCAGAGCCGGAAGATCTCCTCCAGGCGGTGCGAGATGAAGAGGACGGCGGCGCCCTCGGCGCGCAGCGCGTCGACGACGGAGAAGAGGCGGGCGGTCTCGCTGCCGGTGAGGGCGGCGGTCGGCTCGTCCATGATGAGGACGCGGGCGTCGAAGGAGAGCGCCTTGGCGATCTCGACGATCTGCTGGTCCGCGATGGACAGACCGCGCGCGGGCCTGTCGGGTGCGAGGTCGACGCCGAGGCGGGCCATCAGCCCGGCCGTGGCGGCGTGCACGGCCTTGCGGTCGATGCGGCCCAGCGCTCTCCGGGGCTGGCGGCCCATGAAGATGTTCTCGGCGATGGAGAGGTCCGGGAAGAGCGTCGGCTCCTGGTAGATCACCGCGATGCCCGCGTCCCGCGCGTCGGCGGGGCTGTGGAACTCCACGGGGACGCCGTCGAGCAGCACCTGCCCGGTGTCGGGCCGGTGCACTCCGGCGAGGGTCTTGATGAGCGTGGACTTTCCGGCGCCGTTCTCCCCCGCGAGGGCGTGCGCCTCGCCTGGGAAGAGCTGCAGGGACACGTCCTGCAGGGCCCGTACGGCGCCGAAGGACTTGGAGACGTCCGTCAGGGCCAGTACGGGGGCCGGGCCCACGTCGGGCTGGTTCATGGAGAGCTCCTCAACGGCGGTGGCGGTCGGGCCCCTCACGCCGTGAAAGGTTTCAACGAGGTTTCCCGGAAGCTAGACGTGCCGATACGACAACGTCAATGGGTCACCCCCTCAAACTTTCAACCTTTGGTCGTTTCGTGATGTGAACCGGGATCATGGCGGTCACGCGCCCTTGACAGGTACGGCGGGCGCCCATAGCTTCACGCCAATGAAACGATTCATTAATCAGGAGCGCTGACGATGACGAGCCGATCCGACGTCTCCGCTGTGAAGGCAGCCCTGCGGGCCCAGGCCATCGAGACACCGTCCTGGGCGTACGGGAACTCGGGGACCCGCTTCAAGGTGTTCGCACAGGCCGGTGTCCCGCGCACCCCTCAGGAGAAGCTGGACGACGCGGCCCGCGTCCACCAGCACACCGGGGCCGCGCCGACCGTCGCGCTGCACATCCCCTGGGACAGGGTCGACGACTACGCGGCCCTCGCCCGGCACGCCGAGGAGCGCGGCCTGAGGCTCGGGACGATCAACTCCAACGTCTTCCAGGACGACGACTACAGGCTCGGCAGCGTCTGCCACCCCGACGCGAAGGTCCGCCGCAAGGCCCTGGACCATCTGCTGGAGTGCGTCGACATCATGGACGCCACCGGCTCCCGCGACCTGAAGCTGTGGTTCTCGGACGGTACGAACTACCCCGGCCAGGACGACATCCGCGCCCGCCAGGACCGGCTCGCCGAGGCCCTCGCCGCCGTGTACGAGCGGCTCGGCGACGACCAGCGGATGCTGCTGGAGTACAAGTTCTTCGAGCCGGCCTTCTACACGACGGACGTCCCCGACTGGGGCACGGCGTACGCGCACTGCCTGAAGCTCGGCGAGAAGGCGCGCGTCGTCGTCGACACCGGCCACCACGCGCCCGGCACCAACATCGAGTTCATCGTGGCGCTGCTGCTGCGCGAGGGGAAGCTCGGCGGCTTCGACTTCAACTCGCGCTTCTACGCCGACGACGACCTCATGGTGGGCGCCGCCGACCCGTTCCAGCTGTTCCGGATCATGTACGAGGTGGTACGGGGCGGGGGCTTCGGCGCCGACGTGGCGTTCATGCTCGACCAGTGCCACAACATCGAGGCGAAGATACCGGCGATCATCCGCTCCGTGATGAACGTCCAGGAGGCCACCGCCAAGGCGCTGCTGGTGGACGCCGACGCCCTGTCCGCCGCGCAGGCAGCCGGCGACGTCCTCGCCGCCAACGCCGTCCTGATGGACGCGTACAACACCGATGTCCGTCCGCTGCTCGCCGAGGTGCGCGACGAGCTGGGCATCGACCCGGACCCGATCGCGGCCTACCACCGCTCGGGCTGGGCGCAGCAGATCGTCGACGAGCGCGTGGGCGGGACCCAGGCCGGATGGGGAGCGTGAAGGTCATGGCAGAGTGGCAGCGACAGCGACAGCGACAGCACGAAGCGGTGAAGGACCTGCTGGAGCGTTCGAACCGGCTGGGCGCCGACCCCCGCAACACCAACTACGCGGGCGGCAACACCTCGGCCAAGGGCACCGCGAGCGATCCGGTGACCGGCGGCGACGTCGAGCTGATGTGGGTGAAGGGCTCCGGCGGCGACCTCGGCACGCTGAGGGAGTCCGGTCTCGCGGCCCTGCGCCTGGACCGGCTGCGGGCGCTGACCGGCGTGTACCCGGGTGTGGAGCGCGAGGACGAGATGGTCGCCGCGTTCGACTACTGCCTCCACGGCAAGGGCGGCGCCGCCCCCTCGATCGACACCGCCATGCACGGCCTGGTCGACGCCGCCCACGTCGACCACCTCCACCCGGACTCGGGCATCGCCCTGGCCTGCGCCGCCGACGGCGAGAAGCTGACCGCCGAGTGCTTCGGCGACAAGGTGGTGTGGGTGCCGTGGCGGCGGCCCGGCTTCCAGCTCGGCCTGGACATCGCCGCCGTGAAGGAGGCCAACCCGCAGGCGATCGGCTGCGTCCTGGGCGGACACGGCATCACGGCGTGGGGCGCCACCAGCGAGGAGTGCGAGGCCAACTCCCTCTCCATCATCCGCACGGCGGAGACGTTCCTCGCGCAGCACGGCAGGCCCGAGCCGTTCGGCCCGGTCCTGGAGGGGTACGAGTCGCTGCCGGCGGACGCGCGCCGGGAACGGGCGGCCGCGCTCGCCCCGTACATCCGGGCGATCGCGTCCGCGGACCGGCCCCAGGTCGGCCACTTCAACGACGCCGAAGCCGTCCTGGACTTCGTCTCACGCGCCGAGCACCCGCGCCTCGCGGCCCTCGGCACGTCCTGCCCGGACCACTTCCTCCGTACGAAGGTCAGGCCCCTGGTCCTGGACCTGCCGCCGTCCGCGCCCCTGGAGGAGGCCGTGGCGCGCCTCAAGGCGCTGCATGTCGCCTACCGCGACGAGTACCGCGCGTACTACGAACGGCACGCCGCGCCCGACTCGCCCGCGATGCGCGGCGCCGACCCGGCGATCGTGCTGGTGCCGGGCGTCGGCATGTTCTCGTACGGCAAGGACAAGCAGACCGCGCGCGTGGCGGGCGAGTTCTACGTCAACGCCGTCAACGTCATGCGCGGCGCGGAGGCCGTGTCGTCGTACGCGCCGATCGAGGAGCGGGAGAAGTTCCGCATCGAGTACTGGGAGCTGGAGGAGGCGAAGCTGCGGCGCATGCCGAAGCCGAAGCCGCTGGCGGCGAGGATCGCGCTGGTGACGGGCGCGGGCTCCGGCATCGGCCGGGCCATCGCGCGGCGGCTCGTCGCCGAGGGCGCGTGCGTGGTCGTCGCCGACCTGAACGCGGAGAACGCGGCGGCCGTCGCGGACGAGCTCGGCGGGCCCGACCGGGCGGTGGCCGTCACCGTGGACGTCACGAGCGAGGAGCAGATCGCTGCGGCGTTCCGCGCGGCGCTGCTGGCGTTCGGCGGCGTGGACCTGGTGGTGAACAACGCCGGCGTCTCCGTGTCCAAGCCGCTCCTGGAGACGTCGGCCCGCGACTGGGACCTCCAGCACGACATCATGGCGCGCGGTTCCTTCCTGGTGTCCCGGGAGGCGGCGCGGGTGATGATCGCGCAGGGCGTGGGCGGCGACATCGTGTACATCGCGTCCAAGAACGGTGTCTTCGCGGGGCCCAACAACGTCGCGTACGGCGCGACGAAGGCCGACCAGGCGCACCAGGTGCGGCTGCTCGCCGCCGAACTGGGCGAGCACGGCATCCGCGTCAACGGCGTCAACCCGGACGGTGTGGTGCGCGGCTCCGGGATCTTCGCGGGCGGCTGGGGGGCGCAGCGGGCGGCGGTGTACGGCGTGGAGGAGGAGAAGCTGGGCGAGTTCTACGCCCAGCGGACGCTGCTGAAGCGGGAGGTGCTGCCGGAGCACGTCGCGAACGCGGTGTTCGCCCTGACGGGCGGGGAGCTCACGCACACGACGGGCCTCCACATTCCGGTGGACGCGGGCGTGGCGGCGGCGTTCCTGCGCTGATTCATCCCCCACCCCGCCCCTTCCCGAATCGGGGGCTCCGCCCCCGAACCCCCGCTCCTCAAACGCCGGAGGGGCTCAATGCGAGCCCGTCCGGCGATTGAGGACAAGCGCCGTCCAGGCGCGATACGGGCGTCCGGGGGCGGAGCCCCCGGTTGACCACCACCCACCGAGGACCCCATGCCATCCACCTTCGCCGCCGTCGACCTCGGCGCATCCAGCGGGCGCGTCATACTCGCCCGCGTCACCCCGGACACCCTGGAGATCGAGGAGGTCCACCGCTTCCCCAACCGGCCCGTCCGGGTCGCCGGGGCCCTGCACTGGGACATCCTGGCCCTGTACCGCGGCGTCCTGGACGGCCTGCGGGCGGCGGGTGCCGCCGCGGGGGGCCGGCTCGACGGGGTCGGGGTCGACAGCTGGGCCGTCGACCACGGGCTCCTCGACGCCACGGGCGCCCTCCTCGGCAACCCCGTCCACTACCGCGACGCCCGCACCGACGGCACCGCCGAGAAGGTCGCCGCCGTGCTTCCGCCCGATGAGCTGTACGCGGCGACCGGGCTTCAGCACCTGCCGTTCAACACCGTGTACCAGTTGGTCGCCGCCCAGGGCACGCCCCAGTTCGCGGCGGCGCGGCGCGCCCTGCTGATCCCGGACCTCATCGCGTACTGGCTCACGGGCGAGGCGGGTACGGAGATCACGAACGCGTCGACGACGCAGCTCCTCGATCCGCGTACCCGCGACTGGTCCCCCACCGTGGCCGCCCGGCTCGGGATCGACGTCGGTCTGTTCCCGCCGCTCCGCGGGCCCGGGGATCCCGCCGGGCTGCTGCTGCCCCACGTCCTGGCCGAGACGGGGCTCGAAGGCCCGGTCCCGGTGACGGCCGTCGGGTCGCACGACACGGCGTCGGCGGTCGTCGGGGTCCCGGCGGCCGGGGACGACTTCGCGTACATCGCGACCGGCACCTGGTCGCTCGCCGGGGTCGAGCTGGACGCGCCGGTCCTCACCGAGGCGTCCCGCGCCGCGAACTTCACCAACGAGCTGGGCGTGGACGGCACCGTCCGCTACCTCCGCAACATCATGGGCCTGTGGCTGCTCCAGGAGTGCCTGCGCGCCTGGGAGGCGCAGGGCCGCCCGCAGGATCTCGACGCTCTCCTCGCCGGGGCCGCGGAGGCCGAGCCGCTCCGTTCGGTCGTCGACGCGGGCGACCCCGCCTTCCTGGCCCCGGACGACATGCCGCGCCGTATCGCGGACGCGTGCGCCCGCACCGGGCAGCCGGTGCCGCGCACCCCGGCCGAGTTCACGCGCTGTGTCCTGGACTCCCTCGCGCTGGCGCACCGCCGGGCCGTCGACGAGGCGCGGCGGCTGTCGGGCCGGTCCGTCGGCACCGTGCACATCGTCGGCGGCGGCGCGTACAACGCGCTGCTCTGCCGGCTGACGGCGGACGCGACCGGCCTGCCGGTCGTCGCGGGCCCCGCGGAGGCGGCCGCCCTCGGCAACGTCCTGGTCCAGGCGCGCGCGGCCGGCGTGATCGGCGGGGGCCTGCCGGAGCTGCGGGCGCTGCTCCGCGCGACGCAGCCGCTGCGGTACTACGATCCGTCAGGCGGCCGTGCGGCCTGGGACGAGGCCGCGTCCCGGATCGCGGAGCGGACAGAGCAGCGGACGGAGCGGCAGACGGAGAAGGAGGACGAGACGTGCGCGTAGCCCTCTTCGTCACCTGCGTCAACGACACCCTCTTCCCCCGCACCGGGCAGGCCGTGGTCCGGCTGCTGGAGCGCCTCGGCGTCGACGTCGACTTCCCCGCGGCGCAGAGCTGCTGCGGCCAGCCCCAGTTCAACACCGGCTACCGCCACGAGACCGAGCCGCTCGTACGGCGTTTCGACGCGGCCTTCGAGGGCTACGACTACGTGGTCACGCCCTCCGGATCCTGCGCCGCCATGGTCCGCGACAACTACCCGCGCATCGGCGCGAAGGCCGCGGCCGAGCACCGTGGCCGTGAGCTGGCCGACGCGGCCGCGCGGGCCGTGCCCCGGACGTTCGAGCTGACCGAGTTCCTCGTCGACGTCCTCGGTGTGACGGACGTCGGCGCGTACTTCCCGCACACGGTCACGTACCACCCGACCTGTCACGGGCTGCGGGTGCTGGGCCTGCGGGACCGGCCGCGCCGGCTCCTGGAGCGGGTCGGGGGCCTGGAGCTGCGGGAGCTGCCGGGCGCCGACGAGTGCTGCGGCTTCGGCGGCACGTTCGCCGTGAAGAACGCGGACGTGTCGGCGGCGATGGGCGCGGACAAGGTGCGCGCCATCCGGGCCACCGGCGCCGACATGGTGTGCACGGTCGACAACTCGTGTCTGCTGCACATCGGCGGGACGCTCGCCCGGCAGGGCGCGGCGGTCCGTCCCGTGCACCTGGCGGAGATCCTCGCCTCGACCGAGCAGGAGCCCTACGTATGAGCGGCGACCCCCGGACGTATCTCGGCATGCCCGCCTTCCCGAAGGCCGCGCACGACGCCGTGCGGAACCCGACGCTGCGCGGCAATCTGCGGCACGCCACGCACACCATCCGCGACAAGCGGGCGAAGGCCGTCGCCGAGCTGGCGGACTGGCAGGAGTTGCGCGCCGCCGGCAAGGCCGTCAAGGACCGGACGCTCCGTCACCTCGACCACTATCTGGTGCAGTTGGAGGAGGCGGTCACGGCGGCGGGCGGCACGGTCCACTGGGCCGCCGACGCGGACGAGGCGAACCGGATCGTCACGTATCTGGTGAAGGCGACCGGGGAGCGCGAGGTCGTCAAGGTCAAGTCGATGGCGACGCAGGAGATCGGCCTCAACGAGGCGCTGGAGGCCGAGGGCATCCGCGCGTACGAGACGGATCTGGCGGAGCTGATCGTCCAGTTGGGCGAGGACCGCCCGTCGCACATCCTGGTCCCGGCGATCCACCGCAACCGGGGCGAGATCCGCGACATCTTCCGCGAGGAGATGGGCCGTTGGGGCCGCCCGGCGCCGGACGGGCTCACGGAGACCCCGGCGGAGCTGGCGGAGGCGGCACGGCTGCATCTGCGGGAGAAGTTCCTGCGCGCCAAGGTGGGCGTCTCGGGCGCCAACTTCATGGTGGCGGAGACCGGCACGCTGGTGGTCGTGGAGTCCGAGGGCAACGGCCGTATGTGCCTGACCCTCCCCGAGACGCTGATCTCGGTCGTGGGGATCGAGAAGGTGGTGCCGACGTGGCAGGACCTGGAGGTGTTCCTCCAGTTGCTCCCCCGGTCGTCGACGGCGGAGCGGATGAACCCGTACACGAGTACGTGGACGGGGACGACGGACTCCGACGGCCCGCAGGACTTCCACCTGGTGCTGCTGGACAACGGGCGCACGGACACCCTGGCCGACGGGGTGGGCCGGCAGGCGCTGCGCTGCATCCGCTGCTCGGCCTGTCTGAACGTCTGCCCGGTGTACGAGCGGGCCGGCGGCCACGCGTACGGCTCCGTCTACCCGGGCCCGATCGGCGCGATCCTCACGCCGCAGCTGCGCGGCACGGCCGGCGAGGTCGACGCCTCGCTCCCGTACGCGTCGTCGCTGTGCGGGGCCTGCTACGAGGTGTGCCCCGTGGCCATCGACATCCCGGAGGTGCTGGTGCATCTGCGGGAGCGGGTGGTGCAGGGCGGCGAGGTGACGAGGAACGGTACGAAGGTCACGCTGCGGCCCGCGAAGGGGCACGCGGCGGAGCGTGCGGCGATGCGTGCGGCCCGCTGGGCCCTGGACCACCCGGCGGCGCTGCGGGCCGGGCAGCGACTGGCGTCCCGCACCCGCCGCCTGCACCCGGAGCGGCTCCCGGGTCCGGGGCGGGCGTGGACGGACACGCGGGCGCTTCCGGAGGTGCCGGAGGAGTCGTTCCGTGACTGGTGGCAGCGCACAAGAGGAGGCGACGGCCGATGAATTCCGGCTACTCCGGCAGGGATCGTGTCCTCGCGCGGATCCGCCGTGCCCTGGCGGACGTGCCGAGGGCCGAGCGCCCGGCGGACGCGCCCGTGGAGCGCGCGTACCTCCGTGTCCACGGCGACAGGACCACGGACGAGACGGCCGAACTCCTGGCCGGGAACCTCGCCGACTACCGGGCCCTGGTGCACCGCGCCACGGAGGACGAGCTGCCGGGGCTGCTGGCCCGGCAGCTCGCCGCGCGTGGCGCACGCTCGGTGCTGGTCCCGCCGGGGCTGCCGCACGCGTGGACGGCCGCCGTGGACGCGACGCTGGTCCACGACCTGGCGGGGAGCACCGCGCGTGAGCTGGACGCGGTGGACAGCGTCGTCACGGGCTGCGCGGTGGCGATCGCGGAGACCGGCACGATCGTGCTGGACGGCGGGCCCGACCAGGGCAGGCGCCGTATCACTCTCGTACCGGACCACCACGTCTGCGTGGTCCGGGTCCCGGACCAGGTCGTCGACTCGGTGCCGCAGGCCCTGGAACGCCTCGACCCGCGCCGCCCGTTGACGTGGATCTCCGGCCCTTCGGCGACGAGCGACATCGAACTGGACCGGGTGGAGGGCGTCCACGGCCCGAGGACCCTGGAGGTGGTCCTGGTCCGGGCTCCGGCTCCGGCTCAGCCGGCCGCGGCGGTCCAGTGATAGGTGACGTCGGGTTCGTTCTCCTCGTTGCGGCCGCCGTCGTCGAACGTGCCGGCGGTGAAGCCGTGCCGCTCGTAGAAGGCGCGGGCGGCGTCGTTGCGCTGGAAGACGTGCAGCGAAAGCTCGTGCGGTGACGCCGCCCGTACGGCCGCGAGGAGCGCGGTGCCGATGCCCCGGCGCCGTACGTCCGGCCGCAGGTAGAGGTGGTCGAGCACGGTGCCGTCGAGCGCCGCGAACCCGACGACGCCGGCCGGTCCTTCGCCCTGCTCGGCCACCCACACGGCACAGCCCGGCAGCACGACGGCCTCGATCCAGGCGCGGGTCTCCTCGTCGCTGTGCAGACGCGGCAGGTACGGCATGGCGGCGGCGCGCGACGCCAGGAACACGCGCGTGATCGCCTCCGCGTCGGCGGCCCGTGCCCTGCGAATGCGTACGTCTGTCATGTTCCGGCTTCCCCCTGTACCGATCCCCTCGATCAACCGATCCCCTCGATCAACTGATCAACTGATCAACTGATCAACTGCGACCCTACCCGGGTCCGGCACCCGTCCGCCCGGAGATTTGTCACGCCCCGTACACTGCACGGCCGCTGCTCACACCGACCACAGCACGGGGGAACCACCACATGAACGTCATCGGCTTTCCGCTCATCGCCGTCAGCTTCGCCCTGGCCTGCGTGGGACTCTGGCTCGCCGTCAGGCGCCGGGAGGGCCGCGCGCGGTTCCTCGTGCTCTGCGCCCTGATGGTGGGCTGTGGCCTGTGGGCAGCGTCGGGTGTCGACGCGAGGTCCTGGAGCCGGGACGAAGTGCTCGCGGTCGTCGACGACGTGGCGGAGGCGTGGGGGCGCGAGCGGGCCGCCGCGAGCGCCGCGTCCGGCCAGGGCGTGCCGGACCGCCCGGACGACTCGCACTTCATGCTGACCCTGCGCGAGACGGCCGACGAGCAGGGCGAGGGGCCGGCGGACGAGCTGACGCTGAAGTCGCCGCGCGAGGACGTGTACGACATCGCCACGCGCTCCGGCGAGCACCGGTTCTGCGTGAGGCTCGCGCCGCGTGAGCGGTTCTCGGCCGAGGTCACGGAGGGACGCTGCCCGGCCGCCTGACGGACCGGATGACGGGTTCCACCTCCACACCCCCGTGAAGTAAGGTTAGCCTTACCTCACCTCAGGGGGTGCCGTTCGCGCGCGCCCGCTGTACGGATGGAGGCGTTCCGATGCAACCCGTACCGCAGGGAGTCCCGTTGAGCACCCGAGCCGACACCGAACCGTCCACCCTGCCCGAGCTGACCGCCGCCGAGCGGGTGCGGTCCGTACTGGCCCGTGCGATCTCCCTGTCCCTCACCACCGACGGCCAGAGCTACGACCTGATCGGCATGCACACCGTCGGCCGGAAGGGGCGGATCACCCTGCACGCCCGGCCGGACAGCCCGCTCGCCGCCCAGGTCGCCACCGCGCCGCGCGGCAGCCTCGCCGCGCTGCTGGAGTTCACGGACATCGCCCCGACCGCGGTCCGCGACCGCGTACGCGCCAGGGTCACCGTCTCCGGCTGGCTGGCCCCGGCGGAGGCGGGAGACGGCGACGGTCACATCGATGGCAGCGGGCGGCTGCGCCTGGACACCGCGCGCGTGACGCTGCGGACGTCGGCGGGCGCGGTGGAGGTCGGCCTCGACGAGGTCGCGCTCGCCGCGCCCGACCCGCTCGCCGTCGAGGAGGCCGCCATGCTCACCCATCTCGCGGACGCCCACGAGGACATGGTGGCCCACCTGCTGACGCTCGCCGGACCCCGACTGCCGCAGGGCGCGGTCCGGGTGCTGCCGTTCGCCCTGGACCGCCACGGCATCACCGTGCGCTGCGAATACGGCGACGCCGGCCAGTGCGACCTGCGCCTCCTCTTCCCGTCCACGGCACGGGACGCCGCCGAAGCGGGCGAGCAGGTGCGCCGCCTCCTCACGGCACCGGGCCGCTGCCCGCACCGGGAGCACCCCTCCCATCCCTGACGCGCGCCGCACCTGATAACTTCTACATTCGCGTAGAAGTAGCGTGCCGGGGGCGGGACCGCCCGCACCCGGGGCGCGTGACGAAGGAGTTCTCATGGCCCTGTGGGACCGCATCAAGGAGTCCGCGTCGACGATGCAGACCCAGCTCATGGCGAAGAAGAACGACCTCACCAGCGGCGCCTTCCGCGACGCCAGCATGGCCATGTGCGCGCTCGTCGCCGCCGCCGACGGCACGATCGACCCCGCCGAGCGCCAGCGCGTCGCCCAGCTCATCGCCACCAACGACGTCCTGCGCAACTTCCCCGCCGACGACCTCCACCGCCGCTTCGAGGCCAACCTGGAGAAGCTGACGGCCGACTTCGCTCTCGGCAAGGTCAGCGTCATGCAGGAGATCGCCAAGGCGAAGAAGAAGCCCGCCGAGGCCCGCGCCGTCATCCAGATCGGCATCGTCATCGGCGGCGCCGACGGCGACTTCGACAAGACCGAACAGGCCGTCGTCCGCGAAGCCTGCTACACCCTCGACCTGCCGCCCCACGAGTTCGACCTCTGAGCGCCCACACGACGGCGTCGCGGTACGGGCGGTCGGCCACCGGCGATTCCCCGAACCCGCGGACGTCGCACCGCCGTCGTCAGCGCACGTGCCGGGCGAACGCCTCGTACGCCGTTTCGTCGAAGAGGACGAACCTGACCTCCTCGACCCCGGTCTCCGTGGCCCGCACCGTCTCGACGGCGATGCGGGCGCCGTCGTCCATCGGCCAGCCGTACACGCCGGTCGAGATGGCGGGGAACGCGACGGTCCGGGCGGCGAGTTCGTCGGCGACGCGCAGCGACTCGCGGTAGCAGGAGGCGAGCAGGGCGGAGCGGTCCTCGTCGCGGCTGTGCACCGGGCCCACCGTGTGGATGACCCAGCGCGCCGGGAGGCGGCCCGCCGTCGTGGCGACGGCCTGGCCGGTGGGGAGGCCGCCGCCGTAGTAGGAGGCGCGCAGCCGGCGGCAGTCGTCGAGGATGTCGGGGCCGCCGGCGCGGTGGATGGCGCCGTCGACGCCTCCGCCGCCGAGGAGGGACGAGTTCGCGGCGTTGACGACCGCGTCGACGTCCTGCCGGGTGATGTCACCGCGGACCAGGGTCAGGCGGGCGTGGTGGGGGTGGCGGTGGTGGCTCATGCGTTCTTCCTGAGGTGGCGCCAGACGGCCTTGGCTGCGTTGTGGCCCGACATGCCGTGCACGCCGGGCCCGGGCGGTGTAGCGGACGAGCAGAGGAACACGGCGGGGTGCGGGGTGCTGTACGGGCGGAGGGACACGCGCGGCCGGAGCAGCAGCTGGAGGCCGCTCGCGGCGCCGCAGGCGATGTCGCCGCCCACGTAGTTGGCGTTGCGGGCGGCGAGTTCGGGCGGCCCGGCCGTGGCGCGGGCGAGGACGAGGTCGCGGAACCCGGGGGCGAAGCGTTCGATCTGGCGCTCTATCGCCTCGGTGAGGTCGCCCTGCCAGCCGTTGGGGACGTGCCCGTACGCCCAGAAGACGTGCTTGCCGCCCGGCGCGCGGGACGGGTCGACGAGGCTGGGCTGGGCCGTGATGAGGAACGGTGCCTCCGGGGCCGTACCGCCCGACGCCTGACGCAGGGCCGTGGCGATGTCCCGGCTGCCGGGGCCGATCTGCACCGTACCGGCGCGGCGGGGCTCCTCGGCGGTCCACGGGACGGGGCCGTCGAGCGCGTAGTCGATCTTGAAGGCGGCGGCTCCGTAGCGGTAGCCGTCGTAGAAGCGGCCGAGGCCCGCGATCCGGGCGAGCGCGGTGGGCGAGGTGTCGAAGACGTAGGCGCGGGCGGGCGGCAGGTCGTCGAGCCGCTTGACCTCGTAGTCGGTGTGGACGGCGCCGCCGAGGTCCCGTACGTACGCGGCGAGGGCGTCCGAGATGGCCTGGGAGCCGCCCCGGGGCATCGGCCAGCCGTTGGCGTGCGCGGCGAGCGCGAAGACGAGGCCGATCGCGCCGGTGGCGATCCCGCCGAGCGGGGCGATGACATGGGCGACGAGCCCGGCGAACAGCGCGCGGGCCGGCTCGTCGCGGAAGCGCCGCATCAGCCACGTCGACGGGGGCAGGCCCGCCAGGCCGAAGCGGGCGAGGGTGACCGGGTCGCGGGGCAGCGCGGTCAGCGGCAGCGACATGAAGTCCCGGGCCAGCGTGTCCCACTTGCCGCGGTACGGGCCGACCAGGCGCCGGTACGCCCCGGCGTCCCGCGGCCCGAAGGACGCGGCGGTCTCGGCGACGGAACGCGACAGCACGGCGGCGGTACCGTCGTCGAAGGGGTGCGCCATCGGCAGGTCCGCGTGCAGCCACTCCAGGCCGTAGCGGTCCAGGGGCAGGTTCTTGAAGGCGGGCGATCCGACACCGAGCGGGTGGACGGCGGAGCACGGGTCGTGGCGGTAGCCGGGAAGGGTGAGCTCCTCGGTACGGGCTCCCCCGCCGACCGTGTCCAGCGCCTCGAACACGGCGACGGAGTAGCCGCGCCGGGCGAGCTCGGCGGCGGCGGTCAGTCCGTTCGGGCCCGCCCCCACGACGACGGCATCGAGCATCGACGGCACCTTCGCACCCCTTCGTCGGCCGTCGGCCGTCGTTCGGCGGCCGACGCCGACAGGATATGCGTCTCGACGTGCCCCGGGACCGCCGAGGCCACGCGGGCGAGCCGTTTTGCGACACGCTCCGTGTGTGCCGCCGTCAGGCCGGCCCGGTGTCCCTCCCGCCCCGCGTCCGGTCGCCCGTCACGGGCGGCCGCTGGGTGTACCAGCGGCGGTCGGACTCCAGTTGGGCGGCCAGGGAGATCAGGCGTTCCTCGGCGCCTCCCGGGCCGAGGAGTTGGGCGCCGACGGGGAGGCCGGCCGCCGAGAAGCCGGCCGGCACGTTGACGGCGGGCCAGCCCAGGACGTTCCAGGGCCAGGCGTAGGGGCAGGCGGCGGCCATGGTGGTGTCGGTGCGCAGGGCGCTCATGCCGTCGAAGGTGCCGATGCGCGGGGGCGGTGAGGCCGTCGTGGGCGTGAGGATCACGTCGTACGCGGTGAACAGGGCGCCGATCCGGCGGTGTTGGCGGGCCTCGCGGGCGCGCGCGGCGCGCAGGACGGCGCCGCCCAGGCGGTGGCCGGTGCGGGTGGCGCCCCGGGTGCGCGGGTCCAGGAGCCGCGGGTCCGGGTGGCGGTCGGCGTACGCGGCGATGCCGGCGGTGGCGCGGGGCAGGAAGCCCAGGCCGATGAGGCCGTAGCGGGGCCTGGCCTCCTCCACGGTGTGGCCGAGCCGGGCGAGCGCCTCGGCCAGGTCGGTGACCGCCCGGCGTACGTCCGGGTGCAGCGGCGTGGGCGTGGCCGTGAACGGCGGCCGCCAGGCGAGGGCGACGCGCAGCCGCCCGGGGTCGCGGCGGGCGGCCGCCGACGCGTCGATCGCGGGCAGCCGCAGCCCTTCGCGGGGGTGCGCCCCCGCGGCCGCGTCGAGCAGCAGCGCGGCGTCGGCGACCGTACGGGCCAGGGGGCCGTTGACCGTGAGGCCTTCGAAGCAGTCGTCGTACGGGTGGACGGAGACGCGGCCGCGTTGCGGTTTGATGCCGACCAGGTGGGTCCAGGCGGCCGGGATGCGGATGGAGCCCGCGCCGTCGGAGCCGAGCGCGGCGGGCACGAGTCCGGCGGCGACGGCGGCGGCGGAGCCGCCGGACGAGCCGCCAGGCGTGTGGCCGGGGTTCCAGGGGTTGCGGGTCGCGCCGAAGGCGGGGCCTTCGGTGAACGCCCACTGGCCGAGCTCGCAGGTGTTGGTCTTGCCGACGACGACGGCTCCGGCGGCGCGCAGCCGCCGCACGGCCTCGCCGTCGGCGGTGGCGGGCGGGATGTCGCCCGCGGTGCCGAAGCGGGTGGGGAGTCCCGCGACGTCGGTGTCGTCCTTGACGGCGACCGGTACGCCGAGGAGGGGCGCCCTGTCCCCCGCCGCGAGCCGCCGGTCGGCCTCGGCGGCCTCCGCGAGAGCGGCATCGGTCCGTACGCAACGGAAGGCGTTCAGGGTGGTGCGGGTCGCCTCGATCCGGTCGAGCGCGGCCCGCACCAGGGCGGCCGATGTGACGTTACCGTCCCTCAACTCCCTTGCCTGGCCGGTGAGTCCGAGGTCCGCTGCGGCGGTGCGGGGGGTGGTCATGCCAGCGGAGCCTACTGGCGCGTAACCTCCGTGTCAGCTCCCGCGCGGCCCCACCTCAGCTTCCGCGCGGCCCCGCATCAGCGCCACGTACAGCAGCAGCGACGCCGCGAGGCCCACCGCCCAGCCGTAGTCCGCGAACGGCTTCAGGAACGGGATCAGCCCGTCCTCGGGGAACGGCCCCTTGCCCGGCGCCGAGTGCGACCCGCCCACCGCCAGCACCCCGCCGACCGCGAAGGCGGCCACGGCGGCCGGGTTCCAGCCGCCCCGGTACCAGTAGCGGCCGCCCGGCCGGTACAGGTCGGCGAGGTCCAGCACGGTCCTGCGGACGATCCAGTAGTCCGCGATGAGGATGCCGGCGACCGTGCCGAGAAGCCCGCCGACCAGTCCCAGCCAGGTGAAGATGTACAGCTCGGGCGTCGCCGTCAGCTTCCACGGCATGATCACCACGCCGACCACACCGGTCACGAGCGCCCCTGTGCGGAAGCTGATCAGCTTGGGGGCGAGATTGGCCAGGTCGTACGCGGGTGAGACGACGTTCGCGGCGATGTTCACCGAGATCGTGGCGACGAGCACCGTCACCAGGGCGAACAGCAGCCCGAAGACGTTGTCGGTGCGGGCGGCCAGCTCCACCGGGTCCCACAGGGGCGCCCCGTACACGGCCTGCGAACCAGAGGTGACGAGGACCGACAGCAGCGCGAACAGCGTCATCGTCGTGGGCAGTCCGAGCGTCTGGCCCCACACCTGGGCGCGCTGCCCGGCGCCGAACCGGGTGAAGTCGGGGATGTTCAGGCTCAGCGTCGCCCAGAACGCGATCATCGCCATGAGGGACGGGAAGAAGACGGGCCAGAAGTCGGCGCCCCAGCCCAGCCGGGACGGCTGGCCGAGCAGCGGCCCGAGCCCGCCCGCCTTGGCGACGACCCACGCGAGCAGCACGAACGCGCCGACGATGACGAAGGGCGCCGCCCAGTTCTCGAACCGGCGCAGCGCGTCCATGCCCCGGTAGATGATGGCCAGTTCGAGCACCCAGAAGAGGACGAAGCACACCCAGAGCGTCCACGGCTGACCGCCGATCCGGGCGGCCTCGGCCCAGCCGCCGAAGAGCTTGCCGAGGAGCAGGAAGATACCCTGCCCGCCGATCCACGTCTGGATGCCGAACCACGCGCAGGCCACCCCGGCGCGGATCAGCGCGGGCAGGTTCGCGCCCCGCAGCCCGAACGAGGCCCGCGCCAGCACCGGGAAGGGGATGCCGTACTTGGGCCCGGCGTGCCCGGTGAGCAGCATCGGCAGCAGCACGATGACGTTGGCGAGCGCGATGGTGAGGACGGCCTGTTTCCAGTCCATGCCGAGGGCGACGAGTCCGGAGGCCAGCATCCAGGAGGGGATGTTGTGGGCCATGCCGACCCACAGCGCGGCGAAGTTGTAGGTGGTCCAGCGGCGCCGCGCGACGGGGACGGGCAGCAGGTCCTCGTTGGCGAAGCGGCTGTCGCCGGGGACGGCGCCCGGCGCGAGCTCGACGCGTCCGGCGGCTTCCGGTATGCGAGGGGCGGGGGGCGGGGTCGGGGGCGGTGTCGGGGGGACGGTGGCGGTCATGGCGGCGGAACCCTTCGTTCGGGGGCGGAACGAGGCCGTGCGGGGCGTGGGGGGTTCGGGCCGTGCGGGGGTTCAGGCGGTCGGCGCGTGGATGATATCGGAGCCGTACCCGTCGGTCGTGGTTTCCTTCGCCTCGTGCGACGCACGGCTCCGGACCACGCGCCCGAACGACGCTGTTGCGAGGACATCGCACCTGGTCATCGGCTGTATGACGGCTGTAGCCGCAAGGGAGTTCGTGTGCCACGGTGGGGCGCATGGAGGGGAATCGGCACACTCATGCACACGACCGCCACCACGACCACGGGCACCAGCACGGCCACGGGCATCGGCACGGCCACGCCGCCGCTGACCACGGTCCCGGCTCGGGCACGTCCGGGCGCACGCGCCTGCGCCACCGAATCGCCCACCTGGTGAGGCCCCACAGCCACGAGGCCGCCGACAGGGTGGACACGGCGATGGAGACCTCGCGCGAGGGGATGCGCACACTGTGGATCTCACTTGTCGTCCTGGGCCTCACCACCGTGGTCCAGGGCGTGATCGTCGCGTGGTCGGGTTCGGTCGCGCTGTTGGGTGACACCATTCACAACGCCGCCGACGCGCTGACCGCCGTCCCGCTGGGGATCGCCTTCCTGCTCGGCCGACGGGCGGCGAACACCCGCTACACGTACGGCTACGGGCGCGCCGAGGACCTGGCCGGTGTCGTCATCGTCGTGACCATCGCCGCGTCCGCGGCCCTGGCGGCCTACGCGGCCGTGGACCGGCTGATCCACCCCCGTGACGTCACCCACCTGTGGGCCGTCTCCGGCGCCGCGCTCGTCGGCTTCCTCGGCAACGAATGGGTGGCCCGCTACCGCATCCGCACCGGGCGACGCATCGGCTCGGCGGCGCTGGTCGCCGACGGCCTGCACGCCCGCACCGACGGATTCACCTCCCTGGCGGTCCTCCTGAGCGCGGGCGGCGCCGCACTCGGCTGGCGCGCGGCGGACCCCGTCGTCGGGCTGCTCATCACCCTCGCCATCCTGGCGGTCCTCAAGGACGCCGCTCGTGAGGTCTACCGCCGCCTGATGGACTCCGTCGACCCCGGCCTCGTCGCCGCCGCCCGGACAGCCCTGCGGAGTGTCGACGGCGTACGCGCCACCGGGCAGGTGCGCATGCGGTGGATCGGTCACGCACTGCGCGCCGAAGCCGAGATCGTCGTCGACCCGCACCTGACCGTCGTCCAGGCCCACCGCATCGCCGTCGCCGCCGAGCACGCCCTCATCCACGCCGTACCCCGTCTGACCGCCGCGACCGTGCACACCGACCACACCCCCGTCGGTGCCGACCCGCACGCCGCACTCGCCCACCACACCGTCTGAGCACCGGCGCGGCAGCGGCTACGTCCAACGGCCATGGCCGCAGCGACGCGGTCCGTCCACAACAGCGCCGTCGCCGGGGCAGCCCTCGGAGGTGCGCCGCGGCTCCGGTGGAGGACCGCCGGGTGCGCTGACGGAGAGACGGCTGTCGACGTCAGGCCCAGCCCCGCTTAATAGTCCTGGTAATCATTGTCATTTAGCATGCCCGCATCGGAGCGAGGACCAGGTCAACCGGAGGCCGGCGATGACGGACGCGACGAGACAGCGGGTGGGCGCGCGCTCGACACAGAAGCGCGCCGACGTACTGCAAGCCCTGGACGCCTGCCAGGACTTCGTCTCCGCGCAGCAGCTGTACACCAGGATGACCGCCTCCGGCCTCCAGGTGGGACTCAGTACCGTCTACCGCACACTGCAGGCGCTCGACCGCGGAGGACGACTCGACACCGTCCGCGACACGGACGGCGAGCGGCTGTACCGATGGCGATCGCCGTCGGGGCACCGCCACTACCTCATCTGCCGCCGCTGCAGCCGCAGTCAGGCGGTCGACACCGACGCCGTAGAACTCTGGGTCGAACACATCAGCGCCACCTCCGGATTCGCCGACGTCGAGCACACGCTCGAGCTCAGCGGCCTCTGCCCCGACTGCCACCCCCCTGCCCGGTAGCGGACCCGCCTTCACGGATCGCCCCCATCAGGCACATCCACTCCATCATCGCCGCGAGCTCACCACACCCCACTTGTGGCTCTTAATGAAAACGATTATCGTCTCACTTGTTCGCGCTCCATCAACGCTCATTAGAGGGGCTTTCCTTTGCGTACCTTCGCGCGCACTCTCACCGTCACCGGCTCCATAGCGGCCGCCCTCGCCATCGGCGGGATGAACGCCGCCTACGCGGCCGGGACCGTGCTGTCCAAGGGCCACGTCGACGTCCTCGACGTCGAGTACGACGGGATCGGTCTCGAACTGCACGTCCACGACGAGTCGGTCACCCCGGACGTCGAGTACGACCCGGCCGACGTGGAGATCCAGGCGCTGCCCGCCTCCGCGTACACCGTCCCGACCGGTAGCTGCTACACCCACCTCGGCACCGCCGGCTCGACCGTCTACAGACTGCCGCAGGTGGAGAACACCGAGCTGCTGTGGCCGGGCATCTCCGGCGAGCACATCGGCACGGGCGTGTTCCAGAACGACAAGGTGCAGGTCAAGCTCACCTCGGTGTCCGGCCCCGGCAAGATCACCGTCTACAAGAACGGCCTCTGCCCCATCAACAACCGCTACTTCGACAGCGGTGACTCCGCCCACGCGAACACCAAGAACGTCACGGCGGGCGAGCACGACCACGCCAACTGGGTCTTCACCAAGGCCGGTACGTACACCGCGACCTTCGAGGTCAGCGGCACGCTGAACAACGGCACCAAGGTCGGCCCGACGACGGCGACCTACACCTTCCAGGCCGGCTGATCCACCGGGGCCGCAGGCCCCGTCGACTCCGTGCCGGAAGCGGGCCCTTGGCAGCCGCCCGCTTCCGGCACGGCCGCGGTCCACCGAATCCCCCGCTCGAAGGAGACGCCCCGCATGCGGGCCTCACTATCGCGAAGCACGACGAGAGCCGCCCTCGCGACGGCCGTCCTCTCCCTGCTCGCCGCCGCACCCGTCGCACTCGCCGCGCAGGACCCGCCCCAGGAGGCGCCCGCCGGAGAACGCGTGGTCCTCAACAGCGGGCACCTCGACCTGGCGGCCCGCTTCAAGGGCGGTGGGCTGGAGTACCAGATCAAGGACGGGACGGTCCCCGGCACGTCCGTGTGGCGCGAGCCTGCCGACGTGCTGCTGCACTTCGACCCGCGGCACGAGATCGTCATCCCGCCCCGCGAGGAGGTCCCGCAGTTCGAGGGTTTCGGTGAACCCGGCGAAAGCCTCTGGGTCGACAAGGACTTCGAGGTGAAGGAAGGGCTGCTGTGGCCCGGCTGGAACACCCTGGAGATCCTCCCCGCCGATGTCTCCGGGCCCGTGAAGGTCACCTTCCCGACAATCGAGGGCCCGGGCCGCTTCATGCTCGCCCAGTTCGAGGACGACCCGGATCTGGGTGTACGGATCGGCGTCACCGTCGACAGCGCCAAGCCCGATCCCGGCACAGTGGAGCTGCCCGCGAACACGCACGCCCATCCCCTGTGGATCTTCGACACCGCGGGCGTCTACCGGATCACGATGGAGATGACCACCACCCTGTCCTCAGGCGAGCAGGTCACCGACCGGGAAACCCTGGCCGTGGTCGTCGGCGACGTGGACCCCTCCACCGTCGAACCCGGAGACGGCACCCCGAAGCCCACGCCGGCGCCGACGCCCACCCCGACCGTCTCGCCGGCGCCTACGGCGACTCCTTCCACATCGGCCTCTCCCACCGGTGGCCCGACCGGCGGCCCCACCGGCGGCCCCACCGACAGCCCGACGGGGACAGCGACCGCGAGTGCGACGCCCACCGCGACGCCCTCGCCGAAGCCCAGCGCGAGCGTGACCCCGTCCGCGACCGCGAGCGCACAGCCGTCGGGCACCAGGACGCCGGACCCGATCGTTCCGGCCGCCGGACATGGCGGCGGCGGCACGGGCGCGGGGTCCGGCGTCCTCCCGGCCGGAGGCGGGACCACCACCGGCGGAACCACCGCCGCGGGCGGCAGCCTGGCGAAGACGGGCGCAAGTGCCGCACTCCCGGCCGGGATGGCCCTCGCCGCCGTACTGGCGGGAGGCGCGGCCGTCGTATCCGTACGCCTCCGGCGGAAGGCGGCGTCGTGACACGGCAGCACATACGGCACATCCGCACGGCCTCAGTCGGCGTCGTCGCCACGGCCCTCCTGGCCGGCGCCTGCGGCCCCGGCACGGGCGGCGGCTCCGCGGACGCCGAGCTGACGGTCTCCACGACCACCGCGATCATCGCCGACCTGGTACGCAACGTCGGCGGTGACCGGGTGGACGTGACCTCCGTCGTCCCGCACCACGGCGACCCGCACTCGTACGAACCGAGCCCCGGTGACGCGGCCAGGATCGCCAGGTCCGACATCGTCTTCAGCAACGGGCTGCTGCTCGAAGAGCCCGGGATCATGAAAATGATCCACACCAACAGCCCCAAGGACACGCCGAAGATCGCGATCAGCGAGAAGCTGGAGCAGTACGGCGGCAAGGTCATCAAGCTCAAGGAGGACCTGGGCCTCAACGTGCTGTGGCTCGGCTGGGCCGTCGAGGGCGAGGTCGCCGGCGACGGCTCCCAGATCCGCACCACCGCAACCGGCCTGGAGGGGCCCGGGGACCTGCACGTCTACCTGACGGACACCCTCGGCACCCCGCAGAGCCACATCGACTCCACCGACGGCTTCGACGCCAAGGACTCCTTCACCCTCCCGCCCGAGGCGCACACCCACGTCAACTGGGCGTTCACAAAACCCGGGACCTACCGGCTCACGGTGCGGGGGCAGACCGAGACCCTGGACGGCAAGACCGCCCCGATCGGCAGCGGCACCATCACCTTCGCCGTCGGCGACGGCCCTGCCCCGGCCGGAAAGAAGCTGCTCGACGGCGGGCACGCCGACGTCGCCCTCAACGCACAGACACAGTCCGTGTACGTACGCTCCGACGACCCCACCACCGGCGAACGGACCGACCACCCGGCCGACTCGGTCGTTCTCGCCGTACCCGACAGGGCCAAGGAGGCCGTGCCCAAGGAGGGTGCCTTCCGCTTCCTCGGCACGCCGGGCGCGGACCTCTGGGTGCTGCCGCAGGCGGTCGTCGGCAAGCACGTCCACGGCGAGATGGACCCGCACGCCTGGGAGGACGTCTCCAACGCCGAGGCGTACGTACGGCGGATCGAGGCCGAACTCGTCAAGGCCGACCCGGAGGGCAGGGCGGAGTACCAGCGCAACGCCACGGCGTATCTCGCGCGCCTGGCGGAGCTGCACGGTGAGGTGGCCGCGACGCTCGCGAACGTGCCCGAAGCCAACCGCAAGCTCATCACCACGCACGACGCCTTCGGCTACCTCGCGGAGGCGTACGGCATGGAGGTCGCCGGCTTCGTCGTACCCGTACCGAACCGGGAGCCGAGCGCGGCGGAGGTCGAGAAGCTTCGCAACACGATCCGGGAGAAGAAGGTCCCGGCGGTCTTCCTGGAGCCGAACCTCGCCGCGCGGGCCGACGTCCTGCGCCGGGTCGCCGAGGACGAGGGCGTGGCGGTCTGCACCATCTACGGCGACTCCTTCGACGACAAGGTCCACGACTACGTCGCGATGATGCGCCACAACGCGAAGGAACTGGCCCGCTGCCTGGGCCGGGAGGGGAGCTGAGCCCGATGAGGCTCGTACGGAACAGACGCAACGGCAGGATCGCGCTCGCGGCGGCGGGCGCCCTGGCCCTCGGCGGAACGGCCATGACGGCACTCCCGCAGGACGGGCCGGAGGTGCCCGTCGTGGCGCCGGTGACCCTGACTGACGGGGTGCTCGGCCTCGGCGAGGGCGGCGTGCTGGACGTCGACGACACGCACCGGGTCACCGGCCCCGACGGGAGGCCGGCCTGGGAACTGGCCCCCGCCTGGGACACCACCGGGCTGCCGCTCGGCGCCGTACGCGGAGACCGCGTGCGCTGGTCGCTGACCGGCGTCGAAGGGCCGGGTGCGCTGAAGGTGTACGAGGCGGTCGCCGGCCAGGACGGCGAGGGGCCCGCCCTACGGTTCGACAGCGCCGACGGGTTGCCGGACGGCTACGACCTGCCGAGCGGGGCACGCGGCGAGACGCGCTGGACGTTCGATGCTCCGGGCACGTACCGGCTGACGCTCATGGCGGAGGCCGAGACGGAGGCAGCGGAGCAGGCACAGGGCCCTGCCACCGCTTCCGCCTTCGCGGCGGAGGAGGGGCACCCGCGGCCCCTGGCGGTCGAGACCAGCTACACCGTGCGGGTCGGGGACGCCGCCATCGCCGCACCCGCTCCGGCCGCTCCCACGGCTCCGGCCGCTCCGGCCGCTCCGGCCGCTCCGGCCGCTCCGGCCGCTCCGGCCGCTCCGGCCGCTCCGGCGGCACCGTCGTCCACCGGTCCCGTGGGCCCGCCCGCCGCCGCTCCTTCCGCCGGCGCACCGGCCGACGCGGGCAGGGCTCCGCTTCCGGCGGGCTCGCTCCCGGTGGCGACCGCCCGGCAGGCCGCCGCACCGAGGGCGAACGCGGCAGCCGAGCCCGTACAGACCGAGAAGTCGGTGCTCGACGAGGGGCACATCGACATCGCCGCGCGCGTGGTGGATGGGGCGTTGCAGATCCACGTCAAGGACGGCACCGTCCCCGGCAAGACCGTCTGGCGCGAACCGTCGTCCGTCGTGCTGCACGTCAAGCCGGAGGCCAAGAAGGTCATTCCGGCGGCCAAGGACTTCGCCTTTCTGGGGAAGGCCGGCGACCCGCTGTGGCTGCTCGACCAGGTTCAGCAGCCGGGACTGCTGTGGCCGGGCTGGTCCACCGACAACATCGCTGCGGGCGCGACGAGGGGCGAGGTGGAGTTCAAGCTGGTCAAGGCCGAAGGGCCGGGCAGCTTCGCGCTGTACAACTACGACGGCCTGTCGGGCGCGACAGTGCGCTTCAACAGCGCGGACGGCGTGCCGGACTCCTTCGGCGTACCGCAGAACACCCACGCCCACGGCGGCTGGGCCTTCGGCAAGGAAGGCGTCTACCGGCTGACGTTCTCGATGGCCGGGACGCTGGCGAACGGCACGAAGGTGAGCGACACGGAGACGCTGGCGTTCGCGGTCGGGGAGACCGACCCGAACACGGTGCCGGTGAACGGTTCGACGGGAGGCTCCGGTTCCGGGCCCACGGGTGGTTCGGGCTCCACGGGCGGCGCCTCGAACGGTGGGACCGCGACCGGCGGAAGTGGCAGCGGCGGAACCGTGTCCGGCGGCACGGGAGCGACCGGCTCGACCGGCAGCGCGACGGGCGGCTCGACCGGGGGGAGCTCGACCGGCGGGTCCACGACTGGCGGCGGCGCGATGGCGTCGACCGGCGCGGGCTCCCCTCTCCTGCTCGGCGGCACAGCAGCCGCCCTGGCCGCCTCGGGCGCCGGCTTCGTCTACCTCACGCGGAGGCGGCGCGCATGACCGACGACGGGACCACTTCCGACTCCGCCTTGCTCCACGTCGCTTCTCTCTCCGTGACACTCGGCGGACGCACCGCCCTCAGCGACGCGTCCCTGACCGTGTCGGGCGGCGAGCTGGTGGGCCTCCTGGGCCCGAACGGCGCGGGCAAGACCACCCTGCTCCGTGCGGTCCTGGGCCTCGTCGCGCCCACGGCGGGCAGCGTGTCGGCCGCGGGAACGGTCGGGTACGTACCCCAGCGGCACGAGTTCGCCTGGGACTTCCCCATCGACGTCGCGGGCGCCGTGCTGAGCGGCCGCAGCCGCTCCATCGGCTGGCTCCGGCGGCCGAAGGCGCACGACCGCGCCGCAGCCGAGGAGGCGCTGGAGCTGGCCGGACTGACGGACCTGCGCCGCCGCCCCATCGGTGAACTGTCGGGCGGCCAGCGCCAGCGCGTCCTGGTGGCGCGGGCGCTGGCCGCCGAGCCCCGGCTGCTGCTCCTGGACGAGCCGTTCACCGGCGTCGACGTGCCCACGCAGGACCTGCTCAACGAGCTCTTCGGCCGCCTGGCCGCGGACGGCAGAGGACTGCTGATGACCACGCACGACCTGGCCGCCGCCGCCCGCACCTGCACGCGGGTCGTGCTGCTGAACCGCACGGTCGTCGCCGAGGGCGGTCCGGCGCTGCTCGCCGACCCCGAGCAGATGCTGCGGGCCTTCGGACTCGACCGGGCGATCGGCGCGGAAGCGGGAGCCGCCGCATGACGGGGCTGCTGTCGTTTCTCACCGACCCCTGGCAACTGCCGTTCATGCAGCGCGCCTTCCTGGTCGCCGCCGTCATCGGCGTGGTGTGCGGCGTGGTGGGCGTGTACGTCGTCCTGCGCGGCATGGCCTTCATCGGGGACGCGGTCGCGCATTCCGCGTTCCCCGGCGTGGCCCTCGCGTACGCCTTCGAGGGCAACCTCCTCCTCGGCGGGGCGGCGGCCGGTGTGACCACCGCGGTCCTGATCGCCCTGGTCTCACAGAACCGGCGGCTCAAGGAGGACACCGTCATCGGTGTCTTCTTCGCCTTCGCCTTCGGCCTCGGCATCGTCCTCGTGTCGACACGCGACAGCTGGACGACCGACCTGTCGTCCTTCCTGTTCGGCCAGGTCCTCGCCGTCGACTCGTCCGACGTCTGGCGCGTCGCCGGTGTCGGCGCGGTGCTCGTCGCCGTCATCCTGGCCCTGCGCAAGGAGCTCGTGGCCGTCAGCCTCGACCGCGAGACGGCCCGCGCCGCCGGCCTGCCGGTCCTCCGCCTCGACCTGACGCTGTACATCATCGTGACCGTCACCATCGTGATGTCGCTGGAAGCGGTCGGCAACGTCCTGGTCCTGGCCCTGCTGATCACGCCGGCGGCCACGGCCCGGCTGCTGACCGAACGGCTGTGGGCGATGACAGTGCTGGCCTCCGCGTTCGGCGGCGTGGGCAGTCTGGGCGGGCTGTACGTCAGCTACGCGTACGACCTCGCCGCCGGCGGCTCGATCGTCGTAGTGCTCACCGGCTTCTTCGCCGTGGCATGGCTGGTGGCCCCGCGGCACGGGCTGGTGGCGCGACTGCGTCCACGGGCCGGCGCCGCCGGCGCCGCCGGTGCCGCCGGAGCCGGCGCGGGGAGCGGCTGACGCCGGCCAGCGGCCGGTGAACGTGAGAAGACCCCGGGCCGGGCAGTGGTCGCAGCCACGGCACTGCCCGGCCCGGAACGTACGCGACACGAACGAGGGGACCGCCATGACGGAACGACATGCACGCCTGGACCTGGGCACCGTCCAGGAGACCCTTCTCATTCCGCTGTACGGCCGGGCCGTCGAGAACCGCAAGGAGGAGGCGGCGCTGCGCGACCCGCGGGCTGAGGAGATCGCGGCGTCCCTCCCGTACGACTTCACGCGCTTCGAGAACCTGCCGAGCCTCATCGGCACGGTGCTGCGCACCGCCCTGTTCGACCGATGGGTCGGCGACTTCCTCGAGGAACACCCGAGCGGCACGGTCGTCGAGCTCGGTACGGGGCTCAACACCCGCTTCGAGCGCGTCGACAACGGCCGCGCCCACTGGTTCGACCTCGACCTGCCCGACGTCATCGCCCTGCGCCGCACGTTCTTCCGCGACGAGCCGCGCCGCAGGATGATCGCCGCTTCCGTGACCGACGACTCCTGGACTGCGGACGTGGCCGCGGCCGCCCACGGCCCGTACTTCTTCAGCGCCGAGGCGGTGCTCCCCTTCCTGGACGAGACCGGGGTACGGCACGTCGTGGACCTGATCTCCACGCGTTTCCCCGGCTCGCTGCTGGCCCTGGACACCGCCGGCCCGGCGATCGTCAGGGCCCAGGACACCCACGACGGGCTGAGCAAGGTGGAAGCGCGGATGCGGTGGGAGTGCCCGGACCCCGCCGGCGTCGTGCGATGGCACCCGGGGACGCGGATGGTGGCCTCCCACACGCTCAGCAGCCTGCCCCCGCAGATGTACGACGAGCTGCCTTCCGATTACCAGGCCATGCTCGCCGGGCTCGCCGCACAGCGCCTTCCGCAGGTCGAGGAGTACCGCCTCTGCCTCCTACGGCTGCCGTGAGGAGCCCGCGACGGGAGGAGCGTCTTCAAGACCGTCGCTCAGCGCATCACCTTCCGAGGGCCGGGATGATCCCGGAGCCGTACGCGTCGATCGTGGCCTCCTTCGCGTCGTGCATGGCGTACACCGCGAACTGGTCGACCCCGAGGTCCCGCAGCCGCCGCAGCTTCTCGATGTGCGCCGATGCCGGGCCGAGGAGGCAGAAACGGTCGACGATCTCGTCCGGGACGAAGTCCGTTGACGGGTTCCCGGCGCGGCCGTGGTGGCTGTAGTCGTAGCCCTGACGCCCCTTGATGTACGCCGTGAGGGCCTCGGGCACCAGGTCGGAGTGCTCCCCGTACCGGCCGACGAGGTCCGCGACATGGTTGCCGACCATGCCGCCGAACCAGCGGCACTGCTCGCGGGCGTGGGCCAGGTCGTCGCTCACGTACGCGGGCGCGGCGACGCAGATCGTGACGGACGCGGGGTCACGGCCGGCCTCCTCGGCGGCCGTCCGTACCGCCTTGACCATCCACTCGGTCAGGTACGGGTCGGCGAGCTGGAGGATGAACCCGTCGGCCTTGCGCCCGGCGAGCGCGAGCGCCTTGGGCCCGTACGCGGCCATCCACACCGGCAGTCTGCCGTTCCGGATCCACGGGATGCGGACGGTGTTGCCGTCGACGACCGCCTCGCGGCCCTCCGCCAAGTCGCGGATGACGTCGATGGCCTCACCGAGCCGGGCCAGCGTGTTGGGCTTGCGGCCCGCGACGCGCATCGCGGAGTCGCCGCGCCCGATGCCGCACACCGTGCGGTTGCCGTACATGTCGTTGAGGGTGGCGAAGGTGGAGGCGGTCACCTCCCAGGTTCTCGTCCCCGGGTTGGTGACCATGGGGCCGACGTGCAGCTTCGTGGTGTGTTCGAGGATCTGGCTGTAGATGACGAACGGCTCCTGCCACAGCACGGCCGAGTCGAACGTCCAGCCGTAGCGGAAGCCGTTGCGCTCGGCGCGCCGCATCAGGCCGACGACCTCGGAGGCGGGCGGATCGGTCTGCAGGACGAGTCCGAAGTCCATACGGGACCTCCTCAGTTCAGGTACTGGCACGTGGAGCGGGGCGTGTACACGCCGTGCCCGGCGCGGCCCGTGTACGTGCGGCGGTCGATGACGAGCTCGCCGCGCGACAGGACGGTCTCGACCTGCCCGGTGACCGTCCTCCCCTCGTACGCCGAGTAGTCGACGTTCATGTGGTGGGTCTCGGCGGACAGCGTCTGCGTGGTGTGCGGGTCGTAGACGACGAGGTCGGCGTCGGCGCCGGGCGCGATGGTGCCCTTCTTCGGGTAGAGGCCGAACATCCGGGCGGGGGTGGCGCAGGCGATCTCGATCCAGCGGCGGCGCGAGATGTGCCCGTCCACGACCGCCTGGTGGAGGAGGTCCATGCGGTTCTCCACGCCCGGGAGCCCGTTGGGAATCTTCGAGAAGTCGCCGCGGCCCAGCTCCTTCTGGCCGACGAAGCAGAACGGGCAGTGGTCCGTGGACACCACCTGGAGGTCGTTGGTGCGCAGCCCCCGCCACAGCGCCGCCTGGTGCTCGCGCGGCCGCAGCGGCGTGCTGCACACGTACTTGGCGCCCTCGAAGCCGGGCTCGGCGAGGTTGTCGGTGGACAGGAACAGGTACTGCGGGCAGGTCTCGCCGAAGACCGGCAACCCCTTGTCGCGGGCGGCGGCCAGCTCAGCGACGGCCTCATCGGCCGACACGTGCACGACGTAGAGGGGCGCGCCGGCCACCCGCGCGAGCTGGATGGCGCGGTGCGTGGCCTCGGCCTCCAGCAGGACCTTGCGGACCTCGCCGTGGTAGCGCGGGTCGGTCTCGCCGCGGGCCAGAGCCTGCTCGACGAGCACGTCGATGGCGATGCCGTTCTCGGCGTGCATCATGATGAGCCCGCCGTTGAGGGCGGAGCGCTGCATGGCACGCAGGATCCGGCCGTCGTCGCTGTAGAAGACGCCGGGGTACGCCATGAACAGCTTGAAGCTGGTGACGCCCTCCTCCACCAGCAGGTCCATCTCCTTGAGCGACGACTCGTCGACGTCGGAGAGGATCATGTGGAAGGCGTAGTCGATGGCGCACTTGGCGTCGGCCTTGGCGTGCCAGGCGTCGAGGCCTTCGCGGAGGGTGTGGCCGACGGTCTGGACGGCGAAGTCGACGATGGTGGTGGTGCCGCCCCAGGCGGCGGCGCGCGTGCCGGTCTCGAAGTCGTCGGACGCGAAGGTGCCGCCGAAGGGCAGCTCCATGTGGGTGTGGGCGTCGACGCCGCCCGGGATGACGTACTTGCCGGTGGCGTCGATGGTGCGGTCGGCGGTCCAGGCGTCGGCGGCGCTGCTGCCGTGTGCGGCGAGCGCGGCGATGCGGCCGTCCTCGATGAGGACGTCGGCGTGGGTCTCCTCGGCGGCGGTGATGACGAGGCCGCCACGGACGAGGGTGCGGGTGGTCATGGGTCGTCGGCCCCCTTGGGTGTGTTCCGTTACTGGACGGTGCGGAGGGCCTGTTCGAGGAGGGCGGCGCCTTCCTCGGCCTCGGCGACGGTCAGCGACATCGGCGGGGCGATCCGCAGGACGCTGGTGCTGTGGCCGCCGCCCTTGCCGATGAGCAGGCCGCGGGCCCGGGCCGCCTCCATGACGGCGGCCGCCGCATCGGGCGCTGCCGCGCCGGTGCGCGGGTCGGCCAGTTCGATGCCGATCATCAGGCCGCGGCCGCGTACCTCGCGTACGAGGGCGTGGCCGGCGCCGATGGCGCGGAGCCGTTCGATGAGGAGGCCGCCGACCCGGCGGGCGTTGCCCTGGAGGTCGTGTTCGAGGAGGTACGCGAGGTTGGCGAGGCCGGCGGCCATGGTGACCGGGGAGCCGCCGAAGGTGGAGATCGAGTGGGCGGTGAGGCAGTTCATGACGTCGGCGCGGGCGACGACTCCGCCGATCGACATGCCGTTGCCGATGCCCTTGGCGAAGGTGAGCATGTCGGGCGGGCCGCTCGCGGCGTGTGCCTGCCAGCCCCAGAAGTGCTCGCCGGTGCGGCCCCAGCCGGTCTGCACCTCGTCGCTGATCCACAGGATGCCGTGCCGGGACAGGACCTCGCGGAACGCGGCGTACAGGCCGTCGGGCGGTGCGGTGAAGCCGCCGACGCCCTGGACGGGTTCGGCGATGAGCGCGGCGACGTCGCCGGTCTGTCCGAGCAGGTCCTCCAGGTCGGCCACGCAGGCGGCGGTGAAGTCCGCGTCGGAGAGGTGCGCGAAGGGGCCGCGGGTGCGGACGGCGCCGTGCGCGTACAGGGTGCGCAGCGGGGAGAGGGTGGTGGTGGCCCAGGTCCTGTTGCCCGTGACGGACACGGTGGAGAAGGAGCGCCCGTGGTAGCTGTTGCGCATCGCCAGGATCTGCTGGGTGCGGCGGTACGCGGTGGCGAGGAGGAGCGCCGTGTCGTTGGCCTCGGTGCCGGAGGTGGTGAAGAAGACGCGGGCGTCGGGGATGCCGGACAGGGCGGCGATGCGCTCGGCCAGCTCGATCATCGGGCGGTTGAGGTAGAGGGTCGAGCTGTGGATGATCCGCCCGGCCTGTTCGCTGACGGCCTTGGTGACCTCGGGGAGCGCGTGGGCGGTCATGGTGGTGAGGATGCCGCCGAAGAAGTCGAGGTAGCGGTTGCCGTCGGCGTCCCAGACGTGGCGGCCCTCGCCGTGGGTGATCTCGATGGGGGTCTCGTAGTAGAGGGCGAGCCAGTCGGGGAGCACGGCCTTGTGACGGTCGTGGAGACGGTGGGGGTGGTTGGCGCGGTTGGCGTGGTTGGCGTGGTTGGGGTGGTTGTTCACGGCTGCACCAGGCCTTCGTACGCGTCGGGGCGGCGGTCCCGGTAGAACGCCCACTGCTGCCGTACCTCCTCGATCAGGCCGAAGTCGAGGTCGCGGACGACGAGTTCCTCCTCCTTGTCGGAGGCGACGTCGCCGACGAAGCGGCCGCGCGGGTCGACGAAGTAGCTGGTGCCGTAGAAGTCGTTGTCGCCGTACTCCTCCTGGCCGACACGGTTGATGGCGGCGATGAAGTACTCGTTGGCGACGGCGGCGGCGGGCTGTTCCAGCTGCCACAGGTAGGCGGAGAGGCCGCGGTGGGTGGCGGACGGGTTGTACACCAACTGAGCGCCGTTGAGGCCGAGTTGGCGCCAGCCCTCGGGGAAGTGGCGGTCGTAGCAGATGTAGACGCCGACCTTGCCGACGGCGGTCTCGAAGACGGGCCAGCCGAGGTTGCCGGGTTTGAAGTAGAACTTCTCCCAGAAGCCCTTCACCTGGGGGATGTGGTGCTTGCGGTACTTGCCCAGGTAGCGGCCGTCGGCGTCGATGACGGCCGCGGTGTTGTAGTAGAAGCCCGCGCCCTCGACCTCGAAGACGGGGACCACGATCACCATGCCGGTCTCGCGGGCCAGGTCCTGCATGCGGCGGACGGTCGGCCCGTCGGGGACCGGCTCGGCCCAGCGGTAGTGCTCGGCGTCCTGCACCTGGCAGAAGTACGGGGCGTTGAAGACCTCTTGGAAGCCGATGACCCGCGCGCCCTGGGCGGCCGCCGCGCGGGCGTGCTCCTCGTGTTTGGCGATCATCGATTCGGTGTCGCCGGTCCACGTGGCCTGGACGAGGGCGGCGCGCACGGTCTGGGACATGAGCTGCTCCTTCGGCACGGCGTCAGAGAGCCTCTACGCACCTCTACGCACGTAGAGCGATACGTAGGAGGAGAACGTAAGCCTCGTCACATCCCGGGGCAAGACCGCCGCTGTTAACCGCCGGAGTCGATCATTTTTCGTACCCGAGTGGTCCACAACGGTCTGTGGTCGCTGTGTCTGTGGCTCAGGTGGCGACCAGGCCCGCGACCCGGAGGGCGTGGACGAACGCGGGCTCGCGCGCGGGGGCCACGGCCCGGACGGCGTCCAGGACCTGCGGGACGAGGCGGGCCGGGGACTGTGCGGCGAAGCGGGCGGCGTCCTCGGGCGGCCGCGCGTCGACGAGCGTCTCGACCAGGGCACGGGCCTCGGCGTCCCGCCCGTTCCCGTGCAGGGCCAGGACGGCCGCCGCGGTGTCCTCGCCCGGCCGGGCCACGCCCTGGCGCAGCAGCTGCCGGGCGTCGTTCCCCCGGCCCGCCCCGGCGAGCGCCCCGGCCAGCGCGGCGAGCCGGTCGGTCGGCAGGGACGCGGCCTCCCACAGGAGGGTGGCCCAGTCGGCGTCGAGCCCGGCGGCGTGCAGCGCGTCGGCGAGCAGCGGGAGCCGTGGCGCCGGCCACCGGGCGGCCTCGCAGAGCAGCGCGTGCGCCTCGCCGGTACGGCTCTGGGCGCGCAGCTCCTGGAGGGCGGTGACCGCGCGGGCGACGGAGGCTCGGTCACCGGGCCCGGGTTCCGGCTCCGGCGCGGGGACGGGGGCGGGCTCGGGTGACGGCGCGTCGGCCCCGCCGAACCGGGCACCCCGCGGGCCCGCCGCGGCACCCGACAGGCCGGGCAGGGCGCCCACCTCCGGGGACGGTGCCGGTGCCGCGGCGTCCGCGTCGTCGTCCAGCCACGCGTACCGCGCCCCACGCGGCCGCCGCCGCCCTGCGACTGCCCGGTCGGGTACGGGGCGGTCGGCGGGCTCGGCGGGGTGCGCGTGGCCGAAGGGGCCCGACGGGGCGGCGGTGCCGGGCGGTTCGTGTCGGGGCGGGGCCGGGTGGTGGTCGCGTGGGTCCGGGGGCAGGCGGGTGAGGCGGGCGTGGAGTTCGGTGACGCGGGCGGTCGCCCGGGTGTGGTCGTCGCGGAGCCAGGCCAGTTCGTGGGCGAGCCGCTCGGCCCGGTCGGTGCCCTCCGGGGTCGCCCCCAGGAGCGTGACCAGCTCCCGGCTGCGGTCCGCGGCCTG
>NZ_JABWDV010000344.1:86929-91818 GCF_013362995.1 Streptomyces sp. TRM64462 | reverse complement strand
CGGCGGTGTCGGGTTCCTGTTCTCGGGTCAGGGTGCTCAGCGTGCGGGGATGGGGCGTGAGTTGTATGCCGCGTATCCGGTGTTCGCGACCGCGCTGGACGAGGTGTGCGAGGCGCTGGATCGGGTGCTCGGTCGCGAGCTGACGCTGAGGTCGGTGATGTTCGCGGGGGAGGGTTCGGTCGAGGCGGGGTTGTTGGATCGTACGGGGTGGACGCAGCCGGCGCTGTTCGCGTTCGAGGTGGCGTTGTTCCGGCTGGTGGAGTCGTGGGGCGTGCGGCCCGGTTTTGTGGTGGGTCATTCGGTGGGTGAGTTGGCGGCGGCTCATGTGGCGGGTGTGCTGGGGCTTGGGGATGCGTGTCGTCTGGTGGCGGCGCGTGCGGGGTTGATGGAGGCGTTGCCGGACGGCGGTGTGATGGTCGCCGTCGAGGCGACGGAGGACGAGGTCGCCGAGTTGCTGGCCGGTCGCGAGAGCGAGGTGGGTGTGGCCGCTGTCAACGGCCCGAACGCCGTGGTGATCTCCGGTGTGGAGAGCGCCGTCGAGGAGGCCGTCGGCCACCTCACCGGGCAGGGCAGGAGGGTGCGGCGGCTGACCGTTTCGCACGCGTTCCACTCGCCGTTGATGGACGGGATGCTGGAGGAGTTCCGTACGGTCGCCAAGGAGCTCGACTACCGCGCCCCGGAGATCCCCGTCGTCTCCACCCTGACCGGCCGGCTCGCCACCGGCGACGACCTGCGCGGCGCCGACTACTGGGCACGGCAGGTACGCCACGCCGTCCGCTACGCCGACGCCGTCACCACCCTGGCCGAGCAGGGCGTCACCGCTTTCGTCGAGATCGGCCCCGACGGTGTTCTCACCGCCCTCGCCCGCGACGTCCTGGCCGCCGACGGCCGCACGGCGGCCGGCAGCATCGCCCTCGCCCTCCAGCGGCGTCGCCGCGACGAGCCGCGCGCCCTCGTCGAGGGCGTGGCGGAACTCCGCCACGCCGGGGTCGCGGTGGACTGGGAGGCGTTCTTCGCCGGTTCCGGCGCCCGCCGCGTGCCCCTCCCCACGTACGCCTTCCAGCACCAGCGCTACTGGGTCGACGCGCCCACGTCCGCCGACGCCGGGGGCCTCGGCCTCGACACGGCCGGGCACCCCCTGCTCGGTGCCGCGCTGACCCTCGGCGACAGCGACGAGACCGTGTTCACGGGCCGCCTCTCCGTCCGTACACACCCGTGGCTCGCCGGGCGCCCGGCGGCGGGCACGGCCTCCGTACCGGCCTCGGTCCTCACCGAGCTGGCGATCCGCGCGGGCGACGAGACCGGCTGCACCACACTGGACGGCCTCACCCTCGACGAGCCGCTGGTCCTGCCCGCCACGGGCGGCCTCCACCTCCAGATCCGGGTCGGGCCCGCCGACCCCCACGGGGGCGCGCGCGCCTTCACCGTCCACTCCCGGCCCGACCAGGACCCGGGCGCCTCGTGGATACGCCACGCCCACGGAGTCCTGGGCACCGCACCGCTCACCCCGCCCACCGCCGCGGACGAGCCGGACGGCGAGCCGGGCGAAGCCCTCGCCGAAGTCCGCATTGACGACGAACTCACCGAGCAGGCAGGCGAGTTCGGCCTGCACCCGATGCTGCTGGACGCGGCCCTGCGGTCGCTGCCCGGGCAGGAGGACACCTGGGAGGCCGTGCGCTGGCGCGGCGTACGCCTGTACGCCACCGGGGCGCGCGAGCTGAGGGTCCGGGCCGTCCCGGTCCCCGACGCCGACGACACGTACGCGCTGCGTCTCACCGACCCGGCGGGGGAGCCGGTCGCCGACGTGGACGCCGTGACCCTCCGCCCCGTCGAGGCGGCCGCGCTGACCGCCGTACGGGACCGTGTCCACGACGCCCTGTACCAAGTGGAGTGGCAGCCGCTGCCGTTCGCGCCCGCCCGGCTCCGCTGGGCCGAGCTCGGCCCGGAGGGCGACTACCCGGACCCGGCCGCGGTCGCCGCCGCCGTCGCGGCCGGGGCGCGGATCGACGCCGTACGGGTCCGTCTCACGTCCCCGCCCGCCGCCGCGACCGCCCCGGACACCGTCCCCGACGCGGTCCGTACGACGGTCGGCCGCGCCCTGGACCTGGCCCGGGAATGGCTGGCGCAGGACGCCCTGTCCGCCGTCCCGCTGACCGTGCTCACCAGCGGCGCCGTCTCCGCGGCCGACGGTGAGGACGTCACCGACCTCGGCGCCGCGGCCGCCTGGGGGCTGCTGCGGTCCGCCCAGTCGGAGTCGCCCGGCCGGATCGTCCTGGCCGACGTACCGTCCGACGTCCTGGCCGATGCGCCGTCCGAGGCACTGGCCGACGTGCCGTCCGACCTGCCGGAGGGTGACACCACGGACCTGGAGGACACCCTCTCGGCGCTCGTCGCCTCCGGTGAGCCCCAGGCCGCCGTACGCCACGCGGGCGCCGCCCCGAGCGTGCGCGTGCCGCGCCTGGCCCGCGCCCCCCGGCCGGCCCCCGCGAGCACGGGCGCACCCGTCTGGGACCCCGAAGGCACCGTCCTCGTCACCGGCGGCACCGGCTCCCTGGGTGCCCTGTTCGCCCGCCACCTGGTGACCGCCCACGGTGTACGGCACCTGCTGCTGGCCAGCCGGCGCGGGGCCGACGCGCCGGGCGCGGGCGAGCTGATCGCCGAACTGACGGGGCTCGGCGCCTCGGTGACCGTCGCCGCCGTCGACGTGTCGGACCGCGACGCACTCGCCGGGCTGCTCGCCGCCGTCCCCGAACAGCGCCCGCTGCGCGCGGTGGTGCACACCGCCGGTGTCCTCGACGACGGTGTGATCGCCGCACAGACCCCGGACCGGCTCGACGCGGTACTCCGCCCGAAGGCGGACGCGGCCTGGCACCTCCACGACCTGACCCGCGGCCTCGACCTGACCGCGTTCGTGATGTTCTCGTCGGTCGCCGCGGTCGTCGGCGGCCCCGGCCAGTCCACGTACGCCGCGGCGAACGGGTTCCTCGACGCGCTCGCCCGGCACCGTGCCGCCCACGGACTGCCCGCCGCCTCCCTGGCCTGGGGCCTGTGGGCGCAGGCCACCGGGCTGACCGGCGACCTCACGGACACCGACCGCGAGCGCATCGCCCGCAGCGGCTTCCGCCAGGTGCCCACCGGGCAGGGCCTCGCCCTGTTCGACCTCGCCCTGCGGACCGGCCGCCCCGACACCGTCGCCACACCGCTCGACCTTGCCGTCCTGCGCGAACAGGCACGGGTCGCCGCCGTCCTGGCCGCCCTGGTGCGCGTCCCCGCCCGGAGCACCGCGCGGGACGCCGCCGACGCGGGACCCCCGCTCGCCGACCGGCTCGCCGGGACCAGTGGGGAGGAGGCGTACGAGGCGGTGCTGGAAGCCCTGCTCCAGGAGGTCGCCCGGGTCCTCGGCCGGTCCGGCGGCCAGGGCATCGACCCGGAACGGCCCTTCCCGCAGCTCGGGTTCGACTCGCTGACCTCGGTGGAGCTGCGCAACCGCGCCGCTGCGGTCAGCGGCCTCTCCCTGCCCGCCACGGTGGTCTTCGACCACCCGACGCCGCGCGCCCTCGCCACCCTCCTACGGGACGCCCTCCTGGCCGCCCGCGACGTCGACGGCACCGGCGACGGCACCGGAGCCGGGGCCGCGACCGGCGGCGCCACGGTGGCCGGCGGCCCTGGCGGCCCGCACGGCCACGGCGGTGCCGTCGACTACGCGGCCGACATCCACCTGCCCGACGACATCCGCCCGGCGGCCGAAGTGGTCCGCACGGTCTCCGATCCGCGCGAGATCCTGCTCACCGGCGCCAGCGGCTTCCTCGGCGCGTTCCTGCTGCGCGACCTCATGCGCACCACCTCCGCCCGTATCCACTGCCTGGTGCGCGGCGCCGACGAGAAGGCGGCGTACGAGCGGCTGCGCGGCAGCCTGAAGTGGTACCGCGTGTGGGACGAGATCGACGAGGACCGGCTCCGCGTGCTCGTCGGCGACCTCGCCGACGAGCGGCTCGGGCTCACCGAGGAACGGTTCGACACCCTCGCGCGTACGGTCGACGTGGTCTACCACGCGGGTGCCACGGTCCACTGGCTGCACCCCTACCAGGCGCTGCGCACGGCCAACGTGGGCGGCACCCGCGAGGTGCTGCGGCTGGCGGCCCGGCACCGCACGGTGCCCGTCCATCACGTGTCCACGGTCGGGGTGTTCGACGGGCCGGTCGCCCCGGGCGTACCGCTGAAGGTCACCGACCCGACGGGCCCGGCCGAGGCGCTGCCCAGCGGCTACCTGCGCAGCAAGTGGGTCGCCGAGCAGGTCGTCGGGCTGGCCAGGGAGCGGGGGCTTCCGGTGTCCGTCTACCGAGTCGACGTGATCTCCGGCGACCAGCAGAACGGCGCCTGCCAGACCCGTGACTTCGTGTGGCTCAGCCTCAAGGGGCTGCTCCAGGCGGGGACCGTGCCCTCCGGAGCCGGAGGCCGCTTCCACCTGCTGCCCGTCGACTACGTCAGCGCCGCGATCCTGGGCGTCTCGACCCGGCCGGAGGGCGCCGGCGGCACGTACCACCTGTTCAACCGGAGCTCGCTGAGCCTCGCGGACTGTGTGACGTATCTGCGCGGCCTCGGCTACCGGCTCGGCGAGGCCGACTGGTCCGAGTGGACCGCGGCGGTGCGCGCCGACCGGGAGAACGCGCTGCTGCCGCTGCTGCACGCGTTCGAGATGATGACCTCCGACACGGACGCGTTCTACCCGCCCATCGACACGACGGAGACCGAGCGGGCGCTGGAGGGCACGGGCATCGCCTGCCCGCCGCTCACCGCCGAACTGTTCGCCAGGTACGTCGAGTTCTTCGTCCAGGAGGGCCACTTCCCGCCCGCGCCCTGACATACGAGGACGCGCACGAAACGGCCGT
>NZ_JABWDV010000344.1:0-86907 GCF_013362995.1 Streptomyces sp. TRM64462 | reverse complement strand
CCCGCCGTTTTCGGCCCGGGGTCCCAGGGTCCCGGTGTCCCCGGTGTCCCCGGTGTCCCCGGTGTCCCCGGGGTCCCCGGGGTCCCGGGGTCCCAGGGTCCCGGTGTCCCGGTGTCCCGGGGTCCCAGGGTCCCGGGGTCAGAGGATGTCGGTCCCCGGGTCGAGGCCCAGCAGGACGCGCCCCTGCACCTCCAGGTTGGTGTGGACCTGGGCCAGGGCGTGCAGCGAGAAGCCCAGGATGTCGCGGTGGAAACGCTGGAACGGCACACTGCGCTTGATCACCGAGGCGCCGCTCATGGTGTGGAGCACCTCGACGGCCTCCTTGGCCAGCGTGGCCGCGAACGCGGCGCGGCCGCGCACCACGCCCTTCTCCTCGGTCGTCGGCTCCACTCCGGCGTCGGCGCGCTCCTGCATCAGCGTCAGCACCCTGCCCAGCAGCGCCGCACCCGCGTCGATCTTGTTGGCGGCCTCCGCGACCTGCATCTGGGTCAGCGGATGGGCCCGCTGGTCGTCCCAGGTGGTGTACGTGATGCCCCGGCCCGGCAGCCGCTCCAGGAACAGCTCGTACGCGCCCCGGGCGGTGCCCACGGCCATCGCCGCGTACAGCGACATGATGAACGCGACCACGCCGTAGCCGCGCCCCGACGGCTCCTCGCCCTCCGGGACGGCGGGTGCGCCCGCGGTGGCCGCCTCGTACGGGAGCAGCCGGTGCGCCGGCACGAACACCTCGTCCGCGACCGTGGTGGCGCTGCCGGTGCCCCGGCCGGCCGACACGTCCCAGTCGTCGACGACGGACATCTCGCTCAACGGGACCAGGGCGAAGAACTCCTCCTCGGTGCCGTCCGGGTGCTCCAGCATGGCCGCGACGCAGTCCCAGTCGGCGGCGTGGCAGCCGGAGTTGTAGTTCCAGCGGCCGGTCAGCCGGTAGCCGCCGTCCACCGGGGTGAGCCGGCCCGTCGGGGCGAAGCCGATCGACACCCGTACCGAACCGCCGGCGAAGACCTCCTTGCGGGTCTCCTCCGGATACAGCCCGGCCATGAGCGCGCCGGTGAGCCACACCGTCATGTTCCAGCCGGTGGACGGGCAGGCGCGGGCGATCTCCTCGACCACCCGGGCCTGTTCGGCGACGGGCAGGCCGAGGCCGTCGTACCGCTCGGGCACGGACATACGGAAGACGCCCGCCCGGTCCAGGTGTCTGAGCGTCTCCCGGGGGACCCGGCCCTGTTCCTCCGCCTCGGCGCCGTGCGCTCTGACGGCCGGGGCGGCTTCGCGTACTGCTTCGAGCACACCGGTGGCGGCTGACTCCTGGCGACTGGTCACGTCTTTCCTCCGTACTGGCCGTACCCGTCGGGAACAACGGGGTCCGGCCCCGGAAGCTATCTCCGTGTGATCACCCGGTGAGCACACCGTGGTCATCGGACGGTCATGTCGCCCTGGTCATGCCAAACGGTCGGCGCGGGCCGGCGGAGGATCAGGACGCCTGGGCGGCCTCGTGAGCCATCCGGCGGTCGTAGTCGGTGCGGGAGGCCGCGATCTCGTTCTGGTGCTCCTCGGTCCAGATGACGAGGCTGCGGATGGTGTCGTGCAGGGTCGCCCCCAGGGGCGTCAGCTCGTAGTCCACGCGCGGCGGCACCACCGGGTGGACGGTGCGCTTGACCAGGCCGTCCCGTTCGAGCTGGCGCAGGGTGACGGTCAGCATGCGCTGGCTGATGCCGTCGATCTGCCGGCGCAGCTCGGAGAAGCGCAGGCTGCGGCGGTCCAGGAGCGCGATGACGAGCAGGGACCACTTGTCGGCCACCCGGTCGAGGATCTGCCGTACCTCACAGCCCTGCCGGGTGTCCCACTGCATGACCTCGTAGTCGTCCTCGGTACCCGTGCAGTGAGTCGGTGACTTCAAAGTGCCTTCTTCCATAGGTAGGGAGCCTGCCTGATGATGCTTGTGGTTACAAGTGGGAACCACCCCCCAACTCCCCTGACGACTCCATGATCTGAGGAGCCGTCATCTGAGGTTGCCCGCTTCCTCCCCCGCTCTTCATCTTCCGTTTCCGTACCGTCCTTCATCTCAAGGAGCTTTCCCGTGTCCGCACTGCAATCCCCTTCGGATAGCGGCACCGATCGCATGAGTGGGCGCGCGTGGGGCGTGCTGTTCGTGCTCTGTGGTGCGATCTTCCTCGAGGGCGTCGACGTGGCCATGCTCAACGTGGCCCTGCCGCAGATCCGCGGCGACCTCGGCCTGTCCACCGGCATGCTCCAGTGGGTCATGAGCGCCTACGTCCTCGGCTACGGCGGCTTCATGCTGCTCGGCGGGCGTGCCGCCGACCTGTTCGGCCGCCGCCAGATGTTCATCTTCTGGCTGACCGTCTTCCTGCTCTTCTCCGGTCTCGGCGGTCTCGCCACCGAGGGCTGGATGCTGATCGTCGCCCGCTTCGTGACGGGTGTCGCCGCGGCGTTCATGACCCCGGCCGGTCTGTCGATCATCACCACCAGCTTCGACGAGGGCCCGCAGCGCAACAAGGCCCTGCTCGTCTACTCGGGCACCGCGGCCGGCGGCTTCTCCATCGGCCTGGTCGTCGGCGGTCTGCTGGCCTCGGTCGACTGGCGCTGGGTGTTCTTCGCCCCGGTCATCCTGTCCTTCCTCATCCTGGTCACCGGCCTCGCCCTCATTCCGAAGTCGCCCCGCCCCGACCGCTCCGGCCAGGGCGTCGACCTGGGCGGTGCCGTGAGCGTGACGGTGGCCATCCTGCTGCTGGTGTTCTCCGTCGAGCGCGCCAGCCATGTCGCGGTGTCCCAGACCGCCCTCACCGTGGCCGTCAGCCTGCTGCTGTTCCTGACGTTCGTCCTGATCGAGCGCAAGTCGTCCGCTCCGCTGGTCCGTCTGGGCATCTTCCGCACCGGCAGCCTGGTCCGGGCGAACCTCGCCGGTCTGCTGTTCGCCGCCGGGTTCTTCGGGTTCCAGTTCATCGCCGTGCTGTACCTGCAGGAGCTGCGCGGCTGGTCGACCCTGGAGACCAGCTTCGCCCTGATCGTGATCGGCATCGACGCGATCCTGTCGCCCACCCTCACGCCGAAGCTGGTGAACAAGTTCGGCAACGGCCGGGTCATCTTCGGCGGCCTGCTGCTGGCCTCGCTGTCGTACGCCCTGATGCTGCCGCTGCAGCTCGACTGGACGTACATGATGATGTTCCCGAGCCTGATCATCCTGGGCCTGGCCTTCTCCCTGGCGTACGGCCCGCTGACCATCGTCGCCACCGAGGGCATCGCGGAGGAGGAGCAGGGCGTCGCCGGCGGCCTGCTGTACACCTCCTTCCAGTTCGGTGCCGCGCTGGGTCTGTCCGCCGTCACCGCCGTGAGCGCCGCCGCGACGAACGGCACCACGCCGGACGCCATGCTGGAGGGCTACCGCGCGGGGCTGATCGTCCCGCTGGCGGCCGCCCTGCTCGCCGTCGTGATCAGCATGTTCGGGCTGCGCGGCAAGAGCGGCGCGGCGGACGCCGAGCCGGACGCCGAGGGCACGGCCCCGGTCCTGGAGCCGGTGGAGACCACTGCCCGCTGACCCCAGGAGCCCGGCCCCGTCCCAGCGGGGCCACCCCGAGCATCGCCCCAGGCCGACTCCCCCGGGCCTGGGGCGATTCCCTTTTCCGCCTTCCGCGGTCCGTGCAGCCCCGTTCCGGTCATTCCGGTCCGGGGCTTTCTCTTTCCCTTTCGTCCCGGTGCGGTCAATTCCGCTTGGATTCCGGTCGATTACCGGCCACTGGCTTCTCTCAGTCCGCCCATCACACCGCGCGGAAACAGGAGAGCGACCGGTGACCCGCGCAAGAGGTCTCCTCGCCAAGATGAATCCGGAACTCGCGGCCGGATTCAGAAGAACCGCCGGATCAGAACTGCTGAGGAGGCAGAATGACCACGACCGACAGCCCCGTCACCGCGGTGCTCGACGAGGTGAAGTCCCTGGGCGACCGGTTCCGGAAGTCCGGCGCGGCGGCCGAGGAACGCCGCTGGATTCCCGACGAGAACATCGAACTGCTGGAGAAGGCCGGTGTGTTCCGCCTCAACGTCCCGAGCCGGTTCGGCGGCCTGGAGGCCCCGGTCGCGGACCAGGTGAAGGTGCTCAGCGAGATCGCCCGCGCCGACACGGCCACCGGCTGGGTGGCGATGATCTGGGTCTCCAGCTCCTGGGTGCCCAGCCTGTTCCCCGACGCGGCCCAGAAGGAGGTCTACGCCGACGGGTCCCTCCGGGTCTCCACCGGCTTCACCCCCAGCGGGCAGCTCACCCCGGAGGACGGCGGCTACGCGCTGACCGGCAGCTGGAAGTGGATCTCCGGTGCGCGCGGCGCCGGCTGGGGACTGCTGGCCGCGCTGCTGCCCGCCCCCGACGGCACGCCCGTCCCGCACGCGGCGCTGGTCCCGTTCTCCGAGCTGGAGATCGCCGACGACTGGCACGCCTCCGCCGCCGCCGGCACGGGCAGCTCCACGGTCACCGCGAAGGACGTCAAGGTCCCCGCGCACCGGGTGATCAGCCTCCTCGACGTGCTCGCCGGCACGACGGGCGACCGCTCCAACACCGGTGCCACGGGCCGCAACTACGCGTTCATCCCCTTCTTCATGGCGCAGGGCGCCTCCGCGTACCTCGGCATCGCGCGCGGCGCGTTCGAGCTGTTCCTGGAGCGGCTGCCCGGGCGCGGCATCACGTACACGTCGTGGACCGACCAGAGCCAGTCCCCGGTGACGCAGATCCAGGTCGCCACGGCGGCCAACAAGATCGCCGCCGCCGAGGCGCTGCAGGAGACCTGGCTCCGGCTGCTCCAGGAGCACGCCGACGCGGGCACGCAGCCGTCCGTCGAGGACCGGGCCGCCGTGCGCGGCCGGGCCGGCTACGCGATCCAGCTCGCCAAGGAGGCCGTCGACGAGCTGTTCGAGGCCAGCGGCGCGTCGGTGATCATGCGGGACGTCCCGTTCCAGCGCTACCACCGCGACATGCGGGGCCTGGCCCTGCACGCCCTGTTCGCGTTCAACACCAACCAGGAGGTGCACGGGCGGGCCCTCCTGGGCCTGGCCCCGGACACCCCCTTCCTCTGATCCACGTCTCCACGGGTGGTCACCGGGCCGCGGAAGAGCCGCCGCGGCCCGGTGACCCCCGGTCCCACCACCGGCACAGTCCCCACCCACCAAAGGGAACACTGCACCCGCCAAGGGAAGGCGAAGCCATGACGGAGAGAAACATCCTGGTCCTGGGAGGCACCGGTAAGACGGGGCGCCGCGTCGTCGACGCCCTGCGGGCGCGCGGCGCGTCGGTCCGGGTCGCCAGCCGGTCGAGCGAGGTCCGCTTCGACTGGGACGACGACCGCACCTGGGAGGCCGCCCTCACCGGCGCCCGGGCCGCGTACATCGTCGACCGGCAGGACAAGCCCGGCGAGTGGGACGCCGCGGCCCAGATACGCGCTTTGGCCGAACTGGCCGTCGACCGCGGCGTACAGCGGCTCGTGCTGCTCCAGGCGCGGACCTCGGGGCCCGTCGGCGGCAAGGACCTCGGCGCGGGCGAGAGCGGCGTACGGGAGTCCGGCGCCGAATGGACCGTGCTGCGGCCCAACTGGTTCTTCCAGAACTTCGACGAGGGCGTCCTGCTGGACTCCGTACGCGCCGGCGAGCTGCGGCTGCCGGCGGGCGACGGCCGCGAGCCGTTCGTCGACGCCGGCGACGTGGCCGAGGTGGCCGTGGCCGCGCTGCTCGACGACGGGCACGACGGGCAGGTCCACGAGCTGAGCGGCGCCCGCGCCTGGGGCATGGCGGAGGCCGCCGAGGAGATCTCCCGCGCGACCGGCCGCCCGCTCACGTATGTGCCCATGACGCACGAGGCGTACGTGGCGGAACTGGTGTCCTACGACGTGCCGGAGGACTACGCGCTCTTCGTCGCCGACCTGGTCGGCCAGATCCGGGACGGCCGCAACGCCGCTCCGACCGACACCGTCGAGCGCGTCCTGGGCCGCCCGCCGCGCGACTTCACGGAGTTCGTGAAGGAGGCGGCGGTGAACGGAGCCTGGAACTAGTTCCCCGGCGGTGAGTCGGTGACTTCAAAGTGCCTTCTTCTGCCGGGGCCGACGGTGCGGCACGCTGAAGTCGACTGGGCGTGAATGCCCCCATTTCTTCGATTGACTTCCGAGGTACCGTCGTCATGGCGCATGTAAAGGTCAGTACGTTCTCCGAAATCGAGAGCGCATTCAACAGCTACATCCAGGACATCGTCTATTGCACGATGATCACCGTCGACAAGAAGGGCCGCCCGCGGGCCCGCGTCCTGCTGCCCATCTGGGAAACCGTCGACGGCAAACCGGTCGGCTGGCTGGCCGCCTACAAGACCCCCGTCAAGGTCGCCCACCTGGCGAACAACCCGCACACCACCTACTCGTACTGGAACCCCCGGCAGAACGCGGTCTTCGTCGACAGCGTCTCCCACTGGGTCGACGACCCGGAGACCAGGCAGTACGCCTGGGACCTGTACGCCAAGGGCAGCCCGGCGGGCGTCGGTTACAACCCCGGGAACTTCTGGCGCGGCCCCACCGACCCCAAGTACCACGTCCTGCGGATCGACCCCTGGCGCGTCCAGGTGCTGCGGGGCGCCGACCTGAGCAGCCGCATCTGGACCGACGAATCCGCACGCTGATCCACCACGCGGTACGGCGGGAGGGGGCGGCCCCCGGTTCAGGCCGGGATGCCGCCCGGTGCGGGGGACCGCCGGGTACGGAACGCGGCGGCGCTCCCGCCCCCGGCCGCGCCCCCGCTCCAGGCCGCGCCCCCGGCCCCGCCCGCGCACCCGTCGTCCGGGAGCGGCGCGTCCGCCTGTTCCTCCCGGACCACGTCCCCCATGTCCAGCCCCTTGCCGACGGCGTACTCCGTGGTGAATCCCTCCGTGCCCAGCGAGGCGCGGGCGCGGGCCGCGATCCGGTCGACGTCCGCCCGCTCCGACGGCGGGAGCGGCGCTCCCGACTCGGCCCGGGCCGCCGCCGCCACGCCCAGCAGCCGTGCGGCCCGCGCGGGGCGGCACACCAGGCTGTGGCCCCCGGCCAGACCCTCCAGGGCCAGCGCCACCGCCCGGGCGTCCTCCGACGCCAGGGCGGCCCGCAGACCGTCCCGGTGGTGGGCGAAACAGGCGGCGGCGTCGTCCCGCAGCTCGGCGCAGAAGCCCAGCTCGGCCAGGATCAGAGCGAGCCCGTTGCTCGCCCCACGGCTGTGGTTCCAGCAGAGCCACGGCCGCAGATGCGCTTCCGCCGTCTCCAGGTCGCCCTGACGGCGCGCGCCCAGGGCGAGGCCCAGCTCGGCCATCTGCTCGGCGGGCCGGTTGCCCTGCTCGACCGCCAGCCGCAGGGCCCGCCGGTGGAACTCGTCCGCCTCGTCGTACCGCGCGGACAGCAGCGCGATCCGCCCCAGGCCGGACAGCTGCCGCGACACCTCCGACCACAGCTCCAGCGACTCCGCCATCCGCAGCCCCTCCCGGTGCAGTTGCGCCGCCAGCGCGTAGTCGGCGGTGATCTCGGCGTGCACGGCCAGCGCCTGCGCCGCCTTCAACTGGCCCCACACGTCACCGAGCCAGGTGAACTGCGCGCGTGCCTCCAGCGCGTCGTCGTGCAACGTGTCCAGGTCGCCCCGCGCCATGGCCAGGGCCGCGCGGCTGCTGAGCGCCGCGGCCACCCCCCAGCCGTCGCGCAGCGCCCGGAAGTCGGCCAGTGCCGCGTTGACCCGCTCCGCGGACGCGCAGAGCGCGCCCACCTCCCACAGGGCGTACCCCACGAACCACTTGGCGCGTGCCCGGCCCACCGAGCACCGCTCCTCCGGCCCCGGCCCCGGGCCCGCCCCGCCGCCGCCACGTTCCTGCGGCCTCCCCTCGCCGAGCAGCAGCCCGATTCCCTCGTACCAGGTCGCGGCCTCGGCCGCCTCGGCCGCCTCGGCCGCCTCGGCCAGGACACCGGCCGGATCGCCGCCCCCGGCCACCGTCTCGGCGCGCCCGGCCACCGTCTCGGCGCGCCCGCTCCCCGGCTCCCACCCGGTCCAGGCCCCGTATCCGGCTCCGGACCCGGACCCGGCCCGGCGCCCTGGTTCCGGCGCGGTGGCCGGCGGGGCTGCGATGGCCGGTCCTGCCATGGTGTCCGACACCGACCGGGCCGGCACTCCCGTCCCCGTACCGCTCGCCGTACCGCTCGCCGTACCGATTCCCGTACGGTCGCCCCCGCCCGGCCCCGTCGCCACCGCATGGGTCAGCTCCAGCACGGAGGCGAGCGACCGGTGAGCGTCCGTCAGCCGCCCCATCAGGATCCAGTACCAGGCCAGCGCGTTGACCAGGCGCAGCGCGAGCCGGGCCGCGCCCCGCTTGCGCGCCTCCTGGAGCGCCTGCCGGAAGTTCGCGGTCTCCGCCGACAGCCGCTGGAGCCACCGGTGCTGGTCCGGGCCGTGCAGGTGGGGCCTCGCCCGCTCGGCCAGCTCCGTGTAGTGGAGGGCGTGCCGCCAGGCCAGCTCCGCGGCCTCGCCCGCGTCGTCGAGCCGGTCCTCGGCGTACGCGCACACCGACTCCAGCAGCCGGTAGCGCGCCCCCGCCCGGTCGTCGCCCCGGGTGATCAGGGACCGGTCCACCAGCCGGGCCAGGATGTCGACGACCTCGCCGCGCGGCACGTCACCCCCGCCGCACACGTCCTCCGCCGCCGCCAGCGTGCAGCCCTCCCGGTGCACCGACAGGCGGCGCAGCACCGTCTGCTCCGCCTCGGACAGCAGGCTCCAGCTCCAGTCGATGGTCGCCTGCAGCGTCTGCTGACGCGGCGGTGCGCCCCGGTAGCCGGTGTTGAGCAGCCGGAAGCGGTCGTCGAGCCGTTCCAGCAGCTCGTGCACGCCCAGTGCCCGGACCCGTGTGGCCGCCAGCTCCAGCGCCAGCGGTATCCCGTCCAGCCGGCGGCAGACCGCGGCCACCGCCGGAGCCGTGGCGGGATCGAGGACGAACGATGGGTCCGCGGCCCTGGCACGCTCCACGAACAGCTCGACGGCGCTGGACCGTTCGAGCGCGGCGCGCTCCGCCGACGCGGGCAGCTCCAGCGGCGGTACCGGCCACACCGTCTCGCCCTGGACGCGCAGCGGCTCCCGGCTGGTGGCCAGCACCTTGACCCCCGGCGCCTTCTCCAGCAGCAGCCCCACCAGCGCCGCGACCTCGTCCACCATGTGCTCGCAGTTGTCGAGCACGACGAGCAGCTCGCGGGACGCCACCGAGTCCACCAGCAGCCGCCCCGACCGGCACAGGTCCATGACCGGGGCGGGGCCCTCCGTGTTGTCGGCCTCCTCCCGGATCCCCAGCGTCGCGAGGACGTGGTCGGCGAGGCACGACGCCTCCGTGCCGTCCTCCTCCGGCCGCACCCCTGCCAGCTCGACCAGCCACACACCATCAGGGAAGTCCCCGGCCGGCTCCCGCGCGGCGGCGACGGCCAGCCGCGTCTTGCCCACACCGCCGGGCCCGGTGAACGTCACGAGCCGGTTCCGCGCGATCAGACGGCGGCCCTCCGCCACCGCCGCGTCCCGCCCGACCAGGGCGTTCGCCGCGTCCGGCAGGTTGGTCCTGACCCGTACCGCTGCCGCCGCCGTCCCGGACACCGGCGCCACCGCCGTCGACCTGAGCGCCGGGTCCTGGCGCAGAACGGCCTGTTGCAGCGCGTCGATCGCGGGGCCCGGCGCCAGACCCAGCTCCTCGTCGAGATGGCGCCGCAGATCCGCGTAGCTGTCCAGGGCCTCCGACGACCGGCCCACCTGGTACAGGGCCCGCATGTGCGCCATCCGCAGCCGCTCCCGCAGCGGATGGGCCGCCACCAGCGCCGTCAGCTCGCCCACGAGCAGCCCGTGCTCGCCCAGTTCGAGCCGGGCCTCCACATGCTCCTCGACCGCCGTCAGCCGTTCCTCCTCCAGACCGACGATGGCACTCCGTACGAAGGGCTCGTCGGCGAAGTCCGCGAACGCGGGCCCACGCCACAGCGCCAGAGCGTCCGTCAGCACCCCGGCCTTCTGGGCCGGATCGCCGAGCGCCCGCGACCGCGCCACCAGGGACCGGAACCGCCCCACGTCCACCGCGTCCTCCGCGGCCAGCAGCACATACCCCGGCGGCCGGTGCGCCACGAGGTCCCGTGAGCCCTCCTCGGCGTCCTCCAGGGCCCGCCGTAACTGAGAGACCTTGGCCTGCAGGGACGCGGTGGGGTTGGCGGGGGGCGAACCGCCCCACAGCGCCTCGATGAGCCGGAGCGTGGGCACCACCTGTCCGTGCCCGGCGATCAGACCGGCGAGCAGGGTGCGGACCTTCACCTCGGGGACTCGAACCGGCCTCCCCGTATCGGTCCACACCTCCAGCGGGCCCAGCACCCCGAATCGCATGCGGTCACACTAACTCAGCGCATTGGTCCGTACCGAGAACGTTACGCATCTCACGCGCCCCGCCCCCTGAGCAGCGCGAATCAGCCAAAGAGCCCCCGGTGACCCGGACATGGGCCCGCTGTGGGACGCCCTGGCTACGTTCACGCCAGACACGTCGGTCAACCGCAGTCCGAGGGAGACGAGATGAGCGGCACCACCCCCGCCGAGACCGGGCTCGACGACACGCTGGACCTCATCAGCCGCAGCTTCGCGGACGCCCTCCACGAAGGGCTCAGCCGGGTGACACCACCCTGGTCGCCCCGCGGCCGCCCCCTGCCGGCACCCGCGGCCCTCCTGCGCGACCACCGCGAGGCCATCCTCGACGACCTGTCCACCACCCTGCCCACCGTCCTGGAGGCCGCGGGCCACCCGGACCCGCACGCACTGGCCGCCCGCCTGCTCACCGCCACGCGCACCCGTCTCGAAGCCGTCATCACCCCCGAAGCCCGGCACCCCGCCCCGGCACCCGTCACCCCGGAACTGGAACTGGCCCTGACCACCCTCCTCATACAGTCGGCGGCCCGTCACCTCCCCGACGTCCCACCCCGCGGCGAGGCCCTCCGCACCCTGGGCCGCTCCTTTCCCAGGCGGTCCGGGTGAGTTCGTACGCGACTTCACCGTGCTCGGAGCCTTCGATCGCCTCCGGCCAGTCCCCGGTGAAGTTTTGGACGAAGGACAGGCCCGACTTCTCCATGACGCGACGGGAACGGGTGTTGACGGCCATCGTGTTCGCCGTGACCCGCTCGACCCCCAGGTCCGTGAACCCCTTGTCGATCAGGGCCCGGGACCCCTCGGTGGCGTAGCCGCGCCCCCATGCCGCCTGGTTCAGCCGGTAGCCGAGTTCGACCACGGCGGGGCTGTGCTCCTCCAGCGGCCGGAACTCGAACCACCCCAGGAAGGCGCCGGTGGTCTTCTCCCGCGCGGCCCAGTAACCACGGGTCTCCCAGCACGGGTAGTCGTGCAGGAGCCGCGGCAGCGTCCGCGTCTCGATCGCCTCGCGGCTGGTGGGACGGCCACCGTTGATGAAGCGCATGACCTCGGGGTCGTTGTCCAGGGCGAGCAGGTGATCGGTGTCGGCCGCGGTGAACGCCCGCAGGACGAGCCGGCCGGTCTCCAGGAAGTCTGACATGCCTCGATCCTCACCACGGTCCGACCGGGCCCGCCACCGGTTTTCCGACCGGCGGCAGGCGGGCGCGGCGGCACGTGGTGTCGGCGTCAGCGCAGGGTGAGCGGGGTCTCGGCGGTGACGTGGGTGAGCTTTTCGGGGTTGCGGACGAAGTAGAGGCCGGTGATGCGGGCGTCCTCCACACGGGCGGCCATGACGCCCTCGAACTCGCCGCCCACGTACAGGGCGAGCGCCGGGCTGCCGTTGACCACGGTGGGCCCCCAGGTGATCGTGGCCTGGACCTTGGCGGAGCCGCCGAGATAGAAGCGGACGATCTTCTCGGCGCCGATGACCGGATGCAGCGCGGCCTTCTTGACTCCGCCGCCGTCGCTGAGCAGCACGACATCGGGGGCGAGTACGTCGAGGAGACCCTGCGGGTCCCCGGTCTCCAGGGCACGCTGGAAGGACTCCAGCGCCGCCCGGGCCTCACTCGCGGAGGCCGTCCGGCGCGGCCGGCGGGCGTCGACGTGCCCCCGGGCGCGGTGCGCGATCTGCCGTACGGCCGCCGGGGTCTTGCCGACGGCCTCGGCGATCTCGTCGTACGCGAACTCGAAGACCTCGCGCAGCACGAACACCGCCCGCTCGGTCGGGGAGAGGCTCTCCAGGACGAGCATCATCGCCATCGACATGCTCTCGGCGAGTTCGATGTCCTCGGCCACGTCAGGTGCGGTGAGCAGTGGCTCGGGCAGCCACTGGCCGACGTACGCCTCGCGGCGGCGCTTCATGGCGCGCAGCCGGTTGAGGGCCTGCCGGGTCGTGATCCGCACCAGGTACGCCCGCTGGTCGGTGACCTGCCCCAGGTCGACCTTGATCCAGCGCAGCCAGGTCTCCTGGAGGACGTCTTCGGCGTCGGCCGCCGATCCGAGCATCTCGTAGGCGACGGTGAAGAGCAGGTTGCGGTGGGCGACGAACGCTTCGGTCGCCAGGTCGGTGGTGTGGTCGTTCATCTCACGGTCTCCCGCTTCTCGGCGGACAGACCGGGCGCGGCGGCCAGGCGGCGCTTGCGCTTGGGCAGGCCGAAGGTCGGGTGGGAGGTGGTCCACAGCGCGCCCTTGAGGATGCCCGCCTTGATCCGCGCGGCCTTCCGGCCGCCCATGTACGTCGGCTTCGCCCGCGCTTCGGCGTCGACCAGCTGGAGGATCCCGTCCCGCCGCCCGAGGCTGATGTGGTTGCCGTGGTAGTCCAGCTTGACGTTCGGGACCTTGCGTCCGGTCAGACGTCCCACGATCGCGGCCGTGGCCTGCATGCCGGTGTAGCCGGCCGAGGCGCAGGACATCGGCAGCGGCAGGCCGTTGTCGCCGATGGCGTAGGCGCTGTCGCCGACGGCGTAGACGTTCGGGTGCGAGACCGACCGCATGGTGCGGTCGACGACGATCCGACCGTCCCCGGTGACCTCCAGCCCGGCGTCGGCGGCGATGGGGCCGGCCGCGAACCCGGCCGACCACACGGTGGCGTCGGATGCCAGGGCGGTGCCGTCGGCGCACCGCACCCGCGTCGCTTCGACGGCGTCGACGCGGGTGTGCTCCAGGACGGTGATCCCCAGCCTGTCGCAGGCCCGGCGCAGATGGCCGCGGGCCCCGGCGGAGAGCCGGGCGCCCAGTTCGCCGCGGGCGACGAGCGTCACCGACAGGCCGGGCCGGGACTCGGCGATCTCGGTGGCGGTCTCGATGCCGGTCAGCCCGTCGCCGACGACCACCACCCTCCCGCCCTCGCCGCTCCTGCCCAGGCTGTCCAGCCGCGCGCGCAGGCGCAGCGCGGAGGGCCGTCCGGCGACGTCGAAGGCGTACTCGGCCACACCGGGGACGCCGCGATCGGCGGCGCGACTGCCGAGCGCGTAGAGAAGCGTGTCGTACCGGATCTCACCGCCACCGCTGCCGTCGGCGTCAGCCAGCGTCACGACCTGGCGCTCGGCGTCGACGGCGGCGACACGGGCAAGGCGCAGCCGTATCCCCGTGCCCGCGAAGACGTCGGCGAGCTGGGGAGCCTCGACCTCCTGGCCGGCCGCGAGCTGATGCAGCCGCAGCCGCTGGACGAAGTCCGGCTCGGCGTTGACGACGGTGATCTCGGCGTCCACCGGGGACAGCCGACGGGCCAGCGTCCCGGCCACATAGGCCCCGGCATAGCCGGCACCGAGGACGACGATGCGGTGCTTCATGAGTTGCTCCTGTCGGTTTCGCTTGATCCCGGTGAGCTGAGCGGAACAACCCCCTGATCCCGGAAGGGAACCGGCGATCACCATCGCCTCGGTCCTCTCGGTCATGCTGTCTCCTCTGCCTCAAGGGGTTCGACCTCAAGACACCGCATGACGGATCGCTGTGACACCTTGTGAGGCAGATCACTTCACAGGCGCCGGCTCTACGACGAGCGGGAGAAGACCACACTGCCGCGGACAGGGCCGAGGGGTTCGAACCGCCCGAGAAACCGCCGCAGCGGACGCCCCGTCGCGTATGTGGGAGGCCGGGCGGCCGGGACGGGAGGCCAGGACCGTGCGGCTCGGTCGTTTTGGCAGACACAACTAAGCCCTGGCCTGCACTTCTGCAGGTCAGGGCTTGTTTTCCGGAAGTGCCCCCGGCGGGGGATCAGGAGCATGGGAACGGGGAGAGCCGTACCGCGTGCCAAGGCGGCGGGCTGATGACTGGGGCAATCGTGCCGCTCACGTGACAAGCGAAGGCCCTTGTCGGTGAGGTGGTGCAGGCCGTCGGTGCGTAGGCTCCGCTTCGACGACATTGGATTGGGCGGGACCGATCCCGTTGGTAACGACTGACCAGGCACGGGGATGGCCGATGTCGGACGGACGAGGGATCGAGCACGTGCGGCCCAAGCGTCGGTACGGATCCGCTGTGATGGCTCTAACACGGCGACTACGTGTTCGCGGGTCGCGTGAATCGGGATGGTTCAAGGAGGGCCGCCGCGGCCCCATCCAGGTCAGCCAAGCGTGCTGCCAGCGTCGCCTCGGCCAGGCGTGGGGGCAGCGCCGCGCTGAATTTCAGGCCGGCCAGCGCTCGGGAATCCACGGCGGGCAGGCACAGGTGCTCAGCCGCTGATGCGCGTGCCCTTGCCCAGTCCCTGGGCGTGATGTCCTCCCGCAGCCGCAGGTACGCCGCTGTCGGTCGTTGCAGCGGATCGGCGACAGAGCCGAGACTGGCCGCCAGAGTGGCGTTCGCGCGGTATCCCGCCCAGGTCCACCATCGGACGTTCGTATCCCGTCCGCCCCGAATGATGACGGAGCGTTCCGGGTGTACCAGGTGGGAGTTCTCTTCGCGTGCCCGCACAAGCGCGCTTTCGGCCCGGCGGGTGAGCGAGACCGGGGGCGTCGCGCCGAGCAGCACCTCCCGGACCGCTCGGGTGAGTTCGTAGGAGGTGGCTCGCGCCGTGCTGAGCCCCGCCCAGCGTGCCCGACCACCGTCGTTCACGGGTTCGACGAAGCAACGGCGCCGCGACCAGTCGATGTAGGTGACCTGCCAGCTGCGCCCGGCGAGCAGCAGGCGCCTTGGGCCGGCCACCTCCTCGGTGAGCAGCGCGGGATCGGTCGTCCCGATCTCCGTTCGGCCCGCGAGGACCGTGAACTCGGGAGCCGCCGTGAACACGGCGGTCAGGTCCATGAAGTGGCGGAATCCGAAGCGCTTCTCGGCCTCCGGCCCCACGAACAGCATGCCGCCGTCCCGGCCCAGATAGCCCTCGGCGACCAGATGGCGCACGACCGGCTCCGCCGCCGTGCCCAATGCGCCGAGCCCACCCCACCACTCCTGCCAGAGCCGGTCGCCCACGCGGTGCTCCTGCAGGCACAGCGCGAGGATCTGCTGGGCGGCGATATGCCGGGGCTCGGGAGGAGCCGTCACCGGCTCGACCCACCCCCGCCCCCACAGGAGCAGGAGCGCAGACGCTGCGAGGAGGCCCCCCTCGTCCAGAGCGAGAAACAGGCAGTTGCGTGACGAGCCCGCCCGTCGGCCCGTACGTCCGATGCGCTGCAGGAACGCGGCCACAGTGTGGGGCGCGTCGATCTGTATGACCCGGTCCAGGTCGCCGACGTCGATGCCGAGTTCGAGGGTGCTCGTGGAGACGATCACGCAGTCGCGGGCCTCGGCGAAGGCCTCCTCGGCCCGCCTCCGCTCGTCGGCGGACAGGGAAGCGTGGGAGAGGAAGGTGGTGACACCCCTGGCTCGAAGAGCAGTCCCCAGTTCCTCCACCTGCTTGCGGGACTCGCAGAACACCAGTCGCTTCTCGCCCTGATGGAGCGCTGCGATCACCGTCGCGGCGTTCGCCAACGAACCCACGTAGTCGAGCTGGACATCACCAGGCGGCGGCAGCGTCGGAGAAGCCTCCCGCAGGTGCGGAGCGACGACGTGTGCGGGGCGTTCGCCGGCCGCCGCCCCCTGCAGCCAGGCCAGCAGCTGGTCCGGGTTTCCCACGGTCGCCGACAGCCCGACCCGCTGTACCGGATGTCCGGCGACCCGCTGTAGCCGCTCCAGCACGGCGAGCAGATGCCACCCGCGGTCGTCCCCGGCGAAGGCGTGCACCTCGTCCACGACGATGGCCCGCAGACCTGAGAAGAACTGCCGGTGGTCGACGTTCGCGCTGACCAGCATCGCTTCCAGCGATTCGGGTGTGGTCAGCAGTACGTCCGGCCGCTCGCGCAGGATCCGCTTGCGGCGGCCCTGCGTCACATCCCCGTGCCACAACGCGGCCGACCGGCCCAGCCACGACGTGTACGCCTGCAGCCGGGGCAGGAGATTGTTGAGCAAGGCCTTGAGCGGACACACGTAAAGCACCGAGGTGCCGGTCCAGCGCTCCGCTTCCATCCGGGACAACAGAGGAAAGGCGGCTGCCTCCGTCTTTCCGCCCGCGGTGGGTGCCAGCAGTACGGCGTCGCGACCGTCGAGCAGCGGCCCGATCGCTTCCTGCTGGAGCGGTCGCAGGCCCGGCCAGCCCAGGGTGTTGATGACGTGGTGCAGCAGACCAGGGTGCAGCCGGTCCAGCGGATCAGCGCTGTCGGAAGCGTGAGGGCCGGTCACGGCAACTCCAGCTCGACCTCGTCGGCGCTGCGAGCCGCCGCGTTGCGCTCCACCTCGGTCAGCTCCGAAGTGCGCACGGTCAGCGCGTAGTGCGCACGCGGGTCGAAGTCCTCGAACTGGTCGATCCGGTCCAGCACATCCCCCACGAGCTTCTTCAGGAACAACCGGGGAGCCACCCCCACCTTGCCGCCCAGCGCCCCGCCGACCGACTTGGCGAGGTCGGCGACGTACGCGTCGTCGGCCGTGGCCGCCACCCGGTCCGGCGCCGATGAGCCGCTCGCGTAGAGATCGCGGATGGTGTGCCCGAGGGAGACAAGAGACTCCTGGGTGAATCCCGGCAGCCGCAGCTGGACCGCGCGCGGGTTGTCGAAGCGCGGGTCGGTGGTGAAGTCGGTCGCCAGCCGCTGGGCGAGCGGTGCCAACCGCTGCACGCCCTGCTGCCCGTCGAAGAAGGCCGGAGTCCCGGTGATCACGAGGTACAGCCCTGGAAAGCGCCCTGAGTGCACTTCGTCGATCAGCTGCCTCAGCGCGTTGAGCGCCTTGTCCCGGGCGTCGGAGCGGACCCGCTGCAGGGTCTCGACCTCGTCGAGTACGAGGAACAGGCCCGCGTGCCCCGAGTCGCGCAGCACGGTCAACAGCCCCTGAAGAAACCCGAACGCACCGAAGTGGTCGAGGTCCCCGCGGACTCCGGCGGCCCGCCGGGCCGATGCCGACACATGTGGCTGCCCGCCCAGCCAGGCCATGACGGCCGAGGCCGTCGCCTCATCCCCCGCGTCCTGGGCGGAGCGGTACCCGCGCAGCGCGGCGGCGAACGACGGGGCATGCCGCGACACCTCGGCCAGCCGGGCCGCCAGCAGCCGGTCCACCTCGGCCGGCAGCTCCTCGTCGGGCACGCCTGCCGCGAGCGCGTCCTCCTCCAGCGTGTAGAACCACGCGTCCACGACCGGTCGCAGAGCGCTGGGCGGGAAGCCGGGCGTGGCGAGCCGCTCGGTCAGCCGCCGGTACACCGTCTCCAGCTTGTGCAGAGGCGTCTCGGTCTCGGAGATCTGGATCTCCGCCACCGCGAAGTTGTGTCGCTTGGCCCGCTCGCCGAGCCACCGGGTGAAGAAGGTCTTGCCGGACCCGTACTCGCCGCGTACGGCCTTGAAGACGGAGGAGCCGGAGGCCACCGCGCTCAGCTCCGCGTCCAGCGCCGACTCGAACCGGTCCAGCCCCGTCGCCAGCAGGTCGAGCCCGGACTCGGGCACAGCCCCTCGGCGCAGGGCGTCGATGACGTCGCGCCGACGGGCGGCACTGACGGCGGTGGGGCGCTGGGGCGGTTCGGTACGCACGGGTTCAGTCTTTCATCCGGCGGCCGTGGACGGGCCGGGGAGCGGAAGTGACAGAGACCGAAAAGAAGCGGTTGACGGCGGCCGAGTGTGTTGCTGCAATTGCCCACTGCACACTTTGCACACTTCAGCACCACTGGCGGGGGACGACGAGCGTGTCGCTAGACAGCCCACAGCTCAAGAAGCTGCTTCAGGATGTCGCTTCGGGAGCACTGCAACTGCCCGACTTCCAGCGCGAGTGGAAATGGGACGACGAACGCATCAAGGCGCTCATCGCCACCGTGACGCTCGACTACCCGCTGGGCGTGGTGATGGCCCTGCAGACCGGCGGCTCCTCCCCCTTCCGGGCCCGGACGCTCAGTGGGGCGGAGGGGGGTGAGAGGCGGACTCCCGATCTGCTGCTGCTGGACGGCCAGCAGCGGCTGACCTCGCTTTTCCAGGCGCTGCACCGCCTTGACAAGCCGGTCGAGACGGTCGACGGCCGGGGCAAGGACCTGAAGGCCTGGTACTACATCGACATCGCCAAGGCCACCGGCTCTCCGGCGGACCGTGACGACGCGATCGTCTCCGTGCCCGAGAGCCGGGTGCTGACAGTCGGCTCGACCCGCCGGGTCACGCTCGACCTGAGCACGACCGAGCTCGAGTGCGCCGCGGGCATGTTCCCGCTCAACATCGTGTTCGACACACAGCGCACGACGGAGTGGCAGCAGAAGTACGTGATGGTCGATCCCGCCGCCAACTGGCCGAAGTGGGCGGACTTCCAGGGCACCGTGCTCAACCACGTCAACTCGTTCGTCGTACCCATGATCAACCTGCCGGCCTCGACCACCATGGACGCCGTGTGCGCGGTGTTCGAACGAGTCAACACCGGCGGGGTGCCGCTCAACGTGTTCGAGCTGCTGACGGCCACTTTCGCCGGGGACCAGTCGCACATCGCGGAGTTCGGTGGGTACTACCAGCTTCCGGAAGAGTGGAAGCACATCAAACAGCGGCTCACCTCCCGGTATCCGGTCTTCGGCAACCCCGAGGCAGGCCTCGACGACGGCCTGAGCAGCAGTGACTTCCTCCAGGCCGTGGCCCTTCTGCGGACCTGGGAGCTCAAGCAGGCCGGAGACCTCGCCTCCGTCTCCTGCAAGCGACGGGACCTGCTGAACCTTCCGCTCGCCGACTTCCGCCGCCTGGCCCCCCGGATCGCGGATGCCTTCGAATGGATCGGCGGGTTCCTGGAGCGGCAGTGCATCGTCCGCTCCGGCGACCTTCCCTACCGCACGCAGCTCGTGCCGCTCGCCGCCGTACGTGCGATCGTCGGCGACGAGACCGACGGACCGGGCGGGGAAGAACGCATCAGTCAGTGGTACTGGAACGGCGTGCTGGGGGAGATGTACGGCGGGTCCATCGAGAGCCGCTTCTCGCGTGATGTGGAGCAGTTGGTCGGCTGGATCCGTCGCGAGCCGAACGTCGTGCCCGACACGGTGACCGACGCGGTGTTCCTCGACGAGCGGCTCGACACCCTCACCACGCGCAACAGCGCCGCCTACAAGGGTATCTACGCGCTGCTCATCAAGCAGGGCGCAGTGGACTGGTACTTCACCGAGGGCCCGCTGAACCCGTCCCGGATCGTCACGCACACGGTGGACGTACGGCAGATCTTCCCCAAGAGCTGGGTGGACAAGAACGCCTCGCGCCACACGAAGCACGTCTACTCCATCGTCAACAAGACCCCGCTGTCCTACCGGGCCAGCAAGAGCATGGCCGGGGTCCCCGGTTCGTATCTGAAGACCCTCCAGCTCGAGTCCGGCATGCGGCCGGAGTGGTTCGACGATGTCATCGCCACGCACCTGATCGACCCGGGCATGCTGCACACATCGGACTTCGACCAGTTCTACGAGAACCGGGCCAAGCAGCTGCTGGATCTGGTGCAGGCCGCCATGGGCAAGCGGACCGTCGTCCGCGACTCCTCGGGCTGGTGAGCGGCTCCATGGCTCAGACTCCCTCGAATGCCGACATCCTCGCCCTCAAGGGCAAGTCCGTCCATGTGAGGGAACTCCTGTCCCTCTTCGGGTTGCCCAATCGGGACAACCACGCGGTCCTGGTCATTGAGCAGGCCCTGAAGGCGGTCGACCTGACCACTGTGCCTTCCTTCGCCACCTGCGCTCATGGCATGCCCCTGCTCGTACAGCAGGCCGTCACCCAGGCCGAGCCCGCTGCGGAAGACGAGGACCCGGAAGAGGACCTGCCCCCCGGCACCCTGCCTCAGCACGTGCTGCGGGTGGGGGACATCCTGGCGGGCAAGGACGGCTTCACCTCGCTCCCGCCCACGGCGACCCTCAGCCAGGCAACGCATCTCATGCGGCTTCACGGGTACTCGCAGCTGCCCGTCGTCGAGTCCAACAACTGGCTTCACGGAGCGGTCACCTGGAGCTCGGTCGCCAAGCTCTACGAGACGAACCTGCCACCGACGCTGGCCAACGCCATCGACCCCGACGCACCCGAGGTGCAGGAGAACGCCGAGTTCTTCTCCATCCTGCCCAGGGTGAGCGAGAGCGGCTATGTACTGGTCCGCGGGAACAACGGTGTCTTCAAGGGGATTGTGACCTCCTCGGACATCACCGACCGCTTCAGCGTCACAGCTCGCCCGTTCTTCATGGTCGGTGAGATCGAGTTCCGGATCCGCAAATGCCTGGGCAAGGCCCTCGACCCCGACGCGATCCGGGCCATCCAGCCCAAGAAGCGGCAGACGGGTCAGATTTCCGACCTGCAGTTCGGGGACTACGTCACTCTGCTCAACGGTCAGCAGACCAAAGAGACCCTGTGCGCCAACGCCGACCAGAACTGGAAGGACCTCGGCTGGCACGGTGTCGACCGGATCGGGTTCGTCCACCAACTCGACCGGGTGCGGCAGATCCGCAATCGCATCGCGCACTTCGATCCGAAGCCGCTGCCCGAGGCGCTGATCGACGAACTCCGCATGTTCGTGCAGTTGCTGCGTCAGTACGTCCCGGACCACTAGCAGACGTGCCGTGGGCCTCGCGTCCATCCGGCGGGCGAGGCCCACACCCCCGTGGCGTCAGGACAGCCCGAACTGGTCCTTGAGCAGCGTCACGTTCAGCCGCACGGTGCGCCCGTCCGGCAGCGTCTCCAGGACCTGCGCGCCGTCGTAGTTCAACAGCTGCCGCAGCATGGCGGCGAAGCCCTCCGGGCGCCGGGGGGCCCGCAGACCCACCCGCTGCGCCAGAGCCGTCATGGGCAGCGTGCCCCCCGCGTCGAGCAGGGCGTGTACGGCCCGCTCGACCTGCCCCACATCCTGCGGGCGGGCCAGCATCTTCAACTGCGCTTCGAACAGCTCCGATGACACGAGCGCGGCGACCAGCGCATCATCGGGGGAGACCAGCTCCACGGACAGCAGAGCCTCATCGTCCTCGGCCGGGGCGGCGGCCGGCACAAGAGCCACGTCGAACAGAGAGTCGTGGCTCCTGGCCAACTCGGCCTGCTTCTTCGACAGCTTGGGAGCAGTGGTCTTCACGGCCGCCACCGACGGCACCGAGGACGCCACGGCGACCGCAGCCGGAGTACGGCGCGGCTGCCCCGCCCCAGCGCCGGAAGCGCCCACTTCCCACCAGCCCGGCCGCTGGCTGCCCAGCTCCCGCCAGCCCTTCGGCGGGGTCGCCCCGAAAGGCAGGAACGCCAGCACCGGGATCGTGAACTCGGCCAGCGCGGCGCCTCCGTGGTATCCGGCGCGCTGCGCGCTGTACCGGGCGTCCGCGTCCCACAGCGCGACAATCTCGCCGCCCGCTTCGGGAGCCACCACCCGATGGCCTGCCAGCCGGACCTCCGCATCTGCCAGCGGCTCGTCGGGCCCGGCCGGGACCCGGTGCCGGGCCGACTCCACACCCACGGCGGCCACCCGCTCCCCGTACCGGTCGACCACATGACCGTGATCACTGGTGAGCAGAACCGCCCGGCCCTGCGCGGCCGCGTACCGCAGCAGCGTCCGCAGCGCCCCTATGTCGGACAGCCTCCACGCGCCGTCACCGAGCTTCTGCTCACTCGACAGCCGGTCGTCGACCGTGTTCAGCACGACCGCGACGTGCGTGCGGTCGCTCTCCAGGGCATCCAGCAGCTCGGGGCCGAGCCAGTCACCGCCGCTGTCGGCCCGCAGGTCGTCCTTGTGGAAGACCGCCGCCTCCTGCCCGCCCCAGAACCGGTGCGCGGGGAACAACCGCCTCTCGTCCGCCTGCGTGCCGCGCATCAGCCGGGCCGCGAACAGGGAGGTACGGGACACGGCGGTGACGGTCGGCAGGGCGGCCGCCATGGCGCGCCGCCGCGGGCGGTCGTCGGCCCTGCGCTCGGGCAGCGGATCGTACTCGGCCCAGCTCTCCCGCAGTTCCTCGCCGAGTTCCGCCGCGATGGCGGCGCTCATCCCGTCCAGTACGAGGAGCAGCAGCCGCCGCTTCTTCTCCTTGACCATCGGGGCGACGACCTCCGGCAGGAAGGTCTCGACCGTCAGCATCGAGCCCGTGTCACGGGCCCCCTCGGTCTCCACGGCCAGCCGCCGCGCGAAGGCCCGGTCGATGGCCCGCCGCTTCTCCCGCACCGCGCCGCACAGCTCGTCGTACGCGGTCTTCAGCTCCCGCTCGGTGTCCCCGCCGGCCTGGACATGCTCCAGCGCCATGTCCACCCAGCCGGTCTCGCGCATGTGCCGGGTGAGCGCGTCGGCGACCGTCGGCACCTCGGTCTCCGGCTGCTCCGCCAGCCACTGTGTCAGCCGCGCGGCCATCGTGGCCCGTTCGATACGGATCGCCTCGTCGGGGCCGGATGCCAGCCGGTGCTCCCGCAGAGCCTCCAACGCGCCCCGCATCCGCAGCGGATCACCGGAGCGCACCGCCTCACCGGCGGCGGCGAACCGTGCCTCCAACCCCTCCCGCAGCACCGGGCTGCGCCGCGCGGCCGACTCGGCACCGAACTGCCGTACGAGGGAGGCGGCCCGACTGAGCACGGTGTCGGACATCCGGCGCGCGCTCCGCTGCTCGTCATCCTGTGGACCGCCTTCGGCCAGGTGCCCGGAACGGTCGGTGAGCAGCAGCCCGGAGACGAACTCCTCGCAGGCCCGCCCGAAGGCGCACGCCAGCTCGTCGAGTGCCGGGCCGCGCACTTCGGTCTCGTCCCCGAGCCAGAGCTCGGCCCGACCGCGGGCCCGGTTGACCTCCGCGTCGTCCTGCGCGTCGGCGTGGCTCCACAGCGCCGCGCACACCAGTCCGAAGGGCACGGCGTCCGCCCCGTGCTCAGCCCGCACCAGAGCGAACAGCGCCCGCCCGGCCTGCCCGGCCTGCTCGTCCTCCGCCAGGAACCTCGCCAGCCCCTCGCGCTCGGCAGCGCGCAGAGCGAGATAGCGGTCCGGCCCGCCCGGCCGCAGCGACCAGCTCAGCAGGGCGGGCACATCGAGTACGTCCGCCCGCTCCCCGCTCGCCGGGCGGTCGGGGTCGTAGCGGCCGATGCCGAGCCGGCGCCGCGCCAGCTTGGCCAGGGCGTCCCGCCGCTCCAGCAGACCCCCGTCGAGGGCGGGCCAGCCCCCGGGCGGAGCGGCGTCCACCAGAGCCTCGGCGGCCCAGTTGTCGTCCAGCAGCCGCGGGTCGGTGCCCTGGGCGGCGAAGGACTCGCGTACGACGTCCCAGGTGTCGACGGCGTTGACCCGGTACTTGTACACCTGGCCCAGGACATCGGGGCCCAACTCCGCCTCCTCCCGGTCGGTCAGGATCACCAGCACTTCCGGGCCGGTGGCGTCGGCGGCCAGATGGGTGAGCACCAGCTCGTACACGGCCAGCGGGGACGGCGCCGCGGTGACCAGGGCGCGCCGGCTCTCGCCCCAGGCGACCTCGGTAAGCCCGTCCCAGACCGGCGCGGCACGCAGCAGCACCACGGTGCGCCGGGTCGTCGACCGCAGGTAGGACTGGGTGGCGAGGTACTGGGTGATGGTCGTGGTGTTGAGCCGTACCGTGCTGGCCGCGCTTGCCGTGCTTGTACGGGACACGGCCGCGGCCCGGGCCTGCGGGGTCACTCGACCACCCGCCAGGTGATCTCGATGGTGGCGTCCGGTTCCGCGGCCGTGAGCTCGGCGAGCTGGGCGCGCAGCTCGGCCACGGCCTGCGCAGCCTTGGCACGTCCGCCGCCGGAGCGCCGCTTGGCCTGGCCGGTGCCGGCGCCGGTGCTCGTACCGGTGGTGGTCGGGTGGCTGGTGTGCACCGGCGGGTGGCTGGATTCGGTGCTGAGATCGATCTCGTTGGGGGTGCGCGGTGCGTCCGGCTCGGTCCCGGCGGTCGGCGTGTTCGGCCGGGGCGGGGCGATAGCGGCCTCGGCCCGGTCGAGGACCTTGTGCATCGCGTCCTCGGCGTGTCGCAGCGCGTCCTCCAGCTTGGCCGTCCGCTGGTCGAGCCGAGCCGCGTTGCGCAGGGCGTCCAGCACGGCTTCACCCGACGGACCGTACTTCGGGGCCCGCTCCAGCAGCTTCCAGGGGCCGCCGACCAGTGCGTCGGTCACCGTCTGGGCCTGTCGGACGGAGGTGCTGTAGCGGCTGGCCGGGACCTCGCCGAGGTCGAAGGTGGCGAAGGTGGTGATGATCTGCTTGGCGGCTGCCGAGCCACTCGCCGGGCCCTGCTCGACGTCCTGCGCGGCCTTCAGCAGGTCGCGTGCCCGCTGGGCCAGCGCCAGCCTCCCCGACTCGTCCGCACCATCCAGCCCGAGCAGAACCGAGTGCTGCTCCAGCTGCTTCACCAGTGCTTCCACGTGCGGGGCGTATGTCCCGGCCTCACGGGCGATCCGCCGCGCGAACTGTCCCACCAGCCGCCCACGGCGCAGCGTCGGCGGCCGCTCCCCGAAGATCTCCCAGAAGCGCCGGCCGGCCTCCTCCCACACCTCCGGCTCCGGTAGCGGCTGTGAGCGCAGCGCGTCGATCGTCTTGACCCCGGACGGCTCGGGGGAAGGGTCCAACGGCGCCCCGCCGCGCACCCACACTCGGTCGTCCATCTCCGCGTACGCGCAGATCACCAGGTTGGCGAGCAGCGGATCGAGCCCCATGGGGGTGGGCTTGTCGATCCAGTCCGTGAGCTGGACGACGGTCGGCCCGCCGGGGCCGCCGTCTGTGCGGGCGTACAGCGCGAAGTGCTCCACCCAGCGGGTCGACAGCCGGAAGTACGCCTCCTTCATCTGCCCCAGCTGAAGCGGCTCGGCCAGGCGCCGCATGGCGTCACGGTCCTTGGCCGGGATCTCGGCCTGCCGGTCCCCGGCCTCCGCGGCGGTCCGGATGTGGCCGAACACGGTCCGGACGTCACCGCTCTTGTACGGCAGGCCGGTGTTGTCGGGGTCGAGGTCCGGGTGCGCGGGGAACTGTTGGGCGAGCAGCTTCGAGGCGATGTGCCGGGCGGCCTCACCGAGGGTCTGGCCGACGGAGACCTTCAGGTCCGGCACGTCGCGCAGGGACGCGAAGTGGTCCTGGAAGGACACGTCGACATCGGCGGGCTGCTTCGCGGCGCAGCCGTACGCCTGCTTGAACGCGGCCTTCACCGTCTTGGTGAGCTGCTCGCGCTGCCCTTCGAGCAGGGCCTTGGCGCGGGCCCGGTTGTCGGCGTTGAGGTGCTGGGCGTACTGGGTGTCGAAGCGGCGCTGGTCGGCGAGCGCGTAGTCGATGGTGACGAGGCGCCGGAAGTCCTGGTAGCGGGCGGCCGACAGATGCGTCGGGATCCACGCCACGGTCTGCGGCGCCACACCGGGCCGCTCCCGCAGCCGCTCCATCCGGTTGACGTTTTCGCGGGGGCCGTACGAGCCCTCGCCGTACGGCAGGTCGATGACCAGCCGCCACTGCCCGTCCGTGCTGGGGGCGAAGTCGTGGTCGGGCATCGTGTCGGGGTCCGCGATGTTGCCGAAGACCACCTCGGCGGTGCGGTGCGTGCCGCGCCAGACCAGCCGCAGCTCGTCGGAGCCGAGCTGGTCCTGGCGGTTCAGCCGCAGCTCCTCGGCGAGCAGGCGCTTGGCGAGGGACCGGCGGTTGGCGGGGTTGTCGTTGACCTTGGCGTTGGCGATGACGGAGTCGACGTCGATGCCGGTCAGCTCAAGGCGTACGCCGGGGTTGGTGTCGGTGCCGGTGGGCTTGATCTCGGCGAAGCGGGAGGCCCACTCGGCGACCTTCGCCTTGATCAGACCGACCTCGGCGCCCGGGATGGGGGAGACCACGGAACCGTGGTTGAGTGCCCCGAGCCGCCGGATGGTCAGATCGCGCAGCGCGGGGACGCCGGGGGCGAGCGCCGACAGCAGCAGGGTGCACAGGAGTCGGTTGTCACCGATGAAGCCCTTGCACCGCCCGGCGAGCTGGGGATCGGTGATCGTGTCACGGCGGTGCCGGTAGCGCTCGACGTCCTCCTCGGTGAGGTCGTACGTCGCGAGAAGGTGCGGGCGCAGCTTGGTGCGGTACAGCTTGTCGGCGGCCTGGAACTCGACCTTCAGCTTGTCCACGAACGGCTTGTCGCCGCCGTCCGCGATCACTGGGTAGAGGTCGCCGAGCGGCACAAGGTCGTTGAGGGTGAGCTCGTCCCTGCGGTCCGCCAGCAGCTGTCCCATCAGCTTCAGACCGGTGCGGGAGCGCTGCAGGGCCGAGGAGATGTGGACCAGGGTGTCCATGAAGGCAGGGGAGAAGGGATACGTCAGCCGGAACGACTCCTCGTCCGCACCGGTGGTCCCCTCGTCCGAGCCGAGCAGGGTGTCCCAGACCTGCGGCCCGACGCGCTTGATCCGGACGAAGGCGGCGTCGAGCTTGGCGGCCGCCTCGGCGTCCTTGGGCTTGAGCAGCCGGGCGTGGGCGATCTGCGGGAGGTTGCGGTCCTCCAGCGTGATCTTGTCGAAGCGGCCGGAGGCAAGGTTGAGGCTGTCCTGGATCGCGGTCTCGGCGGCGCCGGAGGTCTCCTCACCGACCAGCTCGCGCAGGTCGCGCTGGCGGGCGATGAACGACACGATCGGAATGGCCCGCCGGGAGTCGGCGCCCTCGACAAAATTGGTGATCTTGTCGGCCTCGCGGGAGACGAACTTCTCGTCATGGATGCGGTTGGCGAGCCACAGGATCAGCTCGTCCATGAAGAGGATCAGCCCGTCGTAGCCGAGCGACTTCGCGTGCCGGGCGATCACGCCCAGGCCGGCGTCGAGGGAGATGAAGCCGTGCTCGTCCTCGGCGGCGTTCTTGGCGAACCCGGGGAACCAGGTGGTGGCCGCGTCATGCACCAGTTTGGCGCGCAGTTCGGCGGGGGTGGACGGGTTGACGAGGTTCAGAGGCTCCTCGTCATCATCCGGATCCTCGTCACCGTGCAGCTCCTCGGCGGCGAGGGCGGTCTTGAGGAGCTCGGGGGTCCAGGCGAAGGCTTCGCCCCACTCGTCGTCCTCGGCATCGCCCGCCTCGGTCTCGGACCCGCTGAGCCCACTGATGAAGGCTTCGTCACCCATGCGCTCCCGAAGCGCGCGGATGTCGTCGAAGAGGGCGTCGGTCCGGTAGACCTGCGGCGTGGGCGCTTCAGGGTGGAGTGCCTTGACGTGGCTGACGTAACCGCCGAGAACCCGCTGCTCCAGGGACTTGGCACCGAGCATGTGGTACGGGACGAGCAGGAACTTCTTGCCCTCGCTGCCGAGCCACTCGTGCTTGGCCAGGACCGGGTCGAACTCGTGGCGGGAGAGGGCTGCCCGGTCACCGCGCAGGAGGGCGTGGAGGACCGCCATGAAGTGCGACTTACCGGAACCGAAGGACCCGTGCAGGTAGGCGGCCTTCGACGTGTGCCCGTCGAGGGCCGCCTTGATCAGCCCGAGGGCCTCGTCGAAGTTCTCCAGCAGGCGTTCGGTGACGACGTAGTCGCGCAGAGCACGCGCGGTGCCCTCTTCGGTGACCGCCTCGGCGAGCTTCAGCACGAAGTCGGAGGTGGAGATCGACGTCTTGATGTTGATCACATCGCGAAGCAGCGGGGCCGAGGCGGCGGCGTTGGCGGTCAAGGCCATGTCTGTCTCGCGTCTCCTGTTGTCCGGCGTCGTACGGATGGGGCATGTGCGCGACCAGCGGCAGGGTAGGCTGGGGCGCCGTCACGCGCGGTGCGCGGGCGATCCCGGTGAGTGCCTGCCGGTGGAGCGCCGCAGCCTGGGCAGGCCGCAGGGCATCCCCGATCCTAACTTGGTGTACGAAATCGACGGGCGCCCGACCTGGCCCGGACGACGGGCTCGCCGTCAGCCCAGCTGCGAGACGAACGCCTGCCAGGCGCGGCGCCCGAAGCTGATCACGGGGCCGGCGGGGCGCTTGCTGTCGCGGACGGGGATGATGTGGGGGATGTTGTCGGCGACCTCGACGCAATCACCCTGCCCGCCGCTGTAGCTGCTGACGCGCCAAGCTGCGCCGGTGAGGTCGGCTGGGAGGGTGTGGGCCTGCTTCATCGTCTGTGCTCCTTGGCAATGCGCTGGATCAGCGCAAGTGACTCCGCTGGAGGCAATGCTGCCATGCGCGCGTCATCGAACAACTCCCGATAACGGGCCACCTCCTGTTCGCGCTCCATCCAGATGCTGCCCGTGGGGGTCTCGGTGAGGACGAGGTCGAGCGAGGCGAGTTGGGGGAAGCTGAGCAGCAAGTACGGGCCGAACATGCCGGAGTAGGTGCCGCGTGAGAACGGCAGTATCTGGATGGTGACATTGGGACGTTCCGCCACCGCGAGCAGATGATCCAGTTGGGCAGACATGATGTCGGGACCGCCCACCTGTTGGCGCAGGGCGCCCTCTCCGAGTACCGCCCAGTAGTCGATCGGATCATCCCCGGTCAGTCGCTCTTGTCGGGCCAGCCGTACTTGAACGAACCGCTCGATCTCTTCAGCGGTCTTCCATGCTCGCGATGCCACGGTAACGGCCCGCCCGTACTCCGGAGTCTGGAGTAGGCCCGGAATCAGTTGCACCTGATAAGTGCGGATGCTCTGACAGATGGACTCCATCTCGATCTGATCGCGATAGGCATCGCTGAGGACCGCCGCATGCTCGTGCCACCATCCTTCACGTCGGCGCCGGTTCGCCCGGCGAGCGAGGGAGGCCAGTCGCTCCTGTGTGGCCGGGTCCGAGACGCCGTACGCCTGCATGAGGGCCACGAGGTCCGGAGTGCGAACCGGTACATGACCGTTCTCCATGCGGCTGATCTTCCCCTTCGTGCAGTCCAGGATCTCGGCGGCCGCCGCCGTGGTGAGGCCGGCTGCTTCGCGGGATCGCCGGAGCTCATCGCCGAGTTGTCGACCGAGGACCGTGGAGGGCTGAACGTTTGGCATAGGTAACTCCTTACCAGAGCCTGGCGTTTGTTGGGGCGGATCCACTCGATCTGGTGAATTGAGCGCCAGAATCTCATTCAACGTTGCATTAGTGGTCGTCGCGCGGGCACTCTCGTTGTGTCGGGACAACCACTCGGCACACACGGGGACTTGATCGAACAGCCATCAACCCTCAAGGGGCTGCTGTGACCACATGCATCAAAACCGCGTTCCGTCTGACCCGCCGACCCCGCAGCGTTCCCAGAGCACGGTCGGCACTGCATGCGGTGCTCGTGGGCTGGAGCGCAGGCGACGAGCTGTTGCACACCGCGGAGTTGGTGCTGTCGGAGCTGTTCACCAACGCCCTGGGCGTACCGGTGCCCAGCGACCGCCAGGTCGGCGTACGCATCGGGTACTCGGAGGCGGATGGGCTGCTGCGCGTGGAGGTGAGCAACGCGGGTACGGGGCAACCGAAGGTCAGGCACCCGGCCTGGGACGAAACGGAAGGCCGGGGACTGTGGTTGGTGGAGGCACTCAGCTACCGCTGGGCGTGAGCGAGCGCCTCGGCGGCATCGGCAAGACGGTGTGGTCCGAGCTCAAAGCCCCGGGGCTCGTCCCGGCGCCCACGACTCGGGAGATCGCGGCGATCGCGGTCCAGCCCGGACAGGCCGTACGGATGTGGGGCGCGTGGCACGCCGTCCGCAGCGTGCGATCGGAACGGCAGGCGACTGGCGGCCTTGCGGTCGTGCTCGGCCTGGACGAGGGGCCGTCGCTGCGCATGCCGGCGGGGGAGCCGCTGGCGGTGCGGGGACGGCTTCCGGAGCCGGAGTGCGCCCCCGGTAGCTGAATGAGACGCGTCGCTGCCTGTTCCTTCCCCACGAACAACGAGGAGCCCCGTTGCGCAACTCTGCCCGTCACCCCATCCCCATCCGCCGAGGACACCTGGGCAAAGCCGCCGAGCAGCTCAAGCAGGCCACCGGGACGGGTGTGGAGATCATCAGCGGAACACTCGTGATTTCCCCGACCCCGTGTGGCAAGCACGCGGGCGTCGTGATCGACCTACGCGATGCCATGCGCCCGGGCCTCGCTCCCGTGTACGAGGCGTACGAGAACGTCTCCGTCGCCATGGCTGACGACCCGGACGACTACACGACTCCGGATCTGACCGTCGGCCCTCTCACCTTCATGGAAGCGGAGGGGTGGCTGCTGGAACCGCGTGATGTGGTGCTGGCCGTCGAGGTCCTCTCGCCGAATGACCGACAGAGGGGGACGAGTGAGAAGCTCGCCTGGTACGCGGCCGCGGGCGTCGCCCGACTGCTCCAGATCGATCCGCGCACGGGCACGTGGTCGCTGTTCACAGGCCCTGGAGGGGTCGAATACAAGAACGTCGTCCACGGGAAGTACGGCGAGGACGTACCTCTTCCCGAGGATCTCGGAGGTGAACTGCCCACTTCGGACCTCACTCTGTACGCCGCGAACCCGGGCAAGTGACGGGGGTAGCTCCTCGCCGCAAGCAAGGAGCTACCCCCGATCGTCAGCTCGCGGCTGCTCGTCGGCCTCGGCGGGCGGTGGCCGGGGGACGCCAGTTGCGGAGGTCGTCGTCGGTCAGGCCGTGCTCACCCTGCTGGGTGGCGCGGTAGCCCTCGAAGAAGGCGGCGGGGGAGCCGCTGTAGTTGACGTCGAACTCGTTGTGCCACTGATTGAGCCAAGGCTGCAGCTCAAGGAGCCCCGCGAGGAGCGGGGTGATCTCCTCGGTGGACAGGTCGCCGTGGTTGGTGAAGTAGGCGGCGAGTGCCTGCGCCTGCTCCCGGTGATCCCAGCCGGCCCAGCCGAACAGGTCGGGCGTACCGGTGATCGCGCCGGTGGCGTACGAGATGAACCGCTCCTTGGGCACGTCGAGCTTGCCTCGGGCGCGCCAGTAGGAGGGCTTGAGGAAGTCGGCAGAGGTGTACTTCGGTGGGACGGGGATGCTGTCGCGGATCTTCCGCTTCTCGTCCTCGTCCGTGGCGGCGTCCTCCTTGCGCTGGAGGTCCCAGACGTGCTCCCAGTCGGCCCGCTTCTTCAGGGCGGTGGGCTTGTAGCGGAGCGCGGCGAGGAAGGGGACGTGCTCGTCCTTGAGGAGTTCGACGACGACGTCCGCGAGTTCCTCGCGGGGTCGGTAGATCTCGGCGACGGAGACGAAGTCCTCGTCGCGGGAGAGCACGTCGGTGAGCTGGGCGCGCGTGAGGATGGCCGGCTGGCCGTTCTCGTCGTACCAGTGCTCACGCTTCTCGATCCGGTCGAGCAGCCAGGAGCGCAGGGCCTTCTCCTGGAGCGCGTCCCAGCCTTCGGTCGCCCAGCGACGCTTGTACTCGGGCCGCTCGATCATGCCGATGGCGCGGCTGGTCTCGATCGCGTGGATGCGCTTCTGGACGACAGCCTTGTAGGCATCCGACCAGTGCTCGGGCAGTTCGGTGATGGGCTTCGACCCGTGCCGCTTGAACCACTCGCCGGATGCCTCACCAGCCGCGACGCGTCGCGCAAGCACGATCTCGAACGCCCGCTGGCCGAGTTCCAGCCCGGGCACTTCCTCCTCGGGGGCCCGGAGATCCTCGGAGTGCAGGTTGTACAGCGAGTACACCTGCCAATCCAGCTCCTCCTGCAGCGCGATCATCTGGGACCGAATGGAGTGCCACTCGCCGCAGGCTGCTTGCTGCGTGGTTACGGTGGGTACGGACTGCGTTTCGACGCTGAGTGGATTATTGGCGGCGAGGGTGAGCCGTTCTGCGAGGGTGTTCATGGACGCACTAAGGTCTGCGGGATAGTCGCTAGGAAGGGGAAACTTCTCTATGTTGGACCCGGTGAACTCAAATCGGTGTTCCCATAGCTCATCCGAGATCCCACCGCCAATTCCGCCATTTCCCTTTGATTGGCTTACTTGCTTCAGCCAGAAGCATGCGGTTGAACTATTCAAGAGCCCTATCAGTCTCAAATGCTCCGCTTCGTTTGCCTCGTCGCGCAATTTGATTACCGGGGCATGGCGGTTGAATACCTTGTTGCCTCGATCGAGGGCGAAGTGATTTTGAGTGGATACGAAGGGGAAGGTGATCGAAAGCGGTGAGCTGTAGGCTGAGGGCGTGTACTGCATGTAATCCCACCACTTGAGTCCCGCTGCCTCCATGTCTCCCTGGAAAGTGCCCCGCACTTCAAGGAGTCGTCGCATTGGCCATAGCTCTCTTATGAGCTCGGTAACGTCGAACGCGGCGGCGTATGGAAACCAGATGGCCTCATTGGGCTCAGCGCGCCAATCCCTTACCACCTCGCCGGTCATGAACGGTCGGAGGCCGCGGCGATCCGCTGCGGTCCGGTACGTTGCCCGCAAGGGGCGAAGGTACGCCTCGTCAGCTCCTACCCGGACAGCTCGGCCGATGGGCGGTTGAATTGCACCCTTCAACCGCCCAGAGCTTGCCCGCTCGAGGCTCTCTACCATCTCCAGGCCGCCATCACTTAGCATCCAGGGCTGGCGATGAAAATAGCGCTTTCGCTCGAGGTCGCCACATGAGACCCAGGGAGTTACTTTGCCAGGCTGATCGATGACGTCCCTGATGGAACTCCAGACGAGTCCTTCCTCTGCGCGGGAGGGAACCGTTGGCTCCCCCTGAATGCTTCGTACTGTGCGAATAGTCTCCGTACGTGAATTTCCGCTGCGGCGACGGCCAACTAGAATAATGGTGGGTGTGCCGTGGCCGGGGATGTAGGCACCCGAGGTGTCGATGACCTCAGTGAGTTCAACTTTGTGGGCGAAGTATTCCTCGATCAGCTTCGTGCCGAACTCGCGCTTCATGAAGGAGTTCGCCGTGATCTGGCCGACCATCCCATATCCGCGCCCATCAGGCTCCCCCGTCTTCGCGAGCTGGAAGAACCGCTCAGCAAAGGGCACCGACAGGGCATAAGTCCCCGAGCAGGACTTGTAAAGGTCCCGGTACAGCGCGTTCAGCTTCTTGTCCTTGACCGTGATGTACGGCGGGTTCCCCACCACCACGTCGTACCGGCCCTGGTCCAGGATGCCCTTGAACTGCTCCTCGTGGATGTCCTCCGTCGCGTACGAGAACTCCGCCAGCTCGTCCCGCTGTTCCGCCGTGAACTCCAGCTCGCCCTGGCCGCTCGTGCCGCGTACGCCGAACTCCAGCTGGCGGGCCTTGATCAGGGAGTCGCCCACCGCGAGCTGCACCGGCCAGTCGTACCGGGCTGCGTCCCGCAGCGTGCGGATGTTCGCCGCCGCCATCGCGGCCATCAGCAGCCGGAACCGAGCGATGGCCACCGCGAACGGGTTCAGGTCGACGCCGTGCACCGCCTTCAGCGCGAGCCGTACGCGCTCGTGCGGGTCGTGGCCCAGGCCGCGCGCCTCCAGGGCCTTCAGCATCCGGCGGAAGGCGCCCAGCACGAAGTGGCCCGAGCCGCACGTCGGGTCGATCATCTTCAGCCCGGCGACCCGGCCGCCCAGCTCCCGCACCACCGGGTCCATCGTCCGCTGGAGGATGAAGTCCTCCACGAACTCCGGGGTCTGCAGCAGCGCGTACGTCTTCCGCGCCGCCTCAGACAGGTCCTGGTACAGGTCGCCCAGGAAGCGGGTGTCCCAGCCCTCCGTGCCGTCCTCGTTCAGCGGGTCCGTGAAGTCGTGGACCAGGACGTCCGCCTCGTCCCGCTCGCGCCAGAACTCCACCAGAGCCCGCGCGCCGTCGTGCGAGAGCGGGATCTGGTACAGCGGGTTGTGGCGGCGGCTGAACAGCAGCTTGCCCGCGTCACCCGCGCCCAGTTCGTCGAAGGCGCGCTCCAGCCAGCCGCGGTACGTCGGGTCCGACTCCTGCTCGACGTACTGCGCGTACCGCGCCTCCGCCAGGTCCCGCCGCTCCGGCTCCGGGCTCGTCAGGTACGGCTCCGGGATCAGGCGGTTGTCCTCGCAGAAGCGCACGAACACGGTGCCCAGCACCCACGCCACCGCGACCTGCGTGACCCGCTCACCCAGCCACGCGCTCCATGTCGCCGCCGTACGCTCCAGCTCGAATGCCCGGTCGTACTCCCCGCGCAGCCGGCCCGCCACCCGGGCCCGCTCCGCCCGGTCGTCCGGCAGGCCGGCCAGGCGGGGTTCCACCCACTCGGCCCACTCCGGCGTCGTCCCCGGGTCCGTCTTCGCGGCCTTCTTGTACGCGTCGCGCAGCGGCTTCGCCACCTTGTCGCCGTCCGCGACCTGCGCCGCGAGGTCGGTCTCGACCGCCTTGACCTGCTTGATCAGGTCGGCTTTCAGCTTGTCGCGCTTCTCGCGGTCGATCACTTCGCCTCGTCTCCCGTATCCGTCGTTCCCACGTAGTCCGCGTCCGTGGCCGCGCCATCCGTTCCGCCCTGCCTCGCGCCCGGCAGGCGATCGCCCACCCACGCGTCCGGCAGCGGGATCCACTCGCCCAGCCCCGCCTGGTACGGCACGGACACCGTCCCCAGCCTCGGCGGACGCGTCGGGTCGCTCTGCGGGCACAGCAGCCACAGGCCACGACCCCCGCCCCGGGCTCGCTCCGCCAGCCGCTCCAGCACGCCCATCGCGTCATAGCGGGCCAGCACACCGGCGTCCGTCAGCAGCAGCGGTACGCGGGCGGTGGCACCGGCGCCCCCCTCGCCCTGCGCCAGCAACCGCGCCAGCCTCGGCTCCACCGCGCCCCACGCCGTCCGCGTGTACTCCGCGAACTTCAGCGCGCCCTTCGAACCGGGCTCCGCCACATCCGCCTTGAGGACCGTCTCCCATGTCGGCCTCGGCCGCTGGTCCACCAGCTCGTGCAGTGCCGCCAGGAACAGCCCCGTCACCGACACCGCCTCGGCGCGGAAGCGCTCACCCACGAGCGCCCGCGAGGCCTTCGGTGCCAGCGCGGTCCGTACGGTCAGCACGCGGAAACCGTCCCGGGGCGCGGACGACAGCAGCCGCTCCTCCGCCGCCGCCGCATAGGCCACCTGCTGATCGTCCGCGTACCGGTGCGCGGACAGCGACGCCTTCGTCTGCCGCCCGCTCGTCAGGGCCCGGAAGGTCGAGTCGTCCTTGCGCTTGGCGGGCAGATAGCGCAGCACCGACGTGCCCGCCCGGGTCGACAGCTCCAGGTCGAAGCCCGCGTCCCGCAGGGCCTTGGTCAGTGCGCCCCCGACCGGCAGGGAGTGGCCACCCTGCGCATCAAGCAGCTCGGGGAAGCGGGCCCGTACCCGCTCGTGGATGTCCGCTGGGGTCAGACCCGGCTGCAGGTCCCGGGCCAGGCCGGGCGTCTCACGGATGAGTCCCGCCTGGGTAAGGCGCAGCGCCCGTACGAGCGGCAGGTCGCGCGGGTAGATCTCCAGTCGCGGGGTCGCCGCCGCGTTGCGCGAGGCGGCCGCCGCCAGTTCGACCATGCGGCGCTCGTCCCAGTCGAGTGCCCCGCTCGGCTGTGGGACCGCGCTCAGCTTGCCGAGGACGGTCGCCGCGGTCGGCAGGGTGTCCAGCTTCGCCAGCTCGTCCGCGACGGCGCCCAGCTGGCGTGCGTACTCCAGAAGACCTGGCGCCGAGGGGGTCTCCGGCCCGTCGCCCTCACCGACCTCCAGAACCAGCAGGCCGGCGCCCATGGCCTCGTCGGAGGCGCCCCGGTTGGACAGATGCTGGAAAGCGGGGTTGGCGGGATCAGGTGACCCGACCTCGACCACCGCGCGCACCGCGGCCAGCGCCAGCGCCCGCCGGTGCTCCGGCTCGGTCAGTTCCGTGCCGTGGCGCACGGCGAGCGCGTCCGCGATCTCGGCGGCCGAGGCCACCCGGCCGAGCGAGCGCAGAAGCTCGATGATCTCCGTACGCAGGGACTGGACGACGGGATGCTTCCTCCAGCGCGCCCGCTGCTCCTTGAGCAGATTCGAGATCGTGCTGGGGTGGAGACCCACAGCCTCCGCGACGTCCTTCTGCCGCGGCCACACACCGATCTCGGGGAGCTCGCCGCGCTCGTTCGGCAGGCGCAGCAGCAGCCGTACCATCTCGCACTCGGCGCGGTTGGAGCCGTTCTTCTTCGGTTCCGGTACGAAGACGGTGGCCAGCGTCTCCAGGCTGACGGTCCGCAGCGCCCGTTCCCGCAGTTCCTGAGCCGCGCCGCCCGCCGCCAGTGACACCGCGACCGTGGCCTCGGCGGCCGTCAGTTCCTCCTTCGCGGCCTTGCGGCCCTCCGGGGTGAGCGGGGCCGGGGGCTGCTCCGCGAGCAGCCGGCGCCACTGCTTGATCCGGGCCAGGACTTCGTTACGGGTCTTCGGGCCCAGGCCCGGCGCGTTCACCAGGGTCTTCTGGCTGTAGTCGAGCAGCTGGCCGACCGTCTCGACCCCCAGCCCGAAGACGAAGGACTCGGCTGCCGGGCTCAGACCCGCGGCAGAGAGCGAGGTGTCCCGGTCCACCGTGGCGGCGACCTCGTCGCGTGCCTGCTCGGCGGTCTCCTCCTCGGCGTCGGCGATGGCGGCCGGGCCCTTCCGACCGCCGGCCGGGGCCTCGACAGCACGCTCCGCGCCCCGCGCCGACGACCGCCTCGACTTCGTCGACGGCCTGGCCTCGTCCAGCGCAAGGAAGATCCGCTTCCAGGCGTCGCGCATCGGCTTCAGCTCCGGGAAGCGCTGGGAGGCGTCCCGGTGCAGGGCCGTGCGGAAGAACTCGACCAGCCCGTCCCGCACCGCCGGGTCGAACGCGTCGGCGGCGATCGTCGGGTACGGCTCCTCCTTCGGGTCCGTCTGGCGGGCAGTCACCCGGCCGCCGCCCCACACCGGCAGCTCGCGCGAGGCCATTTCGTGCAGGGTGACCGCGACCGCGTACCGCTCCGCGTGCGCGTCGTACACCGACCGCTCCGTGAGGCTGCCGATGAACGGGTCGAGGTAGCCCTCCGTGCCCGCCTCGGTCTCCTGCACCGGGTAGCCGGCGAGGGAGAAGTCGATCAGCACCAGTTCGCGGGTGCGGTTGCGGCGGACGCGGATGGCGATGTTGTCCGGCTTGATGTCGCGGTGCCAGACGCCCTCGCCCTCCAGGAAGTCCACCGCGCCGAAGAGATAGTCGCCGTACGCCTCCAGCTGATCCACCGACAGGCGCCCGAACTCGCGCAGCAGCCGGGCGACCGTCTCCTCGCGGCGGCGGTTCCTGGTGGCTCCTGGGGCTGCGGCCCCGGGGTCGCGCTCGTCGCCGACGTACTCCGTGACCAGTACGGTGCGGCGGCCGATCTTCTGCGGCTCGGGTTCGACCAGCCGGATGATCCCGGAGTGCGGGCGCAACTGGCTCATCACCGCGGCCTCGCGGACCAGGACATCGTTGCTGCGCTCGGAGACGGCGACCTTGAGGACGGCCAGGGATTTGGCGAAGGGCGTGTCCGGACTGGTGGACACGTCGCGGACCAGGAAGGCGCGGCTGGTCGAGCCCGTGCCGAGGCGGCGCTGGACCTCCCAGCGCCCGGCCAGCACATCGCCCGCGACCGCCTCCAGGGGGTCCTTCTCCTCCAGCTGCTCAGCAACTGCCACGGCGGCAGGAGCCTGCTGCGGCGCCGCCTCGGCGGGCTGCGACGCAGGTTCCGTCAGGGTGTCCTCGACGATCTCCAGCATGTCCAGGAACTCGTCCACCGAGGTCAGGCGGTGGCGGACCCGGTAGGCGGTGGCGGCCTGGACCAGCTCGTCGATGTACTCCGACAGGCCGTCCACGACCGCGCTGGGGCGCAGTCCCTCCCCCGCCTCGTAGCGGGCCATCAGCTCCGCCTGGCTGGCGGCCGGGGCCTTGCCGGTGGTCAGCAGGTACGTCAGGACACCCAGGCCGTACACGTCGAGCGCCACCGGGTCCGCCTTCGGGGCGGTCAGCTCCGGCGCGAGATAAGGGTCGGCCCCCTCCGAGATGTGCGCGCCTGCCTGGGAGAAGGTGGTGGGAGCGAGGCGCTCTGCATCCGTGCCCGGCCCGCCTGCCCGGACGGCGCCGCGCTGTACGGCGATCTGCCAGTCCGAGATCTGCAGGTGTGGGGTCAGCCAGCCGGCCTCGCTCCGGTCCCGGCCGCCCGGCGTGACATGAATCGCGCGGGCCGACAGCGTGCGGTGGAAGAGCCGGTGGCCGTGCGCGGAGCGCATCGTCTCCGCCAGCTGGCGCACCAGCGCCATCCGGGAGAGGACGTCGAGCTGGTCGCCGTACTGGATCAGATACTCGTCCAGCCGCAGGGTCCGCGGGTCGTAGTCGAAGATCAGAGCCGGGCCGGCGGAGTGGCCGGTCGGGTCGTACTGCTTCAGCTGCACCGCGCCCGGGTGCCGGAACGCGCGCAGGACCGCCGCCTCGCGCCGGGCGGCGCGCTCGACCGAGGCGCGCTGCGCGGCATGGGAGCCGCGCTCGCGCAGATAGACGCGGATGCGGGCGGTTTCGGGCAGCTCGGGGTGGTGGCCCAGATAATCGGCCCAGGTGGGGCCGGAGTCGAAGGACTTCCGCTCCAGCAGATAGGGGCCGACCTTGTGTTCCGCGTCACTGGGAGCGATCCCGATGCTCTTCAGGGCCGCGGCGATACGGCGGGAGCGCGGGCCGTCGATGCGGTGCCGCTCCTCGCGCGGGGGCTCCTCCAGCATCTGGATGAGCTCGTCCAGGGTGTGGATACCGTGCTGGTCGTGGGCGGGCAGCCGGTTCCGCAGGGAGCGGTCGGTGAAACAGACCGCCTCGGACACCCAGACCTGCTCCCCCTGGTCCTTCAGGAGCGAGGCCAGCTCCTTGGCCTTGCGGCTGGCCAGGTGGAGCGCGTTGCTGTGGAGGCGCTGCCGGCCGCCGGGGCCGGGCAGTGTCTGCAGCCACGTGCCGTTACGCGACTCGACGGTGCCGTGCCAGTCCTTCAGCTCGATCAGATGGACCCCGCCGGGGGCGATCACCAGAAGGTCGACCTCGCGGACGTGGCCGGTGCCGGCGGTGAAGGTGAAGTTCGACCACGCCCGCCACGGATCGTTGTCCCGGAGTCGGGCGCGGATGGCGTCGAGGCCGCTCTGCTCATGCGGAAACTCGGATTCGGTGACCGTGACCCACCGGCCGTCCCGCATGTGTGACTTCCCTCTTTGTGGTGATTTTCGGTGTTCTGTGGTTGCTCGCGGGTGCTCTTCCGCACCTCGCATCGTATCGGGTGACGCGTGGACGGACGGTGGCTTGCGAAGCGGGAGCGGGCCGCGTGAGCAACGGCACGCGCCCCCTTACCGGGCCCCCGGCCGCGTCCGTGTCCCGGCAGGCTCGGCGCCGGGACGGCCCTGTCAAGCGTGGCCCGTGAATCGCGGCATAGGCCGTCCGGCCCGGGGTTTCATCAGACAGAATGGGCGGGTCATGACTCCGACGCCCCACCCCACACAGGAACCGGGCGCATACGCGCCCTTCGCGCACCTCACCGCACCCAACGCGGCCCTCTACCGGAACGTGATGCGGGTGTTCGTCGTGGCGAAGGAGCGCTTCGCGGTCCACCTGCGCCCCGAAGAGGTGCACACCGCACTCCCCGCCGGCGAACGTCCCCCCGGACTCGAAGCGGTCGCCAAAGCACTCGACAGTCTCGTCGAGTGGGGCAATCTGCGCGCCGACCCGGACACCGCGCGCGTGACGGCTGTCGAGGACTTCTACCGCAGGCGCTTCGTCTACCAGCTCACCCGCGCCGGAGAGGCGGCCGAGGAAGGGCTGGCCGCCTTCGACGAGGCGCTCGGACGACGTGGAGCGCTCCAGGCCGTGGCGCTGCACGACATCGTCACCCAGCTGCGGGCCCTGCTCGTCCTCAGCGCGGAGGAGACCCCCGACCCGGCCAAGACCTACCTCGCGCTCGACGCGCTCACCAGCCGGTTCACGGCCCTCGCCGACAACGCCCGAGCCTTCATGGGCTCCCTGCAGCGCACCATCGACCTGCACGGCGTCGAGGAGGAGGCGTTCCTCGCGTACAAGGACCGGCTCATCCAGTACCTGGAGCGGTTCATCCAGGACCTGATCACCCTTGGCGGCCGCATCGCCCAGCTGATCCTGGAGCTGGAGCCCCGCATCGAGTGGCTGCTGCGCACCGCGGCCCTACGGGAGGCTGCCGACGCCGCGCCAGAGGAAGCGCTCCACGCCGAGCAGGAGGCGTGCGAACGGTGGACCGCGCGCTGGGCGGGGCTCTCCGCCTGGTTCCTCAGCCGTGACGGCCGCGAGTCGCAGGCCCGGCTCCTGCGCGGCCGCGCCCTGGGCGCCATCCCGCAGCTCCTGGCGGTCGTACGGGCCCTGAACGAGCGGCGTGCAGGCCGCTCCGACCGCTCCGCCGACTTCCGCACCCTCGCCCTCTGGTTCGCCGAGGCCACCGACGACGACGCCCGGCACCGGCTGTGGCGCGCCGCCTTCGGCCTGCACTCCACCCGCCATCTCACCGTGGACGCCGACACGCTCGCGGCACGCGCGGCTCACCCCGTACCGGCGGCCACCCCGTGGGCCGGGGCCGAGCCGCTGCGCATCAGCCCCCAGCTGCGGCGCACCGGCAGTTACGAGCGGCGTGGCAAGCCCCGCAAGGTCGAAGACCGCACCGCGGCGCGCCGCCACCTCGCGGAGATCGCCGCCAGGCAGGCCGCCGAGACCGCTGCCGCCCGCGCCCGGCTCGCCACCGGCGGCAGCACCCGGCTGTCGGAGCTGGGCGCACTGGACCCCGTGGCCTTCCGGCTCTTCCTCCAGCTCCTCGGCGACGCGCTCGCCACCTGGCGGCCAGGGACCACCCACACCACCACGACCAGCAACGACGGCTCCATGGAAATCCGTCTCACGGCCCTCGACGACGGCACCACCGCTGAGATCGCCACCCCCGGCGGCACCTTCCGCGGCCCCGACCACACCGTCGAGATCATCGACCTGACCGAGGGGGACACCGCACGATGAGCACGCCTCTGGCCGAGGTCCTGGACGGACAGCGCGCCGCCGACCTGCGCAAGGCCGCCCGCGCCCTGCTCAAGGAGCCCCTGCTGCTCGCCCGCGGCCCGCACGCCGACGCGTTCCGCCTCGTCCGCCGCCACGCCTCCGAGCTGCGCGAATGGTTCGAGCGCAACACCGGCTGGGCCCTGCGCGTCGACGCCGAGGCGGCTCGGCTGCGTAAGATCCCCGGCACCCTCACCGACTCCACCCACCCCGCCCGCGAGGCGAGCCGCGCCGCCGCCCCCTTCACGCGCCGCCGCTACGTCCTGCTCTGCCTCGCCCTCGCCGTCCTCGAACGAGGCGAGGCACAAGTCGCGCTCGGCCGCCTCGCCGACCAGGTGGTCCTCGAAGCAGCCGATCCCCAGCTCGCCGCCACCGGCATCGCCTTCACCCTGGACCGGCGCGACGAACGGCTCGACCTCGCCGCCGTCGTCCGGCTCCTGCTCCGGCTCGGCGTGCTGCGCCGGGTCGCGGGGGACGAGGAGGCGTACGTCAACGGGGCGGGCGACGTCCTGTACGACGTCGAGCGGCGCGTGCTGGCCGGACTGCTCGCACCCCGCCGCGGCCCGTCCACCGTACGGGCCGGCACCTTCGAGGAACGCGTCGCGGAACTCGTATCCGACACCGCGCTCGACAGCGACGACCTGCGCTTCCGCGCCATGCGCCGATCCCTCACGAGCCGCCTGCTCGACGACCCGGTGCTCTACTACGACGAACTGACCGACGCCGAACTCGCCTACCTCACCCGGCAGCGCGGCTTCATCACCGCGCGCATCACCGAACTGACCGGCCTCGTCCCCGAGGTTCGGGCCGAGGGCATCGCGATGGTCGACCCCGACGACGACCTCACCGACGTCCGCATGCCCGAACAGGGCACGCATGGCCACGTCACCCTGCTCCTCGCCGAGCACCTCGCGGCGGCGACCGGGCCCGTCACCACCGAGGACCTCAGGCGGAAGGTCCGCGACCTCGCCGCCGAGCACGGCTCCTACTGGGCCAAGTCCGCCAAGGAGCCCGGCGCGGAAGGCGAACTCGTGGAGCAGGCACTCCACAAGCTCACCGCCCTCTCCCTCATCACCCGGACCGGGGACAAGGCGGAGGCACGCCCCGCCCTGGCCCGCTACGCCGTCGGGGCGACGGTCGTCCTCGAAGCGGGCACACCCAGGTCCGCACATGCTCGGCGCGTACCCCGTCAGCCGACCCGGCAGCGAAAGGCGAAGTAAGCGTTGACCGCCCACCCCGTGCCCCACGCGTCCCTCGCCGTCCCCGCACGCTCCCGTTGGCAGCCGCTGCGCATCGGGCTCGTCGACCTCTTCCACTACGACGTGGAGGAGTTCCACTTCCGCGACGGCCGGCTGCTGCTGCGCGGCAACAACGGCACCGGCAAGTCCAAGGTCCTCGCCCTGACGCTGCCCTTCCTCCTCGACGGCGACCTCACCCCGCGCCGCGTCGAACCCGACGGCGACCCGGGCAAGCGCATGGAGTGGAACCTGCTCCTCGGCGGCGAGCACCCGCACCCCGAACGGCTCGGCTACACCTGGATCGAGTTCGGCCGGCGGGACGAGACGACCGGCGAGGAACACTTCCGTACGCTCGCCTGCGGACTGAAGGCGGTCTCCGGACGCGGCATCGCACGCCACTGGTACGCGGTCACCGACCAGCGCGTCGGCCGCGACCTCAGCCTCCTCGACGCCACCGGCACCGCCCTGTCCCGCGACCGGCTCGCCGAGGCCGTCGCAGGACACGGCATGGTGTACGACCAGGCCAAGGCGTACCGGCGAGCCGTCGACGAGGCACTCTTCGGCCTTGGCGAGCAGCGGTACGCGGCCCTCGTCGACCTGCTCATCCAGCTCCGCCAGCCCCAGCTCTCCAAGCGCCCCAACGAGGCCGCCCTCTCCCGTGCCCTCACCGAGGCCCTGTCGCCCATGGACCAGGCGGTGATCGCCGACGCCGCCGAGGCGTTTCGCTCCCTGGACGAGGAGAAGGAGGAACTGCGTGCCGCCGCCGAGGCCGAGCGCGCCTCGGTGGCGTTCCTGGACCACTACCGCCGCTACGCCCGCATCGCCGCCCGCCGCCGCGCCCGCCTCCCGCGCACCGAACACTCCCGCTACGAGCACCTTCAGCGGGAGCTCTCCGAGGCGCAGTCGCTCAAGGAGCGGGCCGAGGCCGAGCGGGCGGCCGCAGAGACGCAGATCGCCGATCTCGCGGAGGCCGAGACCCGGCTGCGGGCCCAGGACGCCGCTCTGCGCGAAGGGCCCGAGATGCGCAGCGCCCACGAACTGGAGCGGGCTGCCGCGACCGCCGACCACCTGGCCCACGCACAGCGGCGCGCGGAAGCGGACCGGGACCAGGCCGAGCGGCTCCACGACCGGGCTCTGAAACGGCTGAGCACCGCCGAGAACCGGCTCGCGGCCTGCGCACGCCGGGCCGACGCCACCCTCGTCCGCGTACGTGAGGCCGCCGGGAACGCGCGCGTCGCGCTGCCCGAGGACTTGACCGAGGACGCGGTTGGGACGGCGGTGGAACGGGCACGGCGTGCCCTCGCGTACACGGAACAGCTCGCGGACGCGGCCGACGAGGCGGCCGGAGCCCGCCACGAGGCGTCCCGGCGCCTCGACGAGGCGGAGTCGGACCTGGCGGACGCGGCCGACGCGCAGACGCGCGCGGAGCAGTCGGCGGCCGAGGCCGGACGGGCGCTCCTGGATGCCGTACGCGAACACGCCGAGACGTGCCGAGAGCTCACCCACCCGGATCCTGTCGGCCTCCTCGACGAACTCCAGGAGTGGACGCGGCACCTCGACGGCCCGTACCCCGCCCGCGAGCACGCCACCCAGGCCCACAGCACCGCCTCCGCACACCTGGCGGGCCTCGCGGCGGAACTCGCCCACCGCACGGCGGACCGTGAAGCGCGCGCACGGCTCGCCGAGCAGGAGTTGACCGAACTCCAAGCGGGCGGCCGGCGCGGTCCCCGGCCCCCGCACACCCGGACACCAGGGGTACGCGAACACGGACCGGGCGCCCCACTGTGGCGGCTGACCGACTTCCGGACCGGACTCGCCGACGACGAACGCGCCGGTCTCGAGGCGGCGCTGGAGGCGTCCGGCCTCCTGGACGCCTGGGTCCGCCCGGACGGCACCGCGCTCACGGCCGCCGGGCACGACGTGCTTCTCGCCCCGCGGAGTGCGCTGCCCCCGGGCACGCCGTCGCTGTACGACGTCCTGCGCCCCGCGGTGGACCACGGCGACGCGGGGGCGGCGGCGGTCGGAGAGGAGACCGTGGCACGGCTGCTCGCGGCGATCGGACTCGGCGAACACGAACACGAGCGCGGCGAGGTGGGTACCTGGGTGGCACCCGACGGGCGGTTCCGCGTCGGCGCGCTCACCGGCCGGTGGGGCAAGGCGTCCGCCGAGTACGTCGGAGAAGGTGCCCGGAAGGAGGCCCGAAGGGCCCGTATCGCCACACTCGGCACGGAACTCGCGGCGCTGCGCGAGGAGTTGTCCGACCTCTCGGGCAAGGCACGGTCTGTCGCCGAGCGCCGCCGCGTACTGGACGCCGAACTCGCCGACGTACCCGACGACACACCGCTCAGGCAGGCGTACGCCCACGCCGCCGCGGCCGCCGACACCGCCCGCCGGGCCGGCACCCGGCGTGACCAACGGGCCGCCGGAATGGCCGAGGCAGCCGGGCGGGCCGAGCTCGCCACGACCGAACTCGCCACCGCAGCAGCTGTCTTGGGGCTGCCCGCCGACCGCGCGGACCTCGCCGCCGTACGATCCGCACTCGCCGACCTCGCCCTCGTCCTGGCCACCCTCTGGCCGGTCCTGCGCGAACACGACGAGGTGGCCCGCCAGGTCACCGAGGAAAGCGACGAGGCGGAGCAGGCAGCACACAGGGCGGCGGAGCACGTGGCGCGCGCGGAGGAGGCGGCCCGGGAGGCGACCGCGGCCGAGGAACGCCACGCCACCCTGCGCTCCACGGTCGGCGCGGCCGTCGCCGAACTGGAGCGGCGCCTCGCCGACACCGCTGAAGCGCTGCGCGCCTGCCTCACCGACCAGCGCCGCGCCCGTGAGGTACGGAAGGACGCGGACGGGCGGGCCAACCGCGCCGAAGGGAAGATCGAGCAGCTCGAGAAGGACCTCCACGACGCCGCGTCGGCCCGCGCCGAGGCGATCGCGGCCCTCCAGCGATTCTCGGCCACCGGCCTCATCGAGGTCGCCCTGCCCGGCCTCGCCGTACCACCGGCCCGGGGCGAACCCTGGGCGGCCACACCCGCCATCGCGCTCGCCCGCTCCATCGAGGCCGAACTGTCGGGCACGGACGACTCGGAGGGTGCCTGGGAACGGGTCCAGCGACGTCTCAGCGAAGAGCTGAAGACCCTGCAGGACGCCCTGTCCCGGCACGGCCACAGCGCGTCCGCCCGCATGGTCGAGGACGGCGTGATCGTCGACATCCTCTACCAGGGCAAGGAACGAGCCGTACCGGAACTCGCCGAAGCCCTCTCCGTGGAGGTCGGCGAACTCACGCGCATCCTGTCCGCCCGCGAACGGGAGATCCTCGAAACCCACCTCATCACCGAGGTCGCGGGCACCCTCCAGGAGCTGATCGGCGCCGCGGAGCGGCGGGTGCGAGCCATGAACGACGAGCTGGAGGAGCGGCCCACCTCCACCGGCATGAAGCTGCGCCTGGTGTGGCGGCCGTCCCGCAAGGCCCCCGCGGGACTGGCCCAGGCCCGGGAGCGCCTGCGCCAGTCCGCGGACGCCTGGACTTCCGAAGACCGGGCGGCTGTCGGGGAGTTCCTCCAGGCACAGATCGCCGAGCAGCACAGCGGCGACGCGGTCGGCAGCTGGCTCGAACACCTCACCGCCGCCCTCGACTACCGCTCGTGGCACGAGTTCGGCATCGAACGCCACCAGCAGGGCCGCTGGGTTCCCGCCACCGGACCGGCGTCGGGCGGTGAGCGTGTCCTCGCGGTGTCCGTACCCCTGTTCGCCGCCGCCTCGTCGCACTACGCGAGCGCGGGGAACCCCCACGCACCGCGCCTGGTCACCATCGACGAGGCGTTCGCCGGCGTCGACGACGACTCCCGCGCCAAATGCCTCGGTCTGCTGCACGCCTTCGACCTGGACGTGGTGATGACGAGTGAGCGCGAGTGGGCCTGCTACCCCCAGGTGCCGGGTGTCGCCATCGCCCAGCTCTCGCGGGTCGACGGAGTCGCGGCCGTCCTGGTCACCCGCTGGGAGTGGGACGGCACCGTGCGCCTGCGCGCCGACGACCCCGCCCGCCTCCCGCACCAGCGGGCGCACGAGGCGGCGGGGGAGCCACAGCGGACATGAACGAGACGCCCACCGGCCCCATCGACGCCGTACGCCTGCGCCGCCTCCTCGGCACCCCCGACCTGGCCTGGCTGGTCGAACGCGCCCGCCGGCGCGTGGAGCGTGAGCAGACCCTCACCGGACCGGTCTCGCTGACGGCCCCCACAGAGTCCCAGCGCGCGGCGGCCGAACGCCTGCTGGGCCGCGCCCCGGGCGGCGGGCGTTCGCTCACCGTGCGGCTCGACGCGGTGGACGCAGTGCTGCGCCGCTCCGGCATCAGCCCCGACGGCCTCGCCCCGGCGGTCACAGCCCTCACCGGACCGGTCACCCCGCTCAGCGAGACCCGCGCCGCCGAGTCCCACGCCTGGCGGTCCGCGTACGCCCCGCTCGAAGCCCTGGTCCGCGACCACCCCCGCCTCACCGACTGGGCCACCCGCCTGCGTACCGACGGACTGGTACGCCGCCTCGCCCGCACCCCCGAAGCCGCCCGAACACTCCTGGCCGACACGGCCACGGCGCTGCGTCAGCTCCCCGCCGACCCCGCCGTGTCCCTTCCCGCCTTCGCGGCCCGCGTCCTCGGCGGCGCACATGCCCTGGACGACGGAACACCCCTGGCCACCCTCACCCTGTCCGGAGTCCGCGCCCTCACAGGCTTCCCTGATGGCAGCGGTACCGGATGGCGGCGGGATGCGTGGGCGTCCGCTGGACTCCTGCGCGACGACGTGTCCTCGACGGTGCTCACCCTGAACGTCCGCGGCACGCCTGCCCTGGACTGGATGGCCGACAGTGGCGAGCCCGCCGTCCTGACCCTGCGCCAACTGGTGCACCGACCTCCGCGTACGACGCCGTCAACGGTCCGGATCTGTGAGAACCCCGCCGTACTGTCGGCCGCCGCCGACGCCCACGGCCTCGACTGCCCACCCCTCGTCTGCCTCCAGGGCCAGCCGTCCGCAGCCGCCCTCACCCTCCTGCGCCACCTCCACGGCAACGGTGCGACCCTCCTGTACCACGGCGACTTCGACTGGGGCGGCCTCCGCATCGCGAGCGCCCTGCTGCGCCGCGTTCCCTGGCGGCCCTGGCGCTACACGGCCGCCGACTACCGCGCCGCTGTCGCGGCCACGAGGACCGCGCTGCCCCCCTTGGCCGGCGTCCCCGGAAGCAGCCCCTGGGACCCGGTTCTGGCGTCGGCTCTCACCGAACTCGGCGCACGCGTGGAGGAGGAGACGGTCCTGGAAGCACTTCTGGCGGACCTCGCCTGACGCCGCGCCCTGGTCGCCGTGCGGCGGACGCGGCCTTGGCGACGGACCGTGTCGGACTCCCCGGCTGCGTGGCCTGGCTGGACGAGATCGTGGTCCGCGAGTGTACGACGCGTCGCTTCCGACTTCCGCGGTCCGGACGAAGACCCTGACGATCACAGAGCGTTCGATGACGTTGCCAGTGGGTGACCTTACGGTGATGTGCATGAAGGATGAGGAAGCGCTGCGCCCTCATGAACTGCTGGCCCCGTCGGGGCGAAAGCGGCCTGTGATGCCGGCGGAGGGTCACCGGTTCGGGCGGTGGGAGCTGGTGTTGCTGGCCGAACTCGCTCTGGATGAGGCCGTCGAGGCGGATGGGCTGACCGCGGCGGACGAGCGTCGGCTGCGCGAAAGACTGAGGTTCCCAGTACGAGACGGCCGACACGACGACTGGTCACGCGGGTACTGGCTGCTGGACGCGGAGGGAACCCCCTGTCGGCACGATCGCGGTCGACACATGGCCGCGCGGCTGGCACTGCCTCGGCGTTTTGTCGCTGTACGTCCATCCGGCGGCGCGCGGCGCGGGCGTGGCGCGGCGGGCGCTGGACGCGGTGTACGAGGCGGCGGTGACCGCCGGACTGAACGGCGTTCAGCTGCACACCCACTGGGCAGGGCAGTCCACCGTCCGCTGGTATCTGGCATGCTCGATGTGGGTGATGAGCTGGAAGCACGACCTTGGCCTGTCACGCGTGAAGTACCTGTCGCGGTACGAAGTCACCCACTCGGGACCCGGCTTCGCCCTCGCGGTCGAGGACGGGGCCCTTGTGCGTGGCTCCGACGAGTGGGAGTCGGCACCCGCCTGTTGCGACACCGGCCAGCCGGAAGGGCTGGCCCGCAAGATCGGCGTCTTCGAGGGGACGGCCCGCGCCGACGGCTGGCTGGTGCGTACACCGCCGCTCGCGCTCCCCGCCGACCTGCCGACGCCTTCCTGGGCACGTACCTGAGAGTGACCGCGTGCGGTGCAGATGCACCAAAAGTGATCGGGTCCCGCGCCGAAGCGCTGAACCCGATCACGACACTCGGAGTGGACAACCCGAACAGTCTGCCCTGCCCGTTCCCACCCTCAGAGTGCCCCCGGCAGGATTCGAACCTGCGCACACGGCTCCGGAGGCCGTTGCTCTATCCCCTGAGCTACGGGGGCGCTGTCGCTGCTCGCTCGCGGCGACGGGTAGAACACTACCAGCTCCCAGCGGGTGCCTGTGAACAGGTATTTCCCGCGGTGCCATGGCCTGACGTCGCCCGGTGGGGGCGGAAGTGGGGAAAACCCGGACGCGGGGGTGGGGAGGGACCTACTCTCGAGTTGTGTCAGGCGTCTCCGGTCGGGTGCTGGTTGTGGACGACAACCGGGTCATCCGGCAGCTGATCAGGGTCAACCTCGAGCTGGAGGGCTTCGAGGTGGTGACCGCGGCCGACGGTGCCGAGTGTCTGGAAGTGGTCCATCGGGTGCGGCCCGATGTGGTGACGCTCGATGTCGTCATGCCCCGCCTGGACGGGCTGCGGACCGCCGCGCGGCTGCGCGGGGACGCGCGGACGCGGCATCTGCCGGTCGCGATCATCAGTGCCTGCAGTCAGGCCGAGGTGGAGAGCGGGCTCGACGCCGGGGTCGACGCGTTCCTCGCCAAGCCCTTCGAGCCCGCCGAGCTCGTGAGGGTCGTACGGGGATTGATGCCGCCGCCCGTGGACGGGTGCCACGGGGCCGGGCGGGCCGGTACGACGCGGGGCTGAACGGCAGGCACCGCGGGGGCTGTCGGCGCGCTCCGTTCCCGGGCCGTGAGCGGCCGGGGCCGCGCCCCGTGCCCGCATGGCGAAACCGGTTCGCGTAGTGACCCCCCTCCTCGCCTACGCTTGTCCCGTGACCCCCGCAGATCTCTCCCACACCGTGCTGCACGCCGTGCGCCGTGCCGTCGGTGAGGGTGCGCTGCAGGTCGAGCGGATTCCGGCGCGGGTGCTCGTGGAGCGGCCCCGGGCCGGCGGCTGCGGGGACTGGGCCACGAACGCCGCCCTCCAGCTCGCCAAGCCCGCCGCGCTCCCGCCCCGCGAGGTCGCCGAGGTGCTGCGCGAGCGGCTCCTCGACGCGCCCGGTATCGAGCGCGTCGACATCACCGGGCCCGGGTTCCTGAACCTCACCCTCCGCGCCGGCGCCCGCGCCCAGGGGCATCACCTTCTCGTACGGAGCGTTCTTGAGCTCGGGGCGGGGCGGTACGGGTACGGGGATGCCCTTCGGGGGGTCGACGTCGCGCTTGGCGCGCCCGGTGACGATCTGCGCGCCCGCGTCGTCACCGAGGCCGTCGCCGCCCTCCTCCGCTCCCAGGGCGCCCAGGTCCGGATGGCCGCACACGACGACGCCGACCTCGGCGACGGCGGCCCACACGGCGACGGCGCCCACCACGACCACGGTGCCCCCCAGCCGCTCCGCCCCCGTCCCGCCCACTACGACGTCGCCGCCGCCCTCGGGCCCGACGCCGCCCGGTGGGCCCTGCTTCGGCCCGCCGCTCACGACCGGGTCCTCGACCCGGAACCGCTGCTGCGGCAGACCGAGGCCGACAGCCCCTTCTTCACCGTCCGGTACGCGCACGCCCGCGCCCGCGCCCTCCTCCGTAACGCCGCCGACCTCGGGTTCGGCCCCGCGTACGACGAGCATGTCGGAGACGCCCCGGACCTGATCGCCGCCCTCGCCGATCACCCCGCCGTCCTCCTCGCCGCCGCCCGGCACCGCGCCCCCGACCGGCTCGCCCGGCACCTGGAGGCGGTCGCCGACGCGTTCCTCCGGTTCCAGCACACCGTGCTGCCGCGAGGTGACGAGAAACCCTCGGCCGCCCACCGCTCCCGGCTCGCACTCGCCGAAGCCGCCGGGACGGTGCTCGCCGGCGGCCTGTCCCTGCTCGGCATCAGTGCCCCCGACCATCTCTGAGAGAGCCACAGACATGAGCCGTTCCGCGCACCCCGCCGGGCCCCGCCACGCCGACGTCCTCCCCGAAGGCCACTACACGGCGCCGCCCGCCGACCTCAACCACCTCGACCCCAAGGTCTGGGCCCGCACCGTCCAGCGGGACGACGACGGCGTGCTCACCGTCGGAGGGCTGCGCGTCACCCGGCTCGCCGAGGAGTTCGGGACGCCCGCCTACATCCTCGACGAGACCGACTTCCGCGCCCGCTGCCGCGCCTGGGCCGACGCCTTCGGCAAGGACGCCGATGTCTTCTACGCCGGGAAGGCGTTCCTCTCGCGGGCCGTCGTGCGGTGGCTGCACGAAGAGGGGCTCAACCTCGACGTCTGCTCCGGAGGCGAGCTCGCCACCGCGCTCTCCGCCGGCATGCCCGCCGACCGGATCGCCTTCCACGGCAACAACAAGAGCGAGAAGGAGATCCGCGACGCCGTCGCGGCCGGCGTCGGGCGCATCGTCCTCGACTCCTTCCAGGAGATCGTGCGCGTCGCCCACATCGCCCGGGAACTCGGCACGCGGCAGCGCGTCCAGATCCGGGTGACCGTCGGAGTCGAGGCGCACACCCACGAGTTCATCGCCACTGCCCACGAGGACCAGAAGTTCGGCATCGCGCTCGCCGGCGGGCAGGCCGCCGAGGCCGTGCGCCGCGCCCTCCAGCTCGACTCGCTCGAACTCGTGGGAATCCACTCGCACATCGGGTCCCAGATCTTCGACATGGCGGGCTTCGAGGTCGCCGCGCGGCGGGTCGTCTCGCTGCTGGCCGCCATCCGGGACGAGCACGGCGTCGAGCTGCCCGAGATCGACCTCGGCGGCGGGCTCGGCATCGCGTACACCTCCGACGACGACCCGCGTGAGCCGCACGAGATCGCCAAGGCCCTCAACGAGATCGTCACCCGCGAGTGCGAGGCCGCCGGGCTCGCCACGCCCCGTATCTCCGTCGAGCCCGGGCGGGCCGTCGTCGGGCCCACCGCCTTCACGCTGTACGAGGTGGGCACCGTCAAGCCCCTCGACGGGCTCCGTACGTACGTCTCCGTCGACGGCGGCATGTCCGACAACATCAGGACCGCCCTGTACGACGCCGAGTACAGCGTCGCCCTCGTCTCCCGCACCTCCGACGCCGAGCCCATGCTCAGCCGGGTCGTCGGCAAGCACTGCGAGAGCGGCGACATCGTGGTCAAGGACGCGTTCCTGCCCGCGGACCTCGCGCCCGGCGATCTGCTCGCCGTGCCGGCCACCGGGGCGTACTGCCGGTCCATGGCCAGCAACTACAACCACGCACTTCGCCCGCCCGTCGTCGCCGTGCGCGACGGCGAGGCGCGGGTGATCGTCCGGCGTGAGACGGAGGAAGATCTCCTGCGTCTCGATGTCGGGTAATGAAATAGGTGTCTCAGGATCCGGACGGAGGATAGAAACTCCCGTCCGGTGAGTGAGACTGGAGCACCGTAGAAATACGACGTAGGACAGGAAACGAGGTCGGATGATGCGTACGCGTCCGCTGAAGGTGGCGCTGCTGGGCTGTGGAGTGGTCGGCTCCGAGGTGGCGCGCATCATGACGACGCACGCCGACGATCTCGCCGCGCGCATCGGCGCCCCGGTCGAGCTCGCCGGGGTCGCCGTCCGCCGCCCGTCCAAGGTCCGCGAGGGCATCGACCCCGAGCTGGTCACCACCGACGCCATGGCCCTCGTCAAGCGCGGGGACATCGACGTCGTCGTCGAGGTGATCGGAGGGGTCGAGCCCGCTCGTACGCTCATCACCACGGCCTTCGAGCACGGCGCGTCCGTCGTCTCCGCCAACAAGGCCCTCCTCGCCCAGGACGGCGCCGCGCTGCACGCCGCCGCCGAGGAGCACGGGCGGGATCTCTACTACGAGGCCGCCGTCGCCGGCGCCATCCCGCTGATCAGGCCGCTGCGCGAGTCCCTCGCAGGCGACAAGGTCAACCGTGTCCTGGGCATCGTCAACGGCACGACCAACTTCATCCTCGACAAGATGGACACCTCCGGGGCCGGCTATTCGGAGGCCCTGGACGAGGCCACCGCGCTCGGGTACGCCGAGGCCGACCCGACCGCCGACGTCGAGGGCTTCGACGCCGCCGCCAAGGCCGCCATCCTGGCCGGTATCGCCTTCCACACCCGCGTACGGCTCGACGACGTCTACCGCGAGGGCATGACCGAGGTCACCGCCGCCGACTTCGCCTCCGCCAAACGCATGGGCTGCACCATCAAACTGCTCGCCATCTGCGAGCGCGCCGCCGACGGCGGGTCCGTCACCGCGCGCGTGCACCCCGCGATGATCCCGCTCACCCACCCGCTGGCCAGCGTCCGCGGCGCGTACAACGCCGTGTTCGTCGAGTCCGACGCGGCCGGGCAGCTCATGTTCTACGGTCCGGGCGCCGGCGGTTCCCCGACCGCGTCGGCCGTGCTCGGCGACCTCGTCGCCGTCTGCCGCAACCGCCTCAACGACGCGACGGGGCCCGGCGACTCCGCGTACACCCAGCTGCCCGTGAGCCCCATGGGCGAGGTCGTCACGCGCTACCACATCAGCCTCGACGTGGCCGACAAGCCGGGCGTCCTCGCCCAGGTCGCGACGGTCTTCGCCGAGCACGGGGTGTCGATCGACACCGTCCGTCAGCAGGGCAAGGACGGGGAAGCCTCCCTCGTCGTTGTCACCCACCGCGCGCCCGACGCCGCCCTCAACGGGACCGTCGAGGCGCTGCGCAAGCTCGACACCGTACGCGGTGTCGCCAGCATCATGCGTGTTGAAGGGGAGTAAAGGACCCATGACCAGCAAGGGCACCCATCAGTGGCGCGGCATCATCGAGGAGTACCGGGACCGCCTTCCGGTCACGGACACCACGCCCGTCGTCACGCTCCGTGAGGGTGGTACGCCGCTCGTCCCGGCCCAGGTCCTCTCCGAGCGCACCGGCTGCGAGGTTCATCTGAAGGTCGAGGGCGCCAACCCCACCGGTTCCTTCAAGGACCGCGGCATGACCATGGCCATCACCAGGGCCAAGGAGGAGGGCGCCAAGGCCGTCATCTGCGCCTCCACCGGCAACACCTCCGCCTCCGCCGCCGCCTACGCCGTACGGGCCGGGATGGTGTCCGCCGTCCTCGTGCCGCAGGGCAAGATCGCCCTGGGCAAGATGGGCCAGGCCCTCGTCCACGGCGCGAAGATCCTCCAGGTCGACGGCAACTTCGACGACTGTCTGACGCTGGCCCGCGCCCTGTCCGACAACTACCCCGTCGCGCTGGTCAATTCGGTCAACCCGGTCCGTATCGAGGGCCAGAAGACCGCCGCGTTCGAGATCGTGGACATGCTCGGCGACGCCCCCGACATCCACGTCCTGCCCGTCGGCAACGCCGGCAACATCACCGCGTACTGGAAGGGCTACCGCGAGTACGCGGCGGACGGCACGGCCACGCGGACGCCCCGCATGTGGGGCTTCCAGGCGTCCGGCTCCGCTCCGCTCGTACGCGGCGAGGTCGTCAAGGACCCGTCGACCATCGCCACCGCCATCCGCATCGGCAACCCGGCCTCCTGGCAGTACGCGCTGGCGGCCCGCGACGAGTCCGGCGGCTTCATCGACGAGGTGACGGACCGTGAGATCCTGCGCGCCTACCGGCTGTTGGCCGCCCAGGAGGGCGTCTTCGTGGAGCCCGCGTCCGCCGCGTCCGTCGCAGGCCTGCTGAAGGCCGCGGAGCAGGGCAAGGTCGACCCGGGCCAGACCATCGTCTGCACGGTCACCGGCAACGGCCTCAAGGACCCCGACTGGGCCGTCGCCGGAGCGCCGCAGCCCGTCACCGTCCCGGTCGACGCCGCGGCCGCCGCCCAGCGCCTCGGCCTCGCCTGACCCGGCCGGACGGGCCGCCGCCGTATCCGCTGAACCCGCCGGAACTCCGCCGGACCCCCGTCCGACCTGGACGAACGCGACCAGAACCGATCGTAGGAGCACAGGAAGGCACGCGACACGCATCGTGCGCCTCCTGTGCGCCCTATGTCGCGGCAGAACCTTCCTTCGATAGGCTGTACCGAACCCACCCCGCCGCATATGCCGCGGGTGACGTTGCCGTTGGTGACTGCCGGAACGGCCCCTGGGTCCTCGTACGTCGACGTAAGCCTCGCAGTCCCCGCCCATCCCCACCCCGCAGGTCACCCCCGCAGGTCCAGATCAAGGAGAGTCAACGAGCGATGGCCGGTCCAGCGTTCCGCGCCGCCGCCGTCCGGGTGCGCGTGCCCGCCACCAGCGCCAACCTCGGCCCCGGCTTCGACGCCTTCGGCCTGGCCCTGGGGCTGTACGACGACGTCGTCGTCCGCGTCGCCGACTCCGGACTGCACATCGACATCGCCGGTGAGGGCGCCGACACCCTCCCGCGCGACGAGAGCCACCTCCTCGTCCGCTCCCTGCGCACCGCCTTCGACCTGCTCGGCGGCCAGCCCCGCGGTCTCGAGGTCGTCTGCGCCAACCGCATCCCGCACGGCCGCGGCCTCGGCTCCTCGTCCGCCGCCATCTGCGCGGGCATCGTCGCCGCCCGCGCCGTCACCATAGGCGGCGACGGCAAGCTCGACGACGCCGCGCTGCTGGAGCTCGCCACCGAGATCGAGGGGCACCCCGACAACGTCGCCGCGTGCCTCCTCGGCGGATTCACCCTGGCCTGGACCGAGGCCGGTGCCGCCCGCGCGATCAGGATGGATCCCGCGCGTTCCGTCGTTCCGGTGGTTTTCGTCCCCGGAAAGCCGGTACTCACAGAAACAGCGCGCGGCCTGCTGCCCAAGACCGTCCCGCACGTGGACGCCGCGGCCAACGCCGGCCGCGCCGGGCTGCTCGTCGAGGCCCTCACCCGGCGCCCCGAGCTGCTGCTCGCCGCCACCGAGGACCGGCTGCACCAGGACTACCGGGCCCCGGCCATGCCCGAGAGCATTTCGCTGGTCAACCGACTGCGCGCGGACGGCGTCCCCGCGGTCATCTCCGGTGCGGGCCCCACGGTGCTCGCACTGGCCGAGAACGGCGCGGCGGACAAGGTCGCGCTGCTGGCGGGCGAGGGCTGGGCGGCCAACCGGCTCAGCCTCGACGCCGCCGGGGCGAGCGTGCTTCCGCTCGCCCCGTAGCTCCGCAGGAAATACCGCTACGGCGCACACCGCCGGAACAGCGGATCGCCGGACACACGGATTGCCGGTGTGGGAGAGGGGGAATGTTTGTTGGAGCCGGTAGTGTTAACCTCAAGTCTGCACCCGACGTCTTTGTGGCGCGGTGCTCCGTGTCCCCATCAGGGACCACCATTCTTCCGGGAGCCTCCCCGACTGCCTGAGCAGCCTGCCTGAGCAGTTTCGAGCACGCTCCGGAACCGGCGCGCGTCACCCTCGCTTTTCCCAGGAGAGGGCCGAGCAGGGGGCCTCGGGCCGGACCCACGCACGTTATTTCTTCTTCCCGCCGTACCCGGCGGGACCACCGCCCCGGCACGGTCCACACATCAGGGACCGAGGCCGGACAGCACAACCGGTCGCCGAGCCAGAAGGCCGACGTCCGCTCCAGGGAAGGACCCTTCGTGAGCGACACCACCGATCTGATGGGCGTGACTGCCGACAAGTCTGTCGACACCTCCGCGCCCGCCGCAGGTGCTGCCACTGGCACCACCTCACGGCGCCGCCGCTCCGGCACCGGCCTCGAGGGCATGGTCCTGGCCGAGCTGCAGCAGGTCGCGTCCGGCCTCGGCATCAGGGGCACCGCGCGGATGCGCAAGAGCCAGCTGATCGAGGTCATCAAGGAGGCGCAGGCCGGCGGCGGTACGACCGCCGCCAAGAGCGCCGACCCGGGCGCCGCCGCCGAGGCCAAGCCCAAGCGCCGCACCACCTCCCGTACCCGTACGGGCGAGGAGGGCGCGGCCGGCACCGCCAAGGCCGCCGGCAAGGCCGCGGAGGGCGCGGGGGCCGCCGAGACCGCCGGCACCGCTGCCGCCACCGCCACCGCCAAGGACCGGAAGGCGGAGAAGGCCGAGAAGGCCGAGCAGGCCGAGCGCGCCGACAAGGCCGCCGACAGGGCCGCCGCACAGCAGCAAATCGAGATCCCCGGCCAGCCGGTCAGCGACGACGCCGTCGGTGAGCGCCGCCGCCGTCGCGCGACCGCCGCCGCCGGTGCCCCCGCCGCCGAGGCCGAGGCCCGCACCGACGTCCGTACGGAGACCCGCACCGACGTCCGCACCGAGCCCCGCACCGACGGCCAGGGCGGCCAGGCGCAGGGCCAGGGCCAGGGCCAGGTCCAGGCCGAGGCCGGCGCCGACACCGCCGAGGGCGGCCGCCGGGACCGCCAGCGCGACCGCCGGGACCGCCAGCGCGACCGCCGCGACCGCGGCAAGGGCGACGACCAGCAGGGCGGCGGCCAGCGCCAGCAGCGCCAGGGCGCCCCGCAGGGCGGCCAGGGCGGCCCGCAGGACGACGACGACTTCGAGGGCGGCCGGCGCGGTCGCCGCGGCCGCTACCGCGACCGCCGTGGCCGCCGCGGCCGCGACGAGTTCGGCGCCGGCGAGCCGCAGCTCTCCGAGGACGACGTCCTGATCCCCGTCGCGGGCATCCTGGACATCCTCGACAACTACGCGTTCATCCGGACGTCCGGCTACCTGCCCGGCCCGAACGACGTGTACGTGTCGCTCGCCCAGGTCCGCAAGTACGGGCTCCGCAAGGGTGACCACATCACGGGTGCCGTGCGCCAGCCGAAGGAGGGCGAGCGCCGCGAGAAGTTCAACGCGCTGGTCCGCCTCGACTCGGCCAACGGCATGGCCGCCGACTCCGGCCGCGGCCGTCCCGAGTTCAACAAGCTCACCCCGCTGTACCCGCAGGACCGCCTCCGCCTGGAGACGGACCCGGGCGTCCTGACCACCCGCATCATCGACCTGGTCTCGCCCATCGGTAAGGGCCAGCGCGGTCTGATCGTGGCCCCGCCGAAGACCGGCAAGACCATGATCATGCAGGCGATCGCCAACGCGATCACGCACAACAACCCCGAGTGCCACCTCATGGTCGTCCTCGTCGACGAGCGTCCTGAAGAGGTCACCGACATGCAGCGGTCGGTCAAGGGCGAGGTCATCTCCTCGACCTTCGACCGCCCCGCCGAGGACCACACCACGGTCGCCGAGCTGGCCATCGAGCGCGCCAAGCGCCTCGTCGAGCTGGGTCACGACGTGGTCGTCCTGCTGGACTCCATCACCCGCCTGGGCCGCGCGTACAACCTCGCCGCCCCCGCCTCCGGCCGCATCCTGTCCGGTGGTGTCGACTCGACCGCGCTGTACCCGCCGAAGCGCTTCTTCGGCGCCGCGCGGAACATCGAGGACGGCGGCTCGCTGACCATCCTCGCCACCGCGCTGGTCGACACCGGCTCGCGCATGGACGAGGTGATCTTCGAGGAGTTCAAGGGCACCGGCAACATGGAGCTCAAGCTCGACCGGAAGCTCGCCGACAAGCGCATCTTCCCCGCGGTGGACGTCGACGCGTCCGGCACCCGCAAGGAGGAGATCCTGCTCGGCAACGAGGAGCTGGGCATCGTCTGGAAGCTGCGCCGGGTGCTGCACGCGCTCGACCAGCAGCAGGCGATCGAGCTGCTCCTCGACAAGATGAAGCAGACGAAGTCGAACGCCGAGTTCCTGCTGCAGATCCAGAAGACGACGCCGTCCGCCGGCAACAACGACTGACGTCCGTCTGACGCAGCGTCAGCAGCGCACACGCCGACCGCCCCGCCACCGCACGGTGACGGGGCGGTCGGCGTTGCGGCGTTCCGGCGTGAGCACACGGGTTCCCCGCACCCCATACGCCGCTGGTCAATCGCGGGTTGACGGGCGTAGCATCCTCTCCATTCAGGTGGGGGGGAAATCCACCGCGCACACTCATCCGGGCGGAGCCCGTCATCTGTGCTGCCGTAGATCTGTTGTGCCCCACCGCGACATGAGTCTTCCGGTGGGGCGGTCGCGCCCCACCGGTCAATTCCGAGGGGTATACGAGTGCAGGAACGCACCCGTGGTGGCCGGCACAAGCGCAGGATGAAGCTCGCGCTCCCGGCCGTGGCCACGGCGGTCGCACTGCTTGGTGTGGGCATCACGCTCACCGCAACGCAGTCCGCAGAGGCCGCCGGCGCCCGCGTCAGCGCCGCACCGCAGAAGCTGACGGAGCCGTCGCAGAGCGAGCTCCGCAAGCGCGTCATCGCCGCGATGGAGGGCGACGCCGTCAGCAAGCGCAGCCTGGTCAAGCAGCCGGACAGCGCTGCCGAGAACACCGCCGAGGACACCACCGAGAGCGGTACCACCAGCGCGCCCGCCGCCCGCATCATCGGCGGACAGGAGACCACCATCTCGTCCGCCCCGTGGATGGCACAGCTCTACTTCCGCGACAGCTCGGGCGCGGGCTACTTCTGCGGCGGTGTCGTGATCGCCCCGACGAAGGTCGCCACCGCGGCGCACTGCGTCAAGGGCATCCGCTGGTACGAGACCGGTACGGTGGTCGTCGGTACGGACCAGCTGCCCACCACGAATGCCGACGGAAGCCTCGACTACCACGGCGGCGAGGCGCGCGGCGCCTACCGCCAGTGGAACCACCCGCAGTACAGCCCGTACACCGTCAACAACGATGTGGCCGTTCTCACGCTGACCTCGCCCGTCAGCGTGAAGACGCTGCCGCTCGCCCAGCCGACGGACTCCGCGCTGTACCAGCCGGGCCTGGACGGCAAGGTGTACGGCTGGGGCCGCACCAGCTCCACCAACCCCGACAGCGCCTCCCAGACGCTGAAGGTCGCGGACGCGGACATTGTCTCGGACGCCGACTGCGCGACGGCGTACCCGGACGGCTTCATCGCCGGCAGCATGCTGTGCGCGGGCGCCCCGCCGACCGGTGACGACGCCACGTCCGAGACCACCTGCAACGGCGACTCCGGCGGCCCGCTCGTGGTCCAGGGGAAGCTCGTGGGCATCGTCTCCTGGGGCGACGAGGACTGCTCCGCCGCCGGCAAGTACGGCGTGTACGCGAAGGTCTCCACCTACTCCGCGCACATCCAGTCCCGCGTCGACGACACCAACTGGAACAACGACCACACCGCAGACCTGCTGGCTCGCCGTACGTCCGACAACACCCTGTTCGGCTGGACGTCCAGGGTCACCTCGTTCGCCCGCACCCAGAACCTCGGTTCCTTCGGCGGCGTCACGCTCGCAGTGCAGGCCGACCTGGACCGCGACGACAACCAGGACATCCTGTACCGCGTCAGCAACGGCGATGTGTACTGGGACCACTTCGTCCCGTCGCTCGGCGAGTGGCAGAGCAAGCTGGTGGCGGTCAAGTGGGGCACCCACAAGCAGATCCTGGTCCCCGGTGACGTCACCGGGGACGAGCTGCCCGACATGATCGCCGTCGACTCGGCCGGCACCATGCGCGTGTACCCCGGCCGCGGCAACGGTGGCTTCCAGGCGCCGATTTCCAACGGCACCGGCTGGGGCAACTTCACGATGATGCGCGGCCACGGCGACTTCACCCACGACGGCAACGCCGACATCTTCGCCCGCTACGCGGACGGCCGGACGTTCCTGTACAAGGGCATGGGCGCCACCAGCTCCCGCGTCTTCGACCACCCCGTCCTGGTCGGCGCCTTCGGCTACATGAACGCCATCGTCACCACCGGCGACGTCAACACCGACGGCGTCGCCGACGTCCTGACCCGCGACAAGGCCGGCGCGCTCTGGCTGTACCCGGGTGACGGAAACGGCCGCTTCAAGTCCCGCGTGGCCTTCGGCACCGGCTGGCAGGCGTACAGCCTGTTCGGCTGACGCCCGCCGCGCCTCGCACCGAGGCCAGGCCCTCACGCCCCGCTGTGCCGCGTAACGGCGCACAGCGGGGCGTACCCGTGCACACGCTTCTCTCAGGGACTTCTCAGGCTTCCGTGCAACCCTTTCCCACCGCTCACCGTCTGAGATGCCGTACGGGCAGGGGGACGGGCGGCGGGGCAGCAGCGGGAACGAGGAGACCATGGGCGAGCAGGACAACGGCGGCGGCCGAATACGCGGCGGCGGGCGCCGGCGCAAGGAGCCCGCGAAGGGCCGCGGGGGGCTGAACGCCGCCGCCTGGACCGCGATCGGGCTGCTGGTCGCCGGCGGCGGCGCCCTCGGGGCCGCCTACGTCCAGCTCAACGGCAACATCGAGACCGTCGACATCAACACGCAGCTCGGCGACAACCGCCCGCGCGACATCGACAACGGCTCCATGGACATCCTGGTCCTCGGCTCCGACTCCCGGTCCGGGGACAACTCCGCCTACGGCCGCGACGAGGGCGTCGCCCGCTCCGACACGGCGATGATCGTCCACGTCTACGAGGGCCACAAGAAGGCCAGCGTCGTCTCCGTCCCGCGCGACACCCTGATCACCCGGCCCGAGTGCACCGCCGCCGACGGCACGACCGTGCCCGCCGCGTACCGGGCGATGTTCAACACCGCGTACGAGGTCGGCGGCCCCGCGTGCGCCGTGAAGACCGTCGAGCAGATGTCCGGCATCCGCATGGACCACTACATCGAGGTCGACTTCACGGGCTTCAAGAAGCTCATCGACGAGCTCGGCGGCGTACAGGTCACCACCACCCGGGCGATCAAGGACAAGAGCAGCCACCTCGACCTCCCGGCGGGCACCCACACCCTCGACGGCGAGCAGGCCCTCGGCCTGGTCCGTACCCGCAAGGGTGTCGGCGAGGGCAGCGACCTCGGCCGCATCCAGCTCCAGCAGGCGTTCGTCAAGGCGCTCATGGAGCAGGTCAAGCGGGTCGGCGTCTTCACCAGCCCCGGCAAGCTGTGGGGCCTCGCGGACGCCGCCACCAAGGCCATCCGGCCGGACTCCGAGCTCGACACCGTCAAGGAGCTCGCGGACTTCGGCGCCGGCCTCGCCGACCTCGGCGCCGACGACATCCACATGATCACGCTGCCGGTCGTGTACGACAGGACCGACCCCAACCGTGTCGTGCCGGTCGACCTCAAGGCCCAGCAGGTGTGGACGGCCCTCCGCCAGGACCAGCCGATCCCCGCGTCCGCCGTCGAGGACACCGCCACGGGCAAGGCGGACGGCGTCGTGAAGTAATAAGACGTGAGGCAAGACGTGAGGCAAGACGTGAAGTACGTCGTGAAGTCGCCGGAATACTTCCGGCCCCACCCCGGTTTTGGGAGATACGGCCGGTCCTGGCAGACTGGTACGTCGGCCCCGGTTCACGCACCCGCATCCCGCGCGTGCGACCCGGCGCCCTCCCGAACCTAGGAGACACCTTGAAGCGCGACATCCACCCCGAGTACGTCGAGACGCAGGTCAGCTGCACCTGTGGCGCGTCGTTCACCACCCGCAGCACGATCGAGGCCGGCACCATCCGCGCCGAGGTCTGCTCCGAGTGCCACCCGTTCTACACGGGCAAGCAGAAGATCCTCGACACCGGTGGCCGTGTGGCCCGCTTCGAGGCCCGCTTCGGCAAGGCTGCCGGCTCCGCCAAGAAGTAGCGAGCCGTTCCGCCGGTCTCCGGCCGCCCCGACGGGAGCGGCCGGGACCGGCTTTTTGGTCGTCTCCCGCAGCAGCCCCTTTGTCGTTCGGAAAACAGGAGCCCCCGATGTTCGAGGCGGTCGAGGAACTGGTCGGCGAACACGCCGATCTCGAGAAGAAGCTCGCCGACCCTTCGGTCCACGCCGATCAGGCGAACGCGCGCAAGCTCAACAAGCGCTATGCCGAGCTGACCCCGATCGTCGCCACGTACCGCTCCTGGAAGCAGACCGGCGACGACATCGAGACCGCCCGTGAGTTCGCCGCCGACGACCCCGACTTCATCGCCGAGGTGAAGGAGCTGGAGGTGCGCCGCGAGGAGCTCACCGACAAGCTGCGGCTGCTGCTCGTCCCGCGCGACCCGAGCGACGACAAGGACGTCATCCTGGAGATCAAGGCGGGCGCGGGCGGCGACGAGTCCGCCCTGTTCGCCGGCGATCTTCTGCGGATGTACCTGCGGTACGCCGAGCGCGTCGGCTGGAAGACCGAGATCATCGACGCCACCGAGTCCGAGCTGGGCGGCTACAAGGACGTCCAGGTCGCCGTGAAGACCAAGGGCGGCAACGGCGCCACCGAGCCCGGCCAGGGCGTCTGGGCGCGGCTGAAGTACGAGGGCGGGGTGCACCGCGTGCAGCGCGTGCCCGCCACCGAGTCGCAGGGCCGCATCCACACCTCGGCCGCCGGTGTGCTCGTCACGCCCGAGGCCGAGGAGATCGACGTCGAGATCAACCCGAACGATCTGCGCATCGACGTGTACCGGTCCTCGGGCCCCGGCGGCCAGTCCGTCAACACCACCGACTCGGCCGTCCGCATCACGCACCTGCCGACCGGTGTCGTCGCCTCCTGCCAGAACGAGAAGAGCCAGCTCCAGAACAAGGAGCAGGCCATGCGCATCCTCCGCTCCCGGCTGCTCGCCGCCGCGCAGGAGGAGGCCGAGAAGGAGGCCGCGGACGCCCGCCGCAGCCAGGTCCGCACGGTCGACCGCTCCGAGAAGATCCGGACGTACAACTACCCGGAGAACCGGATCTCGGACCACCGCGTCGGCTTCAAGGCGTACAACCTGGACCAGGTGCTCGACGGCGAGCTCGACGCGGTCATCCAGGCCTGCGTCGACGCCGACGCCGCCGCGAAGCTCTCCGCCGCCTAACCGCGAACCGCGTGGCCGCGTCACCGCGTGGCCGCGTCACCGAAAGCCCGCTCGCTCAGCCCGGAGGACCGACGTGCAGCAATTTGATGGGGGGCGACCCCCAAACCCCCGGAGCGTGCTGCTCGCCGAGGTGGCCCAGGCCACCCAGCGGCTTGCCGACGCCGGCGTGCCGTCACCGCGCTTCGACGCGGAGGAGCTCGCCGCGTTCGTCCACGGCGTCAAGCGGGGGGAACTGCACCACGTCAAGGACGCCGACTTCGACGCCCGCTACTGGGAGGCCGTCGCCCGCCGCGAGGCGCGTGAGCCGCTCCAGCACATCACCGGGCGGGCGTTCTTCCGCTACCTGGAGCTCCAGGTGGGCCCGGGCGTTTTCGTGCCCCGTCCCGAGACCGAGTCGGTCGTCGGGTGGGCGATAGACGCCGTACGGGCCATGGACGTCGTCGAGCCGGTCGTCGTCGACCTGTGCTCGGGCTCCGGCGCGATCGCCCTCGCCATGGCCCAGGAGGTGCCGCGCTCCCGCGTGCACGCCGTGGAGCTGTCCGATGACGCCCTGCGGTGGACGCGCAAGAACGCCGAGGGCACGAGGGTCACCGTCCACCACGGCGACGCCCTGACCGCCCTGCCCGAGCTGGACGGCCAGGTCGACCTGGTCATCTCCAACCCGCCGTACATCCCGCTCACCGAGTGGGAGTACGTCGCGCCCGAGGCCCGCGACCACGACCCGGAGATGGCGTTGTTCTCCGGTGAGGACGGCCTCGATGTGATCCGCGGCATCGAGCGCACCGCGCACCGCCTGCTCCGCCCCGGCGGCCTCGTCGTCGTCGAGCACGCCGACACGCAGGGCGGCCAGGTGCCGTGGATCTTCAACGAGGAGGCCGGCTGGGCTGACGCCGCCGACCACCCCGATCTGAACAACCGGCCGCGCTTCGCGACCGCCCGCAAGGCGCTGCCATGACCCAGCATGTGTATGTGTACGAGGAGGCCCGCTGATGGCACGGCGATACGACTGCAACGACGCGACCGACCGCACGACGGGCCTGCGCGAGGCAGCGTCCGCCGTCCGCCGCGGCGAACTCGTCGTGCTGCCGACGGACACCGTCTACGGCATCGGCGCCGACGCCTTCAGCGCGGAGGCGGTCGCGGACCTGCTGGAGGCCAAGGGGCGCGGCCGCAACATGCCGACGCCCGTCCTCATCGGCTCGCCCAACACCCTGCACGGCCTGGTCACGGACTTCTCCGAGCAGGCGTGGGAGCTCGTCGACGCCTTCTGGCCGGGCGCGCTGACGCTGGTCGCCAAGCACCAGCCGTCCCTGCAGTGGGACCTGGGCGACACCCGCGGCACCGTCGCGATCCGCATGCCGCTGCACCCCGTGGCCATCGAGCTGCTCACGGACGTCGGCCCCATGGCGGTGTCGTCCGCGAACCTGACCGGCCACCCGGCGCCCGAGGACTGCGACGCCGCGCAGGGCATGCTGGGCGACTCCGTGTCCGTCTACCTGGACGGCGGCCCGACGCCGGGCATCGTCCCCTCGTCGATCGTCGACGTCACCCGCGAGGTCCCGCTCCTCCTCCGTGCGGGGGCGGTGTCGGTGGAGGAGCTCCGCAAGGTCGTACCTGACCTCGAGGTGGCGAATTGACCGCCCCTGAGGGGCGTGGCATAGGCAGGGAGCGCACCTTCCGCATCCTCCACGTCAGCACCGGCAACGTGTGCCGCTCGCCGATCACCGAGCGGCTGACCCGGCATGCCCTGTGCGACCGCCTGGGCGATCCGCTGGGCGCCGGGCTGGTCGTGGAGAGCGCCGGCACGTGGGGCCACGAGGGCGCCCCCATGGAGGCCAACGCCGAGACGGTCCTCGCCGACTTCGGCGCCGACGCCGGCGGCTTCGTGGGCCGCGAGCTGATCGACGAGCACGTCATCCGCGCCGACCTGGTCCTCACGGCGACCCGCGACCACCGCGCCCAGGTCATCTCCATGGGCCACAGCGCGGGCCTGCGCACCTTCACCCTGAAGGAGTTCACCCGCCTGGTCCGCGCCATAGACCCCACCACCCTCCCGGATCCCCGGGCCGACGGTGTGGTGGCCCGCGCCCACGCCCTGGTCCACGCGGCGGCGGCGCTGCGCGGCTGGCTCCTGGCGCCGAGCCCGGAGGCGGACGAGGTGAATGATCCGTACGGTGGCCCGATCACGTTCTTCCGGTCGATCGGCGAGGAGATCCACCAGGCGCTGGATCCGGTGGTGACGGCGCTGACGGGGGTCGCGGCCCGACGCTGAGCGGCCGTGGCCGGGCGGAGTCCGGCGCAGCGCTCCCGAAGCCCGCGCAGCGGTGCGAGGGGCGCGTGCAGGATGGTCCGGCGCTGACGGGGGTCGCGGCGCGGCGCTGAGCGGCCGTGGCCGCGTGCCGGCGGGCGCGTGCCGGCGGGCGGGTGACCGGGCCCGGGCCTACATTGGGGGGACGGGGTCCGTCCACGCCGGGAGCGCCTGGAGTCACAGATGCCGGTCACCGCTGGAGTCGAGGACGCGCACACGCGCGCGTACGGCCCGGACGCCGACGCCCTGCGCCGGCAGGACCCCGAGATCGCCGACGTACTGGACGGGGAGGCGCGGCGGCAGCAGGACAGCCTCCAGCTGATCGCCGCCGAGAACTTCACCTCCCCGGCCGTGCTCGCCGCACTCGGCTCGCGACTCGCCAACAAGTACGCCGAGGGCTACCCGGGCGCCCGCTACCACGGCGGGTGCGAGTACGCCGACGCCGCCGAGCGGCTCGCCGTGGAGCGGGCCACCGCCCTGTTCGGCGCCGAACACGCGAACGTCCAGCCGCACTCCGGGTCCTCCGCCGTCCTCGCCGCGTACGCGGCCCTGCTGCGCCCCGGGGACACCGTCCTCGCCATGGGCCTCGCCCACGGCGGCCACCTCACGCACGGCTCGCCCGCCAACTTCTCCGGCCGGTGGTTCGAGTTCGTGCCGTACGGCGTCGACGCCGAGAGCGGCCTCGTCGACCACGCGCAGGTCCGCGCCCTCGCCCACCAGCACCGGCCCAAGGCCGTCGTGTGCGGCTCGATCTCGTACCCACGGCACCTCGACTACGCCGCGTTCCGCGAGATCGCCGACGAGGTCGGCGCGGCCCTGATCGTCGACGCCGCCCACCCCATCGGCCTGGTCGCCGGGGGAGCGGCGCCCAACCCCGTCCCGTACGCCGACGTCGTGTGCGCGACCACGCACAAGGTGCTGCGCGGCCCGCGCGGCGGCATGGTGCTGTGCGGCCACGAGCTGGCGGAGCGGATCGACCGCGCCGTGTTCCCGTTCACGCAGGGCGGCGCGCAGATGCACACCATCGCCGCGAAGGCCGTCGCCTTCGGGGAGGCCGCGACGCCCGGGTTCACGGCGTACGCCCACCAGGTCGTCGCCAACGCGCGCGTGCTGGCCGCGCTGCTCGCCGGGCACGGCCTGCACATCACCACGGGCGGCACCGACACGCACCTCGTCACCGCCGACCCCGCACCCCTGGGCATCGACGGCCGCACCGCACGGGCCCGCCTCGCGGCCGCCGGGATGGTCGTGGACACCTGCGCCCTGCCGTACGGCGACGGCCGCGGCATCCGCTTCGGCACCGCCGCGGTGACCACCCAGGGCATGGGCGCCCCGGAGATGGAGCGGATCTCCGCCCTGTTCGCGGCGGCGCTCCGTACGGACGACGACGCCCGCGCCGTACGCGCCGAGGTGCGTGAACTGGCCGAGCGATTTCCCCCGTATCGGGGGTAGTCGCCCCCGCCCGCAACCGTGCGCGGCTGACGGGTGTCCTCCACCACATGGGTGGCGCGACTAGGGTGTGGGGCTGTGACGGCCAGCTATTCCTGTGGGGCAGCCCGTGCGTGATTACCTGCTGACGCTCTGCATCACGGCCGCGGTGACCTATCTGCTCACCGGGCCGGTGCGGAAGTTCGCCATCGCGTCCGGGGCGATGCCCGAGATCCGCGCCCGCGACGTGCACCGCGAGCCGACGCCCAGGCTCGGCGGCATCGCCATGTTCTTCGGGCTCTGCGCGGGGCTCCTCGTCGCCGACCACCTGGACCGGCTCAACAGCGTCTTCGCGCTCTCCAACGAGCCGCGCGCGCTGCTCTCCGGCGCCGCCCTGATCTGGCTGATCGGCGTTCTGGACGACAAGTTCGAGATCGACGCCCTGATCAAGCTCGGCGGGCAGATGATCGCCGCCGGTGTGATGGTGATGCAGGGCCTGACGATCCTGTGGCTGCCCATCCCGGGCATCGGGACGGTCGGTCTCACCCAGTGGCAGGGCACCCTCCTGACCGTCGCCCTGGTGGTCCTGACCATCAACGCCGTGAACTTCGTCGACGGCCTCGACGGCCTCGCCGCCGGCATGGTGTGCATCGCGTCCGCGGCGTTCTTCCTGTACGCGTACCGGATCTGGTTCGGATACGGCATCGAGGCCGCCGCCCCGGCCACGCTGTTCGCCGCGGTGCTCATGGGCATGTGCCTGGGCTTCCTGCCGCACAACATGCACCCGGCGCGGATCTTCATGGGCGACTCGGGCTCCATGCTGATCGGCCTGGTGCTGGCCGCGTCCGCCATCTCGATCACGGGCCAGGTGGACCCGGACGCGCTGAAGATCTTCGAGGGCTCGACCCGTCAGGCCACGCACGCGGCGCTGCCCGTCTTCATCCCGCTGCTGCTGCCGCTGACGATCATCGCGATCCCGATGGCCGACCTGTTCCTGGCCATCGTGCGCCGCACCTGGAAGGGCCAGTCGCCGTTCGCCGCCGACCGCGGGCACCTGCACCACCGGCTGCTCGAAGTGGGCCACTCGCACAGCCGGGCCGTGTTCATCATGTACTTCTGGTCCGCGCTGATCGGCTTCGGAACGCTGATGTACTCGGTGCACTCCGCGTCCATGTGGATCATGCTGCCGATCGTCGCGCTGAGCGCCCTGGGCCTGGTGCTGCTGCTCCTGCCCCGCTTCAAGCCGCGCGCCCCGCTGTGGGCCCAGTCCTTCGTGCCGCCCCGCTACCGCCGCCGCAAGCTCGCGCCCCAGCCGCCTCAGTCGCCCCCGGGGTCCCCGGAGTCCCCCGAGCCCCTGGCGGCGCCCCGCCAGGTCCCCGCGGGAGTCAACGGCGCGACGGCCATCGGCGCCCGCGCCCACTTCTCCGAACGACGGAAGGCCGGAACGCCGAGTTGACCTGGCCTGACTGCTCTGGCCAGAAGTCTTGGTGATCGAGATCACGAACTGGGCCGCCGGGGCCCAGGCCGCTCTCTTTCCGCAGCACACAGAATCAGCTCTCCCATCTGAGTCCAGATGGGAGCCGGGCAGCCAAGGTCTTTCTGAGCCGTAGGAACGCCGATCTCCTGGCCCCGCGACCCATTGAGACTTCAACTTCCACTGTCTGCGATAGCGTCCCGGTGAAGGCAGAGCGTTACAGGCCGTGACCAGGCCGATGCCTTCGTCACATCGATTCTGGGGAGATCGAATGCGTAGGACCGCAAGTCTGCTCGCTGCGCTGACCATGGCCGGGGGACTGGTGTCCGTCGGGGGTGCGGCGGCAGTTGCCGCACCTCAGGGGGCTGCCGGGGCCGCGACGATCGCGACCGCGCAGGCCGACTGTGTCAAGGTCGTCCGGTGGTACAACAGCAGGTCGAACCGCATGGTGGAAGTGCGGAACAACTGCGCCCGGACGGCTTGCTTCACGGTGACCCTCGACTGGAGGAAGGACCCGAAGTTCTCCATCGGGCCGAACAGGCAGGACTCTTTCCGATACGCCGGGACCCTGTGGACCAAGGGGACGGGCATCAAGAACGTCGCCTGCTGAGACACACCGGCCAGGAGGCCGTTCCTCCGGGTGGCCCCACCGCGTTGTCGCGGTGGGGCCACTACGCTGTTCGGGAGTTGACGAGTTCGCCCATAGCAGGCAAAACGGTTAGCGGTATGCGCACACGCGCACCATCACTCTCAAGTGTGAGAGCTAGCACACCTTCGGGTAAAGACCTCCCCAAATAGTTTGTGATACCGTTCACGAGACCCGGCGAGAGTGCCGAAGGGCCGTAGTGCGATGGTCCGTTGGCACCGAGATCTGACTCGGCCGGGGCCTACGCTCGTCCATGACGACACCACTGCCCCCACCAGTAAGCGGAGATGCCGCCATGCCGTCCAACGACGCCCGCACCCTCCTGCACGCCGCCGTACCCACCCTCGCGACCGGCGCCGTCGGCGCGGTGGTCAGCGGGGTGCTGGCCGGCGGCAAGGGGGTGATCGGAGCTGTCCTGGGCACCGTTGTGGTCGTGCTCTTCATGGGGCTGGGGATGATCGTCCTCCAGCGCACGGCGAAGTCCCTGCCGCATCTGTTCCAGGCCATGGGCCTGATGCTCTACACGTCGCAGTTGCTGCTTCTCTTCATCGTCATGTCGCTGCTGAAGAACACCACGCTGTTCGACTTCAAGGCCTTCGGTTTCACGCTGCTCGCCGCCACGATCGTCTGGGTCGCCGCGCAGGCACGCGCCTACATGACCGCCAAGATCCTTTACGTCGACCCCGCGTCGGACAACGGCGGCCGGACCGCGAAGAGCGGGTCCACGGCGTGAGAGGTAGGGCCGGGATAAGCAGCCGTTCGAGATGCTGCTATCGTCCGAAGCCACATGCGGCACTGCGGGCGCGGCCATCCGAGCTGACGCCTGTCCCAGCGCGACGCTCGACGCCGAACCGCCGCCCCCTTATCCGTAAGACCAGTCCAGTGCCGAACCGCGGCTGCGTGCCGCGCCGACACAACGAGGTTGCCGTACCTATGCGCCACGCTGAAGGAGCCCGCGGTGAGTGCTGACCTGACGCTTGCCTTCGACCCCGATTGCCACATCTTCACCGGATGCGGCTTCCCGGCGCCGGGCCTCCACACGTTCCTGTACGAGCCCATCGCCACCGTCGGCGGCTTCGAGTTCACCAAGCCGATGCTGCTCGCGCTGCTGGGGTCGATCGCGATCATCGCGTTCTTCTGGGCCGCCTTCGCCAAGCCGAAGGTGGTTCCCGGCAAGGTCCAGATGATCGGTGAGGCCGGGTACGACTTCGTCCGCCGCGGGATCGTCTACGAGATCATCGGCAAGAAGGACGGCGAGAAGTACGTGCCGTTCATGGTCTCGCTGTTCTTCTTCGTGTGGATCATGAACCTCTGGTCCATCATCCCGCTCGCGCAGTTCCCGGTCACCTCGCTGATCGCCTTCCCGGCCGGTCTCGCCGCGATCGTCTACGTGATGTGGGTCGGCCTGACCTTCAAGAAGCACGGCTTCGCCGGCGGCTGGAAGAACATCCTCGGCTACGACAAGTCCCTCGGCGCCATCCTGCCGCTGATCATGGTGCTCGAGTTCTTCTCGAACCTGATCATCCGCCCCTTCACGCACGCGGTCCGACTGTTCGCGAACATGTTCGCCGGTCACCTGCTGATCGTGATGTTCTCCCTGGCCACCTGGTACCTGATGAACGGCCTCGGCTTCGTCTACGCCGGTGCCTCGTTCGTCATGGTCATCGTGATGACCGCCTTCGAGCTCTTCATCCAGGCCGTCCAGGCGTACGTCTTCGTGCTCCTGGCCTCCAGCTACATCCAGGGCGCGCTCTCCGAGCACCACTGAGCCCGTCCGCACCTCACGACCCCAGCCATCCGGTGGCCAACCCCCACCGGGTCACTGAAAGAGAAGGAAGAACCGGCATGTCCGCTCTCCAGCAGCTCGCCGCCGCCGACACCGTTTCCGGCAACGTCTCCGCCATTGGTTACGGTCTCGCGGCCATCGGCCCCGGCGTCGGCGTCGGCATCATCTTCGGTAACGGCACCCAGGCCCTGGCCCGCCAGCCCGAGGCGGCCGGTCTGATCCGTACCAACCAGATCATGGGTTTCGCCTTCTGTGAGGCGCTCGCCCTCATCGGCATCGTCATGGGCTTCGTCTACCAGTAAGCCGGACCGACAGCCCAGAACCCTTTCACGGAAGGCACTGATGTGAACGCTCTGTTCCTTGCACAGGCTGAGGAGCCTCAGAATCCTCTCCTGCCGCATCTCGACGAGCTCGTCATCGGCCTGATCGCCTTCGCCATCGTCTTCGGCTTCCTCGCCAAGAAGCTGCTCCCGAACATCAACAAGGTTCTGGAGCAGCGCCGCGAGGCCATCGAGGGCGGGATCGAGAAGGCCGAGTCGGCCCAGATCGAGGCCCAGAGTGTGCTTGAGCAGTACAAGGCTCAGCTCGCCGAGGCCCGCCACGAGGCCGCGCGTCTGCGCCAGGAGGCACAGGAGCAGGGCGCCGCGATCATCGCCGAGATGAAGGCGGAGGGCCAGCGCCAGCGCGAGGAGATCGTCGCGGCCGGCCACGCCCAGATCGAGGCCGACCGCAAGGCGGCCGCCGCCGCCCTGCGCCAGGACGTCGGCAAGCTCGCCACCGACCTGGCCGGCAAGCTGGTCGGCGAGTCCCTCGAGGACTCCGCCCGCCAGAGCCGCACCATCGACCGCTTCCTCGACGAGCTCGAGGAGAAGGCCGAGGCCGCCCGATGAACGGAGCGAGCCGCGAGGCACTGGCTGCCACACGTGAGCGTCTCGACGCGCTGACCGACAACACGTCGGTCGACGCGGCGAAGCTCGCCGAGGAGCTGGCCGCCGTCACCGCGCTGCTCGACCGCGAGGTGTCGCTGCGTCGGGTCCTCACCGACCCGGCGCAGGCCGGAGAGGCCAAGGCCGACCTGGCCACGCGACTGCTGAGCGGTCAGGTGGGCGGCGAGACCGTCGACCTGGTCTCCGGCATGGTCCGCGCCCGCTGGTCCCAGTCGCGCGACCTGGTCGACGCGATCGAGGAGCTGGCGAACACCGCGGACCTCACCGCGGCCCAGAAGGCCGGCGCGCTCGACGACGTCGAGGACGAGCTGTTCCGGTTCGGCCGGATCACCGCCTCCAGCGCCGAGCTGCGCGCCGCGCTCACGGACCGTGCCGCCACGGCCACGGCCAAGGGCGAGCTGCTGCGCCGCCTCCTCGGCGGCAAGGCCAACCCGGTCACCGAGCGGCTGATCGTGCGCCTTGTGACCCAGCCGCGGGGACGTAGCCTGGAGGCGGGACTCGAGTCCCTGTCCAAGCTCGCCGCCGCGCGCCGGGACCGCATGGTCGCGGTCGTCACCTCGGCGGTCCCGCTCAGCGACCGGCAGAAGCAGCGCCTCGGCGCCGTTCTGGCCACGCTGTACGGCCGCCAGATGCACCTGAACCTGGACGTCGACCCCACGGTCGTCGGCGGGATCTCGGTGCGGGTCGGTGACGAGGTCATCAACGGCACGATCGCCACGCGCCTCGAAGAGGCATCGCGGCGACTGGCCGGCTGACGACCGGCCGGCAGCCAGGTCAGCAAAGACAAAAAGCGTTACCTACGGCCCGGTTGGGCCGTGCACAGGATGCAGAAGTTCTGGGGGGAGCCCCCAGATCCCCCAAAAGACTTCGGGCCCAACAAGGAGAGCAGGGAAACCCAGATGGCGGAGCTCACGATCCGGCCGGAGGAGATCCGGGACGCGCTGGAGAACTTCGTCCAGTCGTACAAGCCGGAGGCTGCCGCGCGCGAGGAGGTCGGTACGGTCAGCCTCGCCGGCGACGGCATCGCGAAGGTCGAGGGCCTGCCCTCGACCATGGCCAACGAGCTGCTGAAGTTCGAGGACGGCACCCTCGGCCTCGCCCTCAACCTCGAGGAGCGCGAGATCGGTGCCATTGTCCTCGGTGAGTTCAGCGGCATCGAGGAGGGCCAGTCGGTCCAGCGCACCGGCGAGGTCCTGTCCGTCGCCGTCGGCGAGGGCTACCTGGGTCGCGTCGTCGACCCGCTCGGCAACCCGATCGACGGCCTCGGCGAGATCGAGACGTCCGGCCGCCGCGCCCTCGAGCTGCAGGCCCCCACGGTCATGCAGCGCAAGTCGGTGCACGAGCCGATGGAGACCGGCTACAAGGCCGTCGACGCGATGACCCCGATCGGCCGTGGTCAGCGTCAGCTGATCATCGGCGACCGCCAGACCGGCAAGACCGCCCTGGCCGTCGACACGATCATCAACCAGCGTGACAACTGGCGCACCGGCGACCCGAAGAAGCAGGTCCGCTGCATCTACGTCGCCATCGGCCAGAAGGGCTCCACCATCGCGTCCGTCCGCGGCGCGCTGGAGGAGGCCGGTGCCCTGGAGTACACGACCATCGTCGCCGCCCCGGCGTCCGACCCGGCCGGCTTCAAGTACCTGGCGCCCTACACCGGCTCCGCCATCGGTCAGCAGTGGATGTACGAGGGCAAGCACGTCCTCATCGTCTTCGACGACCTGTCGAAGCAGGCCGACGCCTACCGCGCCGTGTCGCTGCTGCTGCGCCGCCCGCCGGGCCGTGAGGCCTACCCGGGTGACGTCTTCTACCTGCACTCCCGTCTGCTGGAGCGCTGCGCCAAGCTCTCCGACGACATGGGCGCCGGTTCCATGACCGGTCTGCCGATCGTCGAGACCAAGGCCAACGACGTGTCGGCGTTCATCCCGACCAACGTCATCTCCATCACCGACGGCCAGTGCTTCCTGGAGTCCGACCTGTTCAACGCCGGTCAGCGCCCGGCCCTGAACGTCGGTATCTCCGTGTCGCGAGTCGGTGGCTCCGCGCAGCACAAGGCCATGAAGCAGGTCTCCGGCCGCCTCCGCGTGGACCTCGCCCAGTTCCGTGAGCTGGAGGCGTTCGCCGCCTTCGGTTCCGACCTGGACGCCGCGTCGAAGTCGGCTCTGGAGCGCGGTAAGCGCATGGTCGAGCTGCTGAAGCAGCCGCAGTACCAGCCGATGTCCACCGAGAACCAGGTCGTCTCCGTCTGGGCCGGCACCACCGGCAAGATGGACGACGTCCCGGTCCAGGACATCCGCCGCTTCGAGACGGAGCTGCTGGACTTCCTGCACCGTGAGCACAAGTCGCTGATGACCTCCATCCGCGAGGGCGGCAAGATGTCGGACGACACCCTCGGCAAGGTCGCGGAGTGCATCGCCGACTTCAAGAAGCAGTTCGAGACGCACGACGGCAAGCTGCTCGGCGAGGACGCCCCGGCCACCGTCAACGTCTCGAAGTGACGACCGAAGGGACCTGATCCATGGGAGCGCAGCTCCGGGTCTACAAGCGTCGCATCCGGTCCGTCACCGCGACGAAGAAGATCACCAAGGCGATGGAGATGATCGCCGCCTCGCGCATCGTCAAGGCGCAGCGCAAGGTGGCGGCCTCCACGCCGTACGCGACCGAGCTCACCCGCGCGGTCACGGCGGTGGCGACCGGGTCGAACACCAAGCACCCCCTCACCACGGAGGCGGACACCCCGACCCGTGCCGCGGTCCTGCTCATCACGAGCGACCGCGGTCTGGCCGGCGGCTACTCCTCCAACGCCATCAAGCAGGCCGACCGGCTCACCGAGCGGCTGCGCGGCGAGGGCAAGGAGGTCGACACGTACATCGTCGGCCGCAAGGGTGTCGCCTACTACGGCTTCCGTGAGCGCAAGGTCACGGAGTCGTGGACCGGCTTCTCCGACAGCCCGAGCTACGCGGACGCCAAGACGGTGGCCGCCCCGCTCATCGCGGCCGTCCAGCAGGACACCGCCCAGGGCGGTGTCGACGAGCTGCACATCGTCTTCACGGAATTCGTGTCGATGATGACGCAGACGCCGGTGGACAACCGGATGCTGCCGCTCAGCCTCAGCGAGGCCGCGGAGACGTCGGGGACGAAGGGCGAGATCCTTCCCCTGTTCGACTTCGAGCCGTCGGCGGAGGACGTCCTCGACGCCCTGCTGCCGCGCTATGTCGAGAGCCGGGTCTACAACGCCCTGCTGCAGGCCGCCGCCTCCGAGCACGCGGCCCGCCGCCGGGCGATGAAGTCCGCCACCGACAACGCGGGAGAGCTGATCAACTCGCTCTCGCGCCTTGCCAACGCGGCCCGCCAGGCCGAAATCACCCAGGAAATCAGCGAGATCGTCGGTGGCGCCAGCGCCCTGGCCGACGCGACCGCGGGGAGTGACAAGTAATGACGACCACTGTTGAGACGGCCGCCGCCACGGGCCGCGTCGCCCGGGTCATCGGCCCGGTCGTCGACGTGGAGTTCCCCGTCGACGCGATGCCGGAGATCTACAACGCGCTGACGGTCCAGGTGGCCGACCCGGCGGAAGAGGGCAAGAAGAAGACGCTGACGCTCGAGGTCGCCCAGCACCTCGGTGACGGCCTCGTCCGTGCCATCTCCATGCAGCCCACCGACGGTCTGGTCCGCCAGGCCCCGGTGACCGACACGGGCAAGGGCATCACCGTCCCCGTCGGCGACTTCACCAAGGGCAAGGTGTTCAACACCCTCGGTGAGGTGCTGAACCTCCCGGAGGAGAACGCCAACGTCGGTGAGCGCTGGCCGATCCACCGCACGGCCCCGGCCTTCGACCAGCTCGAGTCCAAGACCGAGATGTTCGAGACCGGCCTGAAGGTCGTCGACCTTCTCACCCCGTACGTCAAGGGTGGAAAGATCGGTCTGTTCGGTGGTGCCGGTGTCGGCAAGACCGTGCTGATCCAGGAAATGATCATGCGTGTCGCCAACCTCCACGAAGGCGTCTCCGTCTTCGCGGGCGTCGGTGAGCGCACCCGTGAGGGCAACGACCTCATCGCGGAGATGGAGGAGTCCGGCGTTCTGGACAAGACCGCGCTGGTCTTCGGCCAGATGGACGAGCCCCCGGGCACCCGTCTGCGCGTCGCCCTGGCCGGTCTGACCATGGCGGAGTACTTCCGCGATGTTCAGAAGCAGGACGTGCTGTTCTTCATCGACAACATCTTCCGGTTCACGCAGGCCGGTTCCGAGGTGTCCACGCTGCTCGGCCGTATGCCGTCCGCCGTGGGTTACCAGCCGAACCTCGCCGACGAGATGGGCCTCCTCCAGGAGCGCATCACCTCGACGCGTGGCCACTCGATCACCTCGATGCAGGCGATCTACGTCCCCGCCGACGACCTCACGGACCCGGCGCCGGCCACGACCTTCGCCCACCTCGACGCGACGACGGTTCTGTCCCGTCCGATCTCGGAGAAGGGCATCTACCCGGCCGTGGACCCGCTGGACTCCACGTCCCGGATCCTGGACCCGCGCTACATCGCGCAGGACCACTACGAGGCCGCCATGCGCGTCAAGGGCATCCTGCAGAAGTACAAGGATCTCCAGGACATCATCGCGATCCTCGGTATCGACGAGCTGGGCGAGGAGGACAAGCTGGTCGTCCACCGTGCCCGTCGTGTCGAGCGCTTCCTTTCCCAGAACACCCACGCGGCGAAGCAGTTCACCGGTGTGGACGGTTCGGACGTTCCGCTCGACGAGTCGATCGCCGCGTTCAACGCGATCTGCGACGGTGAGTTCGACCACTTCCCGGAGCAGGCGTTCTTCATGTGCGGTGGTCTTGAGGACCTCAAGAAGAACGCCAAGGAGCTCGGCGTCTCCTGAGTCCCCTGAGGCGTGAGGGGGGCGGGCACGTCCCGCCCCCCTTCGCACAGCATCACCCGGGGGGCAACCCCCGGACCCCCGGCAGGGCAGCCGGAACTCGGCCGACTGGTCGGATTCCGGTCCGTCGCGGCCGGGATGGGTTTCGGCGTTTCGGCGTCGCCACCCCTACTAGACTTGTGACCCAACACCCGGCGAAACGACCGGGTGGTGACCCGAGGAGCCACCCTTGGCTGCTGAGCTGCACGTCGAGCTGGTCGCCGCGGACCGGAGTGTCTGGTCCGGCGAGGCCACCCTGGTCATCGCGCGCACCACCTCCGGCGACATCGGCGTCATGCCCGGCCACCAGCCGCTGCTCGGTGTGCTGGAGTCGGGCCCGGTGACCATTCGTACGAGCGAAGGTGAGACGGTCGTCGCCGCGGTGCACGGCGGTTTCATCTCGTTCGCCGACAACAAGCTGTCGCTGCTCGCGGAGATCGCCGAGCTGGCGGATGAGATCGACACCCAGCGCGCCGAGCGTGCGCTGGAGCGTGCGAAGGCGGAGGAGGACGCCGCTGCCGAGCGGCGCGCCGAGATCCGGCTGCGCGCGGTGGCGGCGCGCTGACGCACCGCTTCCATGTACGTCGCCGGTCGCCCCGTCCCGCGGGGCGGGCCGGCAACCCCTCAGCCGCGGCCCGGGCTGGAATCTCCAGACCGGGCCGCGGCTGAGGCGATGCAGGTGCAGGTACAGGTGGTACTCGGTTACGGGACGAAGCGAGGAGGTCGGTGGAGATGTTCCTCGCTCTGCTGGTGAGCGCACTGGTCGTCGCACTGGTGGTGATCGGGCTCTTCGTCTTCGGCCTGCGCCGGCGGCTGATCCAGCGCTCGGGCGGCACCTTCGACTGCAGCCTGCGCTGGAACGTCCCCGAGGGGGGCGACGCTTCCGGCAAGGGCTGGGTGTACGGGGTGGCCCGCTACAGCGGTGACCGGATCGCCTGGTTCCGTGTCTTCTCGTACGCGCCGCGCCCGCGCCGCGTCCTGGAGCGTTCCGCGATCGAGGTGCTGGCCCGCCGGATGCCGGAGGGCGAGGAGGAGCTGGCGCTGCTGTCGGACGCTGTCGTGCTCGCGTGTCTGCACCGGGGCACGCGCCTGGAGCTGGCGATGAGCGAGGACGCCCTCACCGGCTTCCTCGCCTGGCTGGAGGCGGCTCCGCCCGGGCAGCGTGTGAACGTCGCGTAGTCCTGTATACGTATGCGCGTACGGATCGGGCCGCACCCCCTCGTCGGGGGTGCGGCCCGATGTCGTACGTGAGGCGCCTACGGGTTACCCGAGGCCGCTGCGGATCGCGGTGACGAGCTCACCATTGGCGGTGTCGCCGCTGAACTCCCAGAAGAACGCGCCGCCCAGGCCCTGGTTCTTCGCCCAGGCCATCTTGGACAGGATCGTCGACGGGGTGTCGTAGCTCCACCAGTTGGTGCCGCAGTGCGCGTACGCCGTGCCGGCCACCGTGCCTCCCCCAGAGGGGGTACCCCCAGCCGGGCAGGAGTTCTTCAGGACCTTGTAGTCCTCGATGCCCTGCTCGTACGTGCCGGCCGCCGGGCCCGTCGCGGTGCCGCCCGGCTCCTTCTGGGTGACGCCGGTCCAGCCGCGTCCGTAGAAGCCGATCCCCAGCAGCAGCTTCGCGGAGGGGACGCCCTTCGCCTTGAGCTTGGTGATCGCCTCGGCGGAGTTGAAGCCGGACTGCGGGATGCCCGGGTACGAGGTGAGCGGGGAGTGCGGGGCCGTCGGGCCCTTCGCCGCCCAGGCGCCGAAGAAGTCGTACGTCATCACGTTGTACCAGTCGACGTACTGCGACGCCGGGCCGTAGTCCGCGGCGTCGATCTTGCCGCCGGCCGAGGCGTCCGCGGTGATGGCCGCGGTGACCAGGTTGTTCGCGCCGAACTTGGCGCGCATGGCCTGCATCATCTTGGTGAAGGCGGCCGGGCCGCTGGTGTCACAGGTCAGACCGCAGGCGTTGGGGTACTCCCAGTCCAGGTCGATGCCGTCGAAGACATCGGCCCAGCGCGGGTCCTCGACCAGGTCGTAGCAGGACTGCGCGAACGCGGCCGGGTTCTGGACGGCCTGGCCGAAGCCGCCGGACCAGGTCCAGCCGCCGAACGACCACAGCACCTTGATGTGCGGGTACTGGGCCTTCAGCTTGCGGAGCTGGTTGAAGTTGCCGCGCAGCGGCTGGTCCCAGGTGTCGGCCTTGCCGTCGACGGACTGGTCGGCGGTGTACGCCTTGTCGTAGTCGGCGTAGGCGTCACCGATGGTGCACTTGCCGCCCTGGACGTTGCCGAACGCGTAGTTGATGTGGGTGATCTTCTGGGCCGAGCCGGACGTCACGAGGTTCTTGACGTGGTAGTTGCGGCCGTAGACGCCCCAGTTGGTGAAGTACCCCAGGTTGATCTTGGCGCCGGGGCCGGGTCCGGGGCCCGTGCCGCCTCCGGTCGTACGGACCGCGACGGAGGCGCTGACCGGGCCGGTCTGGTCGGCGGTGTCACGGGCCTGGACGCTGTACGAGTAGTCTGTGCCCGCGGTCAGGCCGCTGTCCGTGTACGTCAGGCCGGTCACCGTGGCGACCCTGGCGCCGTCGCGCAGGACGTCGTAGTTCTTGACGCCCTTGTCGTCGGTGGCCGCGCTCCAGGAGAGCTTCACCGAGGTGTCGGTGATACCGGACGCGGTGGGCGTGCCCGGTGCGGAGGGCGGGTTGTCGCCCGGCTGGCTGGGGCCGCCGTCGCAAGACGCGCCGTTGAGCTTGCAGCCCGAGGGCGCGCCGGAGCCGGTGCCGTTGAACCCGAAGGTGACGGAGGCGCCGGGGGAGAGGGTGCCGTTCCAGCCCTTGTTCTTGGCGGTCCAGTGGGTGCCGCTGTTCGTGACGTCGGCGTCCCACGCGGAGGTGACCGAGGTGCCGGAGGGGAAGTCCCACTCGACGGTCCAGGAGCTGAGGGTGGTGGTGCCGGTGTTCTTCACCGTCCACTTGCCCTCGAAGCCCGAGCCCCAGTCCTGGACCTTCGTGTAGGTGGCGGTCGCCGAGGCGGCGGCCTCGGCGGGGGAGGCGAGGCCGACCATCGCGGCCAGCGGAAGCAGCAGGGCGGTGACTCCGGCCGTGGCCCTGGCCCGGAGTCTCGATCTGCGCGGTGGTGCTTGAGTGCTCGTACTCAACGGTGCTCCTCAAGGTGCGGACGGACATGGTGGGGGTCCGTGCGTCCGTGACATGTGCGCGCCGTGAGCGTAGGAAGGTCTGGACCAATCGTCAATAGGTCCAGACCAGTCGGAAGGGTGTTCGCGTCAGACACCCAACTCCTGTGCCAGCACCGCCGCTTGAACCCTGCTGCGCAGCCCGAGCTTCCCCAGCAGCCTGCTGACGTGCGTCTTCACCGTCGCCTCCGCCATGTCGAGACGGGCCGCGATCTCCGCGTTCGACAGGCCCTCGCCCACGCACGACAGCACCTCGCGCTCCCGGCGGGTCAGCGGCTCCAGTACGGCCGCCGGGTTGGGCGCCCCTTCCGGCCGGGCCGGCCTCCGCGGCGCGGCGAACTCCGCGATGAGCCGCCGGGTGACCGCCGGGGCGATCAGCCCCTCGCCGCGCGCCACCGTCCGTACGGCCTCGACCAGGTCCCGGGCCTCCGTGTTCTTCAGCAGGAACCCGGCCGCGCCCGCCCGCAGGGCGCCGAAGACGTACTCGTCCAGGTCGAACGTCGTCAGGACCAGGACGTCCGCGAGACCCTCGGCCACCACCTGGCGGGTCGCGGCCACCCCGTCCAGCAGGGGCATCTGAACGTCCATCAGGACCAGGTCCGGCCGCAGCTCGCGGGCCAGCCGCACCGCCGCCTCGCCGTCGCCCGCCTCCCCGACGACCTCGATGCCGGGCGCGCTGCGCAGAATGAGCACGAGCCCGGCCCGTACCGCCTTCTGGTCCTCCGCGACCAGCACCCGGATGGAATTGCCGGAAGTCGGTGTCATGTCGACGGCTCCTTGTCGTCCTCCGCCACGGGCAGCACCGCCCGCACCCGCCACGTCTTGTGCCCGCCCTCGTCGACCGGGCCCGCCTCGAACACCCCGCCCAGCAGCGCGACCCGCTCCCGCATGCCCACAAGACCGGCCCCCGAGCCGGGCGCGCGCGGACCTGGCCGATTCCCGTCGTACGAGCTGGAGACCCGTACGGTCAGGGCGCGGTCCGCCTGGTCGACGCGCACCGCGACCGCGCCAGGGTCGGCGTGCTTCAGGGCGTTCGTCAGCGACTCCTGCACGATCCTGTACGCGGCGAGCTCCACGGGCGCCGGCAGGCGGCCGCCGCCCTCCCCTGAGGTGCCGGTCAGCGTGAACGTCAGACCGCTGGCCGCGCCGCTCACCTCCGCCTGCCGTACGAGCGCGGCGATCCCGTCCAGGGTCGGCGCGGGCGCCGGCTCGTCGCCGCCGTGGCCGTCGCCGTCCCGCAGGAGGCCGATCAGCCGCCGCATCTCGGCCAGACCCTCGACGCTGTTCTCGCGGATCACGCCCAGCGCCTCGCGGCTCGTCCCCGGATCGTCGAGGGACAGCGCGGCCGTCGAGTGGATCGCGATGGCCGAAAGGTGCCCCGCCACCATGTCGTGCAGCTCCCGCGCCATCCGGGCCCGCTCGGCGACCACCGCCTCCCGGCGGTCCATCTCCGCGAGCAGCGCCGTCTGTTCCGCCCGCAGCCGCGCCGCCTCTGCGGCCTCACGGTGGTTGCGGACGATGGCGCCGGTGGTCGCGGGCGCGAAGGACACCAGGCCGGTGAGCACCCCGATCAGCAGCGCCTGGGCATCCTGGAACCAGGCCAGCGACACGATGGACACGCCGACCGTGATCAGCCCCGTCGTCACGGGGATACGCCGCGCGGAGGCGGGCGTGCCGTACACCACCGCCGCGTACACGAGGTCCGTGAACATCAGGATCGTCGCGATGTTGCCGCGCGTGAGCTGGTCCGCGACGACGGCGGCCGTGCCGACCAGGAGCGCGGTACGCGGAAGGGTGCGCCGCACCAGTTCGAGCCCGGCCGTCACGAACAGCGGGACCAGCATCAGCCACGTCGAGTGGAACAGGGCGTACTTCGGGCCCTGCATGTGCAGCCCGAGCGCCCACAGCACCAGCCCGCCCGCAAGACCGGTGGCGGCCATGAACACGTCGTCGCGGTGCGGGGGCGGGGGAAGTCTCACGCTGCCATCCAACACGGTGGGCGGCGCCCGGTCGTCCTCGCACCGGCCGAGCCGCCGCGGCGTCGACTACATCGAAGGATGCAGTACGGCCCGTACGAAGTCGTCACCCGCGACGACGAAGCGCGGCCCGCCGGGCGGCACGCTGGAGGGCATGGTCCTCACCTTGATCGTGGCGTGCGAGGTCGGCTTCTGGGTCCTGCTGGCGGCCGGGCTCGCCGCGCGCTACCTGCTGCGGATGCCCCGCACGGGCGCCGCCCTGCTGCTGTGCGAGCCGCTGCTGGAGGTCGTCCTGCTCGTCGCCACGGCGGTCGACCTGCGGAACGGCGCCGAACCGAGCTGGAAGCACGGGCTGGCCGCGCTGTACATCGGCTACACCGTCGGCCACGGCCACCGCACCGTGAAGTGGCTGGACGGCCACGCCGCCCACCGCTTCGGCGGCGCGCCCCGCCCGGTCGGCCCGCCCCGCCACGGCATGGCCCGCGCCCGCCACGAGGCCCGCGTCTGGCTCGGCACGCTGCTGGGCGCGGCGGTCGCGACGGTCCTGCTGTGGGCCGCGATCCGGTACGTCGACGACCCGAGCCGCGTCGGCCCGCTCCAGAGCTGGATGGGCGCCGCGTGGCGCGCGGCCGGGATCCACGGGCTCATCGCCCTGTCGTACGCGATCTGGCCCAAGAAGCCCACGGCTGCCCGAATCGGGGGCTCCGCCCCCGAACCCCCGCTTCTCAATCGCCGGAGGGGCTGAGATTCAGCGCTCGCCGCCCGGTACCCACAGCACGTCCCCGACCTCCCTGTTGGCCACCCGCGCCAGGATGAACAGCAGGTCCGACAGGCGGTTCAGGTACGTCGCCGTCAGGGCGTTCATCGTCTCGCCGTGCACCTCAAGCGCAGCCCACGTCGAGCGTTCCGCGCGGCGGACCACCGTGCACGCCTGGTGCAGGAGCGCTGCCCCCGGGGTGCCGCCCGGGAGGATGAAGGAGCGCAGCTTCTCCAGGCACTCCAGGAACCGGTCGCAGTCCGCCTCCAGCTTGTCCACGTACGACTGCTCGACCCGCAGCGGCGGGTACTTCGGGTTCTCGACCACCGGCGTCGACAGGTCGGCGCCCACGTCGAACAGGTCGTTCTGCACGCGGACCAGGACCTTCACGACCTCCTCCGGGAGGCTCCCCAGCGCGATGGCCGTGCCGATGACGGCGTTGGCCTCGTTCGCGTCGGCGTACGCGGCGATCCGCAGATCCGTCTTGGCGGTCCGGCTCATGTCCCCGAGCGCCGTCGTGCCCTTGTCCCCGGTGCGGGTATAGATACGCGTCAGATTGACCATACGGTCAGCCTAACCACGCCCGCGTTCCGGTGTGATGTCCGTCATGTGAGACGTGACGCGCATCTCTTCACCGCCACAGAGCGGCTCCCGGGCGCTAACCTCCCGCCGGAGAACACTTAAGTGAACGCGTGTTACCGGGGGTCCGGGGGTCGTCCCCGGAAAAGCGCAGTAAGGGGACAGATCGTGGCCAGGAAGCTCGCCGTCATCGGCGCCGGACTCATGGGTTCCGGCATCGCGCAGGTCTCGGCCCAGGCGGGCTGGGACGTCGTGCTGCGCGATGTCACGGACGCTGCGCTGACCCGGGGGACGGACGGCATCAAGGCGTCCTACGACAAGTTCGTGTCCAAGGGGAAGCTGACGGCCGAGGACGCCGAGGCCGCCCTCGCCCGCATCACCACGACCACCGACCTCGACGCGGCCGCCGACGCGGACGTCGTCGTCGAGGCCGTCTTCGAGAAGCTCGAGGTCAAGCACGAGATCTTCCGCGCCCTCGACAAGCTCGTACGGGACGACGCCGTCCTCGCCTCCAACACCTCCGCCATCCCGATCACCAAGATCGCGGCCGTGACGGAGCGCCCCGAGCGGGTCGTCGGCACGCACTTCTTCTCGCCCGTCCCGATGATGCAGCTCTGCGAGCTCGTCCGCGGCTACAAGACCAGCGACGAAACCCTCGCCACCGCCCGTGAGTTCGCCGAGTCCGTCGGCAAGACCTGCATCGTCGTCAACCGCGACGTCGCCGGCTTCGTCACCACGCGGCTCATCTCCGCGCTCGTCGTCGAGGCCGCCAAGCTGTACGAGTCGGGCGTCGCGTCCGCCGAGGACATCGACATCGCCTGCAAGCTGGGCTTCGGCCACGCCATGGGCCCCCTGGCCACCGCCGACCTGACCGGTGTGGACATCCTGCTCCACGCCACCAGCAACATCTACACCGAGTCGCAGGACGAGAAGTTCGCGCCGCCGGAGCTGATGCGCCGGATGGTGGACGCGGGTGACATCGGGCGTAAGAGCGGGCAGGGCTTTTACAAGCACTGACCCTCCGACGCCAGAGCGCCGTCACCCCATGGGGTGAATTGGGTATCGGTTCGCTTACAACGCGCAACCGCTCTGCCGATGCGGCAGTCAGTTGTTGCAACAGAAAGACGTGACGGACAAGCACAGCACTCTCGGGGAGCGCATATGCACATCAGGGGCGACCACACCGAGCTGGTCGTCGGGGGCCGCCTCGACGTCCGCAGCGCGGCGGACGCCCGTACGGTCCTGCACTCGGCCGTCGACGACGGCGCCGGCGACCTGGTGCTCGACCTGACCGGCCTCGACTCCTGGGACGCCACCGGGCTCGGGGTCATCATGGGTGCCCACCGGCGGGCCGGCCGCTGCGGCCGCCGTCTGGTGCTGCGGGGCGTACCGCCCCAGATGCAGCGCCTCCTGGTGGCCACGCGGCTGCACCGGATCCTCGCCATCGAGGGCGGCATCGCCGCTGAATCGTTGCCCCGGGTCTGACCTGTCCGCCTCGGACCGCCTCTGACTGCCGCAGAGTGAAGCGGACCGATACGGACCGATACAGAGCGACACGGACCGGTCCGGCGCCGGTGACCATCCGGCGCCGGACATCGGCATATGCGGGCGTAAAACGCACCAGGCACGCCGCAGGCGCCCAATCCTCATAAGACCGTGACGTCTTGGGCGGCCGGTACCCCGGCTGTTCCGGGATGCCGGTCGAACGTCTAGGGTTTCGGACGTCTGCCCATCGACGGACCCACACGGCGGGCACCGGACCAGAAGCGACACCGCGCGTACACCGGCCGGGAGGGGCTTCGCCGCACGACGCTTTTGGGGGCTTTCACCCATGGACCCGATGAACCGGCGGCCGGACGACGACGGCCACCGCACCGCCGACACCGGCGCCCACGCCGACGGCGGCACCGGACGCCCTCGCCCGCCCCGCGACGAACTCCCGGCCCCCCTCGCGGCCGGCAAGGGCGGCCCCGCGCCCGCCCGCACCGCGCAGCTCATCTCCGGCGACTTCCTGCTCACCGTCAACCCCGTCGACGGCAGCGAGATCGAGCCCTGCCCGCCCGGACGCCAGCCCGAGCCACCCGCCCGGCGCACCACCGGCGAGCGCGCCGACCGCGAACGCGCCGCCGCCCCGCCCGTACCCTCCGGGCCCACCACCGCGCCGCTGCCCCTCCTCGACCGCGACGAGCAGCGCGACCGCCTCGTACGGCTCCTGTCCCGCGGCCGTTCCGTACGCCTCACCGGACCGTCCGGCTCCGGGCGCAGCCGCCTCATCGACGCCGTCGCCCCCGAGTGCGCCGGCCTCGCACCCGACGGCGTCATACGCCTGTCCGGCCACCGCCGCACCCCCACCGAGCTGCTGTACGAGCTGTTCGCCGCCGTCCACAGCGCTGCCGGCCACCGCCCCGACCGCACCGCGCTCCTCGCGTACGTCCGCGAGATCGGCGCCGTCGTCCTCGTCGACGACCTGGAGTTCGGCGGCACCGCGCTCGACGAGCTGCTCGACGCCGCACCCGAGTGCGCCTTCCTCCTCGCCACGACGCCCGACGTCCCGGCGCCCTCCGCCGACGCGGTCGTCGAGGAGCTGTTCCTCACCGGCCTCGACCGCCCCGCCACCCTCGAACTCCTCGCCCGCGCCACCGACCGCGCCCTCACGGAGGACGAGGCCAACTGGGCGGGCGACCTCTGGTTCGAGTCCGAGGGCCTGCCGCTGCGCTTCGTCCAGGCCGCCGCCCTGCTGCGGCAGCGCGACGCCCTCCGTACCCCCGCCGCCGACGACACGGACGACGAGGACACCGACGACGGCAGTGTCTTCACGGACGCCCGCGCACTGCCCCTGCCGAGCCTCGGCGAGGCCGCCGCGCCCGCCGCGCTCCTCGCGTCCCGGCTCTCCGAGGCCGCCCGCGAGACCCTGCGCTTCGCCGTCGCGCTCGGCGGCGAACTCCCGCACCAGGCGCACCTCCCGGCCCTCGTCGGCGACACGCACGCCGACGCCGCGCTCGGCGAGCTCCTCGGCTGCGGTCTGCTGACGCCCGTCGGCCCCCGCCACCGGCTGGCCGCCGGCATCATCGAGCAGCTCACCGAACGCGGTTACGCGGAGGGCTCCCTGACCCGCGCTCACACCGCGGCCCAGCACTACGCGTGGTGGGCCGGGCACCCGTCGGTCGCCCCCGAGCGGGTCGCTGCCGAGGCCGACGCCGTGCTGGCCGCGCTGAACGTCCTCGCGCCGAGCCAGGAGGCCGGGCACGCGAGCGCCGCCGTGCTCCTCGCCCGCAGCGCGGCGCCCGCTCTCGCGGCCGCGCTGCACTGGGGCGCCTGGGAACGGGCGCTGCGCGCGGGGCAGGCGGCGGCGCGGCGCGCGGGCGAGGTCGCGGAGGAGGCGTACTTCCACCACGAGCTGGGCGTCCTCGCGCTGTGCGCGGGCAACCTGGACCGGGCCCGCGCCGAGCTGGAGGCGTCCATCGGCATGCGCGGCGCCCTCGCGGACAAGCGGGGTACGGTCGCCGGGCGCAGGGCCCTCGCCCTGGTCGCCGACCGCGAGCGCG
>NZ_JABWDV010000343.1 GCF_013362995.1 Streptomyces sp. TRM64462 | reverse complement strand
GCCCGCCGCCAAGGCGGCCCCCGCCGCCGAGGCCCCCGCGGGCCCCGAGTTCGTGACCCTGCGCGGTCCGGCCGGCGCCGTCGCGAAGAACATGGACGCCTCGCTGGAGATGCCGACGGCCACCTCGGTCCGCGCCGTCCCGGTGAAGCTGCTGTTCGACAACCGCATCGTCATCAACAACCACCTGAAGCGCGCCCGCGGCGGGAAGATCTCCTTCACGCACATCATCGGGTACGCGATGGTGCAGGCGATCAAGGCGATGCCCGCCATGAACTGGTCGTACCAGGTCAAGGACGGCAAGCCGACCCTGGTCAAGCCGAAGCACGTGAACCTCGGCCTCGCCATCGACCTGGTGAAGCCGAACGGCGACCGCCAGCTCGTCGTCGCGGCCATCAAAAAGGCCGAGACGCTCACCTTCTTCGAGTTCTGGCAGGCGTACGAGGACATCGTCCGCCGCGCCCGCGCGAACAAGCTGACGATGGACGACTTCACGGGCGTCACCGTCTCGCTGACCAACCCCGGCGGCCTCGGCACCGTCCACTCCGTGCCGCGCCTCATGCCCGGCCAGTCGGTCATCATGGGCGTCGGCTCCATGGACTACCCGGCCGAGTTCCAGGGCACCTCGCAGGACACCCTGAACAAGCTGGGCGTCTCCAAGGTGATGACCCTCACCTCGACGTACGACCACCGCGTCATCCAGGGTGCCGCGTCCGGCGAGTTCCTCCGCGTCGTCGCCAACCTCCTCCTCGGCGAGGACGGCTTCTACGACGACGTCTTCAAGTCGCTGCGCATCCCGTACGAGCCGGTCCGCTGGCTCAAGGACATCGACGCGTCGCACGACGACGACGTGACGAAGGCCGCGCGCGTCTTCGAGCTGATCCACTCCTACCGGGTCCGCGGCCACGTCATGGCCGACACCGACCCGCTGGACTACCACCAGCGCAAGCACCCCGACCTCGACATCACCGAGCACGGCCTCACCCTGTGGGACCTGGAGCGCGAGTTCGCGGTCGGCGGCTTCGGCGGCAAGTCGATGATGAAGCTGCGCGACATCCTCGGCGTCCTGCGCGACTCGTACTGCCGCACCACCGGCATCGAGTTCATGCACATCCAGGACCCGAAGCAGCGCAAGTGGATCCAGGACCGCGTCGAGCGCCCGCACTCCAAGCCGGAGCGCGAGGAGCAGCTGCGCATCCTGCGCCGCCTGAACGCCGCGGAGGCCTTCGAGACCTTCCTGCAGACGAAGTACGTCGGCCAGAAGCGCTTCAGCCTGGAGGGCGGCGAGTCCGTCATCCCGCTGCTGGACGCGGTCATCGACAGCGCCGCCGAGTCCCGCCTGGACGAGGTCGTCATCGGCATGGCCCACCGCGGCCGCCTGAACGTCCTGGCGAACATCGTCGGCAAGTCGTACGCGCAGATCTTCCGCGAGTTCGAGGGCAACCTCGACCCGAAGTCGATGCACGGCTCCGGCGACGTCAAGTACCACCTGGGCGCCGAGGGGACCTTCACCGGCCTCGACGGCGAGCAGATCAAGGTCAGCCTGGTCGCCAACCCCTCCCACCTGGAGGCCGTCGACCCGGTCCTGGAAGGTGTCGTCCGCGCCAAGCAGGACGTCATCAACAAGGGCGGTACGGACTTCACGGTCCTGCCGATCGCCCTGCACGGCGACGCGGCGTTCGCCGGCCAGGGCGTCGTCGCCGAGACGCTGAACATGTCGCAGCTGCGCGGCTACCGCACCGGCGGCACGGTCCACGTCGTCATCAACAACCAGGTCGGCTTCACGGCGGCGCCCGAGTCCTCGCGCTCCTCCATGTACGCCACCGACGTGGCCCGCATGATCGAGGCGCCGATCTTCCACGTGAACGGCGACGACCCGGAGGCCTGCGTCCGTGTGGCGCGGCTCGCCTTCGAGTTCCGCCAGACGTTCAACAAGGACGTCGTGATCGACCTCATCTGCTACCGCCGCCGCGGTCACAACGAGGGCGACAACCCGCAGTTCACCAACCCGGCGATGGTGTCGCTGATCGACAAGAAGCGCTCGGTGCGCAAGCTGTACACCGAGTCGCTGATCGGCCGCGGCGACATCACCCTGGAAGAGGCGGAGCAGGCGCTCCAGGACTTCCAGGGCCAGCTGGAGAAGGTGTTCACGGAGGTCCGCGAGGCCGCGTCGCAGCCCGGTGAGGGCCAGGGCACCGACCCGCAGGCCGGCTTCCCCGCGAGCGACGTGCGGACGGCCGTCTCGCAGGAGGTCGTCAAGCGGATCGCCGAGTCGCAGGTCACCATCCCCGACCACGTCACGGTGCACCCCCGTCTGCTGCCGCAGCTCCAGCGCCGCGCCGCGTCCATCGACGACGGCACGATCGACTGGGGCATGGGCGAGACCCTCGCCATCGGCTCCCTGCTGATGGAGGGCGTCCCGGTCCGCCTCGCCGGCCAGGACTCCCGCCGCGGCACGTTCGGCCAGCGCCACGCGGTCCTGGTGGACCAGGAGACCAACGAGGACTACACCCCGCTGCTCTACCTGGCCGAGAACCAGGCCCGCTACAACGTCTACGACTCGCTGCTCTCCGAGTACGCGGCGATGGGCTTCGAGTACGGCTACTCGCTGGCCCGCCCGGACGCGCTGGTCATGTGGGAGGCCCAGTTCGGTGACTTCGTCAACGGCGCGCAGACCGTCGTCGACGAGTTCATCTCCTCGGCCGAGCAGAAGTGGGGCCAGACGAGCGGCGTGACGCTCCTCCTCCCCCACGGCTACGAGGGCCAGGGCCCGGACCACTCGTCCGCCCGCCCGGAGCGGTTCCTGCAGCTCTGCGCCCAGAACAACATGACGGTCGCGATGCCGACGCTCCCGTCGAACTACTTCCACCTCCTGCGCTGGCAGGTGCACAACCCGCACCACAAGCCGCTCATCGTCTTCACGCCGAAGTCGATGCTGCGCCTCAAGGCGGCGGCCTCGAAGGTGGAGGAGTTCACGAGCGGCGCGTTCCGCCCGGTCATCGGTGACGCGTCGGTGGACGCGGCCGCCGTCCGCAAGGTCGTCTTCTGCGCCGGCAAGGTCTACTACGACCTGGAGGCCGAGCGGAAGAAGCGCGGCATCACGGACACGGCGATCATCCGCCTGGAGCGCCTGTACCCGCTGCCGGGCGCGGAGCTCCAGGCCGAGATCTCCAAGTACCCGAACGCCGAGAAGTACATCTGGGCGCAGGAGGAGCCGGCGAACCAGGGTGCGTGGCCGTTCATCGCGCTGAACCTGATCGACCACCTGGACCTGGCGGTCGGCGCCGACATCCCGCACGGCGAGCGCCTGCGCCGCATCTCGCGGCCGCACGGCTCCTCCCCGGCGGTCGGCTCCGCGAAGCGCCACCAGGCGGAGCAGATCCAGCTGGTCAACGAGGTCTTCGAGGCCTGACCGGCACGATACGGACGGAGGGCCCGGCACCCACAAGGGGTGCCGGGCCCTCCGGCGTTCTCATGTTCTCCCCCGCACCCGCTCCCGATAGGCGGCGAGCCGCACCGGATCGTCCTCGACACGCTCAAGAATCGCTTCGGCGGTCTCCCGGCGCCGGGTCCCGAGCTCCCGGTAGAGCAGCCACAGCCCCTTCCGCGCGGCGTCCCGGCATCTGGGTCCGAGGTCACCATTCCCGCACGCCACCTCGTCACCATCGGCCTCCCCGGCCGTGATCTGCCGCAGCAGCTCCAGCACGAGGTCACGGGCGTCGGCGGAGAGCTCGTCGAGCAGCGCGGCAAGCAGAACACCCACGGCCGGCAGGGCGGCACTGTGCAGCGCGCCCTGCACGACGACGGCGTTCTCCAGCCTCCAGTAGGCCTCCCACGCCTCGTCCTCACTCCGAGCGGCGACCAGCCGCCGCAGAGCCTCCGGCACCTCGTGCGCGCCCCCACCGAGCACCCGGAACGCCGCCCAGTCGACCCGATCGATCTCGACCGCGGCGAACCCCCTAGGCACCCGGCTCGTCACGCGCGGTCGGGACCCGTATGAGCACCGCGCCGCCGGCCAGGTCTATGGGGCCCCGTCCGGGGTCGGCGTCCCCGGCCTCGTCCAGGGTGACCTCCTGCCGTCGGCGCTCCTCCTCGGTGTGCCGGCGGCCGGGGGCGAACAGCTCGTTCAACGCGCTACCGAACACGGTGTGCTCCTGTCTCTCGGGAACCCGGTACCCCATTGTGCCGAAACGCCCGGAGGTTCCGACCGAGCCGCCGAAACAGCTCTGCGGACCCCGCACCGGTGAGGCGCGTAGGCGTGCTCTATTCGTCGTCGGGCATCAGATCGTTGAACACGTCGATCAGCGCCTCGATCTTGTGACCCGTCGCGTTGGGCCGGTCGAAGTCCACGCCGTAGCCGATGCGCACGAGTTGCTCCGACAGAAAGTCGAGCATGCACTCGGCGTCCTCCGCTCCCGGTGCCTCGCGGGCCGTCGCCACGTCATGCAGCGGCCCGGAGACACCCGTCAGTTCCAGGAGAAAACCGTGGAGCCGCGAACCTTCCATGAACCAGTCCGGCTTCAACACTCTCCTTTGACCAACACCGCCCACTACTACAGCTGCGGGAGGGCCCGCCATCCCGATGGCGGGCCCTCCTCTTGTCAACCCGTTCAGCTACTCGGTGGAGCTGTCCTCGGAATCCGGAGGAAGCTCACTGAGCCACTGTGCGAAGTCTTCTCTCGAATAGAGATACGTCTCCGGGTCGACTCTGCTCTCGGCTCCGCTCAGCTTGTCCAGGGGCTCCCAGAGACGCCGGTCTGTGACTTCTTCCTCGCGTTCCGTGATCCACGGCCAAGCCCAGTCCGAGGCCTCCTCAGGACTGATGGAACCGTCGATGAGCCCCTTGAGGATTCTCCTGACGACCGGCAGTGAAGGAGTCTCGTCAGCGATCACCATTTGCCTGTGAACCTCCCCAGACGATCGAACATGTAGTGCACTTTCTTCCCACCGGTAATGGACTCCTGAGGGCGAACCTGGCGGATACGCCCGGCACCGTCGAGAGTCTCCTGCCAAGTGCGCTTGTTCCCATTGGCGGGGTTCCACTCACGAACCGTTCGCCGTCCGATCATCTCACCAGGATTCCTGGCTTTCGCCACCTCACCGTAGTAGCGGATCCTGCCGTCCTCCAGCTCCTTGTATCCGGCCTTGCCGTACTTCTCGGACTGCTTGAGGTGCTGGTTCAGCTTCTCGCCCTCTGCGGCGGAGGAGGGCGGGTTGGGTCCCTGCGACCGGCTCTGAACCTGCTCGGTCGCCGCGTCGGCGGCCTGGTCCTTGAGCTCGCTCTTGACCTCCCTGACCTTCGACGACTGCGACGAAGGCTTCCTCGCCTGGGACGGCTTGGGCTTCGGCTTGGGCTGCGCCCGCGGCTTCGCCCTGGGCTTCGGCCGGGACGCCGCCTTGCGCGCAGCTGCACGCCGGGCCTGCGCGCGCTTCGCCGCCTGCCGTGCGGCACGCTGCCGGGCCTGGGCTGCCGCCCGACGCTGGGCCGCACGTTTGGCCGCGGCACGCTGCGCCGCCCGGCGCGCGGCGGCACGCTGCGCCGCGGCACGCTTCCTCGCCTCTTCACGGGCACGCTTGGCCGCCGCACGCTTGGCCGCCTCGATGGCGCGCTTGCGGGCGAGAGCCGCCGCACGACGCGCCGCTGCCTCGGCCGCCTTGCGGGCCGCGATCTGGGCAGCCCGGCGGGCCGCCGCGCGGATCGCTGCCTGGATGGCGATGCGGGCCGCGATACCGATCAGAACCGGGAAGATCAACCCGCTCGGGTCGGAGAACGTCGCCGGAGCGTTGTTGCTGTAGGCGTACGGGTTGACAGTGGCCGGCTGTTCATAGTCCACCAAGGGGTCCACGGAGAGGAACCGTCCGGTGGCCGGGTCGTACTCGCGAGCCCCGAGCGTCGTCAGCCCCGTGTCCCTGTCCATCGTGCCGCCCACGAAGCCGCGCCGGCCGGGCCAGGCAGAGGGCGCCGCGCCCCGCAGGTCGCCGAACGGCATCAGCTTGCGCCGCGTGACACCCATGGCCGGGCTCGCCATGTCCACGACCGTGTTGGACGAGCCGTGGTGGTCGGACAGCATGAGCTGACGGACGCCGCCTGTGGCACGGACGGACACCGCGCCGTCGGGGTGGGCGTAGAAGCGCTCCGCCTTGACGGACCTGAGGTCCGCGCTGACGGTGAGTTCCGCCTCCCCGAGGTACAGCGTCCTGCTGCCGTCCGCACCGGTGCGGATCAGCCGGTCGCCGTCAGGGCCGTACAGGTACGAGGTGGTGTTGCTGCCCCCGCCCTGCGCCGGCTCGGACACGGATTCCAGCTTGCCCTCGACGTTCCACCGCAGCGTCTGGTCGACGCCGGCGCGCTGCCGGGTCGTGGTGTTGCCGGCCTTGTCGTAGGCGAAGGTGTTGAGTCGCTCGCCCTCCGGGCCCACCGACTTGACGGATGCGAGGGCGTTGGGGCCGCCCACGCCCGCCTTGCCGTAGGTGTAGGTGCGCGTGACGTTCTTGGTGGCGTCGCCCGCGGTGTCGTGCTCGACGAGCTCCGTGCGGTTGCCCGCCGCGTCGAACTTGTAGCTGTGCCAGTACGCGTCCGGGCCGCCGACCGTCTCCTTGGAGGGTCCAGCCGTGCAGTTGTCGCTCGCGGCCGTCCAGGCGGACGTCATCTGGCGCAGCTTGTCGTAGACGAAGCACTGCGTGTCCGTCTTACCGGCATCGGGCGCCGCCTCACCCGGCGTGTCAGCGATCTTCGTGACGTTGCCCGCCTCGTCGAACGAGTACCGGGTGTCGCTGATGCGACCGGGGGACACCGAGCGGTCGAAGACCGTCTGGGTCATCCGGCGGGTGAACTCGTCGTAGAAGTACGAGCCGTAGACCTTCTTCCCGGCCGGCCCGGCCTCGGTGCGCAGGATCTCGCCGAATGCCGAGTACTGGACGTTGCCGAGGTACGTGGACGCACCGCTGATGGAGATCGGCAGTCCGTCGGAGTTGTACCGGAAGACGACCCGCTCCGTGGTCAGGCCGCCCAGTCCGGGCAGCTGAGCCCAGGCGAGGTTGCCCGTCGGCGTGTACGAGTAGCTGTAGTTGTACGTACCGCCCAGGCCGGTCTCCTCGGCGGGGATGACGGTCCTCATCCCCTTCAAGCGGTACGCCTCGTCGTACGCGGTGACCTCGTCCCGGTACTCGCGCCCGTTCTCGTAGCGGATGGCGGCGGTCGGCAGCCCCTTGGCGAGGGTGTCGTAGGTCCACTCGATCCGCTTCGGACCGGTCGCGCTGCCCTCGCGAAGCGAGGTGGGACGACCGACCACGTCGTAGGTCGTGGCCAGGGTGTTGCCACGCGGGTCCGTGGTCGACACCATCTTGTCGGAGTTGTCGTACGCGAACGTGGTCCGGCCGCCGTCGGGGTCGGTGACGGCGGTCTGCCGTCCACGCCCGTCGTACTCGAACGACGTGACCGCACCGCCCGGCGCGGTGATCTTCACCACGTTGTCGTGGTGGTCGTACTCGTACACCGTGTCACGCCACGCCGTGCGGGCGTCGTTGGTGTACTCGCGCAGGCGGGTCGTACGGCCCTCCGCGTCCTCGAACCGGGCCGTGACCGTGTCGCCCTTCGGCGGGATCGTCGTCGAGACGTCGCCGTCGCGTTCGGTCGTGGTGCGGAACTTCTCCGTGCCGAGGTGGTACGTGATCTCCGCGACCGGCTCGCCCAGGCCGTTGAACAGCGTGCGGTTCTGGGACGGGACGACGTTGTCGCCGACCTGGAGGAGCTTGGGTTCCGGCTCCCGGTCGTTGTAGTAGCCGTCGTTCTCCTTCCACTTGCGGCCGGCGGTGTCGTAGTAGGTGTCGTTGACGATGCGACCGTCGCCGACGGCCTCGTCCTGGGTCTGGCGCTCGCGCAGCAGGCCGTCGAGGATCTCGTAGGAGACGGCGTACTGGCCGTTGTCCTTCAGGGTCTTCGTCGTGACGATCGTGGGGCCGTCGCGGCGGACCGTGTAGTCGTACTCCGCGGTCGGCGTCTGTGTCGCCGGGTCACGGTCGATCTCCCAGACCTTCAGCAGCCGGCCCAGCGGGTCGTACCGCATCGTGGCCGTCCTGCCGTTGGCGTCGGTCTCGGTCAGCGGCATGCCGCGGACGTCGTCGAACACCGTGGTCTCCGTGTGGCCGAGCGGGTCGGTGGAGACCTGCTTGACCGGGCGGGCGACCGTGGCCGGGGTGTACGTCACCGAGGTCTTGCGGTTCTCGGCGTCCCAGGTCGCGGTCTCGCGGCCGTGGATGTCGTACGCGGTCTTGTCGATGGTGATGTAGCCGGTGCCCTCGGCGTTCAGTTCCTGGACCTCGGTGGCCAGGCCCTTGGTGGGCGCGGTGCCGTAGGGCAGGTTGTCGTAGAGGGTCCGGGTGTCCTCCACGACCTCGCCGCCCGTCGTGGAGCAGGCTCCGAGGGTGGTGAGCTCACGGGACTCCGACTCCAGCAGATGCGCCGCGGTGTTGCGGGCGTACGTCGTGCGGGAGCACATGCGCTTGCCGCCGGGCGTCGTCTCGTCGACCTCGTACGGCAGGCCGTAGCCGTCGTACTTGGTGGTCTCCGTCGAGGTGCGCCAGGTGTCGCCCTTGACGCGTTCGCGGGTCGTGACCGTCTGCGGGCGGGTCATCCACGCTTCCAGCGCCGTCGTGCCCTCGCGGGCGCGCGTCGCCGTCTTCACCGACCAGGGGGTGGTGAGCGTGGAGGAGTCGACCTGGCCGCCGTCGGACTCGTACGTGATCTGCTCGCGGAGCTGGCCCTGGTACTGACGCAGGTCCTGGTACGTGCCGCCCTGCGAGTCCTCCACCACCGAGGTGCGGCTGCCGCTGGGCAGCTTGTCGCCGTGCATGCCGCGGAAGTAGCGGTGCTCGGTGAGCTGCTTGACGTCGTCGCCGGCGCCGAGGCGGGTGCGGACCCGCTCGTAGCCGCGGTACTGCGACCAGGTGCGGTGCTTGTTCTCGGTGAACTCGCTGTCGTCGTACGCCCAGGCGGCGCCGCCGATGAACTCGTACGACGTCACCTTCGTCGGCGCGTCGGTGACCAGGTCCATCTCCTTGACCTCGGTCACGACGTACTTGTGGAACCAGTCCTGGACCGGCTTCAGCGCGCCCTTGGGCGTCCAGTACTGCGGGAAGCAGCGCATGGTGTTGGACTCGGGTGAGGCCGGCATGCGGCGGGGAGCCAGGACCTGGCAGTCGCGCGGCGAGTAGGTGACGCCGATGCGGCCGCCGGTCTCGGTGTCGATCGCGTTGACGCGCAGCCGGGAGAACGGGGGCAGGCCCTCGACGCCGTCGACGCGGTTGTCGAGCTGGACACCCGCGAAGGTGACCTTCGGCATCGACGCGGTGCCGCCCGCGCCGTGGCCGGTGCGGGTGATGGAGTCCAGCCACAGGGCCGGGGACGTGCCGTCACCGGTGGACGGGAAGCCGCTGTCCAGGGTCCACGAGTCGACGGTCTTCAGGGCTGTGCCGGAGAGCACCTGGGTGGTGATCTTCACGAGGCGCTTGGTGGACCAGAACGTCGGCGTGTACTTGTCGGTGCACTTGGCGCCGGACTTGCACTCCTGGTCGAGCGGGGTGTCGGGCCAGTACTTGGCGTTGGCCGCGGTCCGCTTGGACTCCGCGCAGTCGAACGTCGCGTTGGGGACGCAGCGCTCGGCGGTGGTGAACACGACCCGGCCGGCCGGCCGGGCGGTGAACAGGGTGTCGGACCGCTGGCCGTAGTCGATGCGCGCCAGGTCGGCGGAGCGCACGTAGGCGGCCTGCCGGTCGGCCTTCATGTGCTGGCCGTAGTGGTTGACGTGCTTGTTCCACCACAGGGTCATGGCGTCGCCGAGCGGGTCGACGACGTAGTCCAGGTTCCAGCGGTAGGCCATGGTGCAGTCGGAGTCCGCGAACGCCGTGGCGTGGCAGGGCTCACCGGGGTGGTTGCCGAAGACCGGGACGGTCAGGGCCGAGTTGGTGGCCTGCGTGGAGGCGCCCGGCAGCTTGTTGAGGCCGAAGTGGTACTTCACGCCGTCGGTGCCGGTGACGATCCAGTACTCGCCGTCCTTGGCGCCGTTGGCGGCGCCCGTCTTGCGCTCGATGCGGGTGCCGTCGTCGTCGGACGGGCGCCACGTGCCGGTCTTGTCGTCCTTGACCAGCTCGGTGGTGTTGCCGCCGAGGGACATCACGACCTGGTCGGAGCCGTAGCAGAGGTCGCCGCTGTCACCGGTGTTGTTGGGCGCCTTGCCGTCGACCTTGGCCTTGTCGTCCGAGCAGGAGCGGTACTTGCGCTCGATGAACCCGGGTTCGTAGTCCCAGCCCTCGGCGATCCACGACGACTGTGCGTTGGTGGACGCGGTGCGGCCGTCGACGGACTGGGAGGAGTACGACAGCGCGATCTCGGGCTGCGGACCGCCGGGGACCTCTGCGGCCTCGATCGGGTACGTCCACGAGAAGCCGCCCGATGAGCTGCCGGCCATCCAGGAGCCGGACGGGGACAGGGAGGTGGCCTCGTGGCTGCCGCCCGGGCCGGAGGCTGCCGCGGTGGCGGCGAGCACCATGGGCGCGGCGGCGCCGGCGGAGGCGCTGCGGGCCATCATGGGCGCGAGTCCGCCGTCGGCGCCGTCCTTGGCGGCGGGCGCGGTGCCGCCGAGGTCCACGGTGGCCTCGACGGTGTGGTTCTCCACGTCGTTGTCGCCGCGCAGCTCCGTCCGGGTGCGGCACTCGGCCTTCTCCGGGGTGGTCAGGGCGCAGGCGGGCAGCTGGACGAGGCGGAGCCGGGAGCCCCAGTCGCCGCCGAAGGTGTCCTTGATGGCGGCGTAGTCGAGGGCGACCTCGACGGCGCCGGTCGCGGCGGCCCCTGCGGACGGGTCCGGGGCGGCCGTGAAGAGCACGCCCTCGATGCCGGCCTTGCGGGCCGTCGCCGCGTCCTTGATGTCGACGCGGGCGGCGGAACCGGTCTTGGCCTTGGGCGCCTTGGCGCGGGCGCCCTTGGACGCGGGGGCCTCGGAGGCCGGGCGCAGGCTGATCGGCATGCGCTTCAGCGGCTCGGCCTCGGTGCGCAGGCGGTCGTTGCCCGGCGCGGACGTGAGGGCGCGCGGCGTGGCCTTGCCGGTGGTGCGCTTGCCCGGGGCGGTCTTGCCCGGGGCGGTCTCCCCCTGGGCGGTGCCGACGCGGGTGGTGTAGCCGCCGGTCGGGAGCGTGCCCGAGGCGGGCCTGAACGGCATGGCGGAGTCGTCGCGGACACCGGCCCGGTCCCGGTCGAAGTCCCGGCCGGGGACGGAACGTTCGCCCTTGAGGTCATCCAGGCGCAGTCCGCGTCCGGCGGCCGCGGCCGGATCGTTGGGTATCAGCGTGACGAGCATCGCCACCGCGGCGACGAAGGTCGTAGATCTGTGCCAGTGGCCCCAATAGCGCAACTGGCCGAGGAGTTGTTGCACGAAGGCTTCCCCCACCCTAAGCAACTTGAACAGATGATCGACCTGACACTAGATCGCGGGCATGACAGGCGACAAGTCAACAAAAGACCGCGGGGAAGCAGACATATCAAGAAACCGGAGGCAAAGGCTCCTCTTTCTGCCGCGGTGTACTGTTCCGGCCGAAGTCACGCATGATGCGTGCAGAACAGACCAGCACAAGGGGGGATTCAGTACATGTCAGGCATACCCACGGCGAAGGGGAGGACGAGACGTGCGGCGCGCACCGCGCTCACGGCCGTTCTCGTCGGGGGCTCTCTGGGGCTCACACCGACCGCCTTCGCCGCGCCTGCCACAGCGGCGGCCACGACCGCGGCGCAGCAGGACGGCGCGGCCGCCGCCGCACCGCCCGGTACGGCCGCGCACGCGCTGGCCGAGGCGAAGAACACCGGCAAGCCCGTCGAGATCCTCGACGCACGCTCGCAGACCAGCGAGACCTTCGCCCTGCCCAACGGCACCTACCGGCACGTCCAGCACACCGTGCCGGTGCGGGTGAAGCGCGAGGGGCGGTGGACGCCCGTCGACACGTCGCTCATCAAGGCCGCCGGACGCGTCACGCCGAAGGCAGCTGTCGGCAACGTCACGTTCTCGGCAGGCGGCAAGGCTCCGCTCGTCGTTCTGAAGGACCAGGGCCGCACGCTCGAACTGACCTGGCCCGAGCCGCTGCCCGAGCCGGTGCTCGACGGCTCCGTCGCCACGTATCCCGAGGTCATGCCGGGGGTGGACCTCTCCGTCGCCGCGAGCGTCGACGGCTTCAGCCAGGCCCTCGTGGTCAAGACGCCCGAGGCCGCGGCCAACCCGGATCTGGCCGGCATCGACTTCGGCATCGAGGCCGACGGCCTGACGCTGCGCAAGGACGCGGAGACCGGCGTCCTGAGCGCCGTCAACCCGGCCGGCCAGACGGTGTTCGCCAGCTCCACCGCCCGTATGTGGGACTCCTCCGGCACCGAGACCGAGGAGACGCCGCCGCCACGGGTCATGAGCCGTTCGATGGCGGCGGCCGCCGCCAAGGACGCCGAGGAAGCCAAGGAGGCTCGGGGCGGCACCGGCCCGTCCGACCTCACCCCCGGCGCCAAGAGCGCGACCGTCGGCGTGGCCGTCCAGAAGGACAGGCTCACGCTGAAGCCGGACCAGAAGCTGCTCAGCGCCCCCGACACCACCTTCCCGGTGTACATCGACCCCCGGATGACCGGCACGCGCCAGGCGTGGACGATCGCGTACAAGCCGCACTCGACCTCCAGCTACTGGAACGGCACCGGCTGGGGAGGGGGCACCACCGGCGAGGCGCGGGTGGGCTACGAGAAGAGCTCCGGCGGCACGGCCCGCTCCTTCTTCCGCGTGGACTCCAAGTTCCTGGCGGGCGTGAAGGTCGTCGACGCCCAGTTCCAGATCACCGAGACGCACTCCTGGTCCTGCACGCCCAAGCCCGTCGAGCTCTGGCTGACCGGGAGCATCAGCTCCTCCACGACCTGGGCGAAGCAGCCCTCCTGGTCCACGCGGCAGGACAGCAGGAACTACGCGCACGGCAACGAGACCTACGGCTGCCCCAACAAGGCCGTGGACTTCTCCGCCAAGGACGCGGCGGTGAAGGCCGCCAAGGGCAAGTGGTCCAACATCACCTTCGGCCTGCGCGCCCCGCAGAGCGCCGAGGACAAGAAGGACACGTACAGCTGGAAGAAGTTCAAGCCGGACGCCAAGCTGATCGTGGACTTCAACCGGCCGCCGAAGGCCCCGTGGTCGCTGGACACCATCCCCAGCACCAAGGTGGGCACGAACCAGTGCGGCAACGGCAGTTCGTACGTGACGCTCGGAAACACCGACGTCGTCCTGACGGCGCAGGTGTGGGACCCGGACGGCGGTGACGTGAACGTCCAGTTCCACCTGTGGGCCACGGGCAAGCACGGTGGGACGCCGGGTGTCTTCTTCGACAAGAAGGTCAAGGTGACCGTCTCGCCGAAGAGCTCCAAGGGCGCGCGCGCCCAGGTCACCGTGCCCAAGGCGCTGCTGAACCAGTACAAGGGCCTGAGCGGCGGCCAGTTCTCCTGGAAGGCCCAGGCGGAGGACCCGCGCGACGCCGCCTTCGCCTCCGACTGGACGCCCACCGCGGGCGCCCCGGGTTGCCGCTTCGGCTTCGACCCGGCGGCCCCGTCGGTCCCGCCGGTCGTGAAGTCGGCCGACGGGCTGTACCCCGAGGACGCGGACGGCGCGCTGGCCCGTACGACGGGGAAGTTCACCTTCGAGTCCAACGGCGTCACGGACGTCACCCAGTACAAGTACGCCCTGGACCGCGTCCCGCCGAACAGCCCGGCCACCCCGACCGTGAAGGGCGGCAGCGTCACGGTCTCGGTCACCCCGCTCACCCCCGGGCCGCACACCCTGTACGTGCAGTCCTTCGACGCGGCCGGCAGCCCGAGCCCCACCTACCCGTACCGCTTCTACGTCGAGAGCCCCGGCGTCATGGACAAGCCGGGTGACGTGAACGGGGACGGCGTCCCGGACCTGCTGACCGTCGACTCGCACGACAACCTGCGGCTGTACGGCGGCATCGGTGGCGGCAAGCTGGCGGCGAGCATCCCGCAGACCAGCACCGGCGACTGGAGCGGGGCGCTGCTCACGCACCGCGGCGACTGGACCGAGGACTTCTACGAGGACCTCGTCGCCCGCAAGGCGGACGGCAAGCTGTGGCTCTACCCGAACTCCGGTCAGGGCGAGTTCAGCGAGGACACCAAGCAGGAGGTGTACGTCTTCCCGGACCCGGAGACGGACGTCGCCACCGACCCCGCCGCGATCCGGCAGATCGTCTCCGTCGGTGACATCACGCCGGACAGCGAGTCCTACAACCCCGACTTCGTGGCCGTCATCGGCGACCAGCTGTGGTTCCTGCCCGGCTACTCCGGCGGCACGATCGAGTCCGGCTACCCGATCGGCAACGGCGGCTGGGGCAAGATGACCCTGGCCTCGCCGGGTGATCTGGACGGCGACGGGTACGTCGACCTCATCGCCCGCGACACGGTCAGCGGCGACGTCTGGGTGTACCACGGCAGGAGCCGCGGCGACACGGACGGCGACGGAGTCGCCGACGGCGGCACCGATCCGGCGGCGCTGGGCATCCCGGCCAACCGCACGGCCTACGCCACCGGCTGGAGCGCGACCGCGCGTCCGCTGATCACGGCGTCCGGCGACTCGAACGGGGACGGCGTCCCGGACATGTGGACCACCACGGCCAGCACCACGGCCGGTCTCGAGCTGCTGCCCGGTCGCCGCACCGGCCTGATCGGCGCCCCGGTGGTCGTCGGCACCGGCGGCTGGCAGGCGGTCGAGGCGATCTCCTGACGCAACCGGTCGAAGGGAGGGCCCGGCCCCGTGGCGTCCGCCGCGGGGCCGGGCCCTCCGGAGTTCGGGGTCCCGGGAGACCCGACTAGGCTGGTCGGCATGTACTTCACCGACCGTGGCATCGAGGAGCTGGAGAAGCGGCGCGGCGAGGAGGAGGTCACCTTCGAGTGGCTCGCCGAGCAGCTGCGGACGTTCGTCGACCTGAACCCGGACTTCGAGGTCCCGGTGGAGCGGCTGGCGACATGGCTGGCGCGGCTGGACGACGAGGACGACGACGAGTAGTCACCGAGGCCGTTCGGGCCCTTCCGGCGGCGCGTGGGCGCGCATCCGGTCGTACGCGAGGCCGAGGGCACCCTGGGCGGTGAGCAGCGCCCCCGCGGCGGCCCAGCCGGGGCGGAGCCGGGGGACGAGCGCCCAGGCGAGCAGCGGCAGGCCGAGCGCGAGCTGCGCGGCGCCGATGAACCGGGCGCGCGGGCCGCGGAGCCAGGGGCCGAGGCGGCCGTGTTCCACGACGTCCAGTTCGGCCCGCACGGCGTCCCGCCAGCCGTGGCCCTCGATCTGCCGGGCGCCGGCCTCCGCCTGGGTGGCCGCGCGCAGATGTGTGGTGGGTTCGCCGGGCTGGACGCCGCGGGGCAGGTCCAGGCCCAGGCGGGCCAGCACGGCGACGAGGCCCAGCAGGCGGGCCCGGGCGTCGGCGTCCCGGTCGGTGGCCATGAGCGGCTGGAGTGCCTGGACGTCCAGGACCGGGTCGAGGCCCAGGCGCTCGGCGAACGTGAGCATGGCCTCCTCCTCGCCGGCGGGCGTGCCGTCGGCGAGCCAGGTGTAGCCGACGGGCCTGCGGAAGCCGGACGCGAGGGTGTAGCCCGCCCGGTCCGCGTCCCACCACAGGGCGAGTACGGGCCAGGGCGCGCCGACCGCGAGGGCGGTGGCCCAGCCGGCGGCGACCCGTTCGACGGGTTCGGCGCCGTCCAGCCAGGGGCGGCCCTCGGGCACGAGCAGGCTCCAGCCGGCGCCCGCGGGGGCGAGCACCACGTGTTCGCGCAGCAGGTGGGCCGGGGCGGCGACCGCGTCGGGCTCGGCCCGGCACAGCAGCAGCGCGCCCGTCGACGTCGCGTTCATGAGCCATACGCTAGGCCAATTTGTCCGTATACGACCGTTTACGACCGGCTTGACTTGGCCCGACCGCGATATATCGTGTGTAGTCGAGACGCGATATGCCGCGTCCGTCCGGGAGCGAGCGTTGGAGGGCAGCCATGCCGCAGTGGTCCGTCACCGAGCCGATGAAACGCACCTTCGACGATCTCCCGGAGACCCTGCGCGTCCGCGTGGTCAACGGCGCGGTCAACGTGATCGGCACGGACGACCCGGGCGCCCCCGCCCGCCTGGAGATCTCGGACGTGCAGGGGCCGCCGCTCCTCGTCACCCAGGAGGGCCGGACGCTCACCGTGTCGTACGAGGACCTGTCCTGGAAAGGCTTCCTGTCCTGGCTGAAGCCCGCCGGCCGGCAGCGCAGCGCGGTCGTCACGGTCGCCGTCCCCGCGGGCACGGACGTCCAGGTGGCCGTGGTCGGCGCGACGGCCACGGTGTCCGGCATCCGGGGCCGTACGGAAGTGCGGGGCGTCACGGGCGTGACGACGCTCGCGCGGCTCTCCGGCCCGGTCCGCGCGGAGACCGTCTCCGGCGCCCTGGAGGCCCAGGGCGTCACCGGCGACCTCCGCTTCCACTCCGTGTCGGGAGACCTGACCGTGATCGACGGCTCCGGGACGTCCGTACGGGCCGACTCGGTGAGCGGCGACATGGTGGTGGACGTGGACCCGGAGGGCGCCCCGACCGACATCCAGCTCACCACGGTCTCCGGTGAGGTCGCGATCCGCCTCCCGCACCGCGCGGACGCCCGCGTCGAGGCGAACACCACGAGCGGCGCGGTGTCCAACGCGTTCGACGCGCTGCGGGTCGGCGGGCAGTGGGGCACTAAGCAGATCACCGGCACGCTCGGCTCCGGCACGGGCACGCTGAAGGCGACGACCGTGTCCGGCGCCATCGCCCTGCTGCGCCGCCCCGAGGACACCGACGCCGCTCCGGCCGCCGACGGCGTCCCTTCCGGAAAGGTCCTGTGACATGCCCCCCGTCTTCGCCCACGGCCGTCTGCGCCTCTACCTGCTGAAGCTGCTCGACGAGGCGCCGCGCCACGGCTACGAGGTGATCCGACTCCTGGAGGAGCGCTTCCAGGGCCTGTACGCGCCGTCGGCCGGGACCGTGTACCCGAGGCTCGCCAAGCTGGAGGCCGAGGGCCTGGTCACGCACGCGTCGGAAGGCGGCCGCAAGGTGTACTCGATCACCGAGGCGGGGCGTGCCGAACTCGCCGCGCGCAGCGGCGAGCTGGCCGACCTGGAGCAGGAGATCCGCGAGTCCGTCTCGGAGCTGGCCGCCGAGATCCGCGACGACGTGCGCGGCGCGGCGGGCCGGCTGCGCAGCGAGATGCGCGCGGCGGCGACCGAGACCCGGCACACGGGCGGCGGCCAGGACTGGGAGGCGTGGCGCGGCGCGAAGGAGGAGCTGCGGCGGGCCAGGCAGGAGTGGAAGGAGCAGACCCGGCGCGCGAAGGACGAGTCGCGCCGGGCCCGCGAGGAGGCCCAGCACGCCCGCCGCCAGGCCAGGGAGGCCCAGGAGCGGATGCAGCGCATGGCGCAGCAGGTGCAGGAGCACATCGCCGCCCAGGGCGACTGGCCGGCAGGCGTACGGAACGGCCTCACGGACCTGACGAACCGCCTGGGCACCCTCTTCGCCCCCCCGCCCGGCACGCCCACGGGCACGCCCCCCGGCCCGCCCCCGGGCACACCCGCCGACCCGCCCCCGGTCACACCCGCCGCCGGTCCGCCGACCGACCCGGAGTCCAGCGGCGACCCGGCCCGCGACCTGGAGCGGCTCCTGGACCGCTTCCGCGACGACGTCCGCGACGCGGCGCGCGACCACGGCGTGACCGAGGCCCAGCTCACCGAGGCCCGCGCCCACCTCGCCACGGCGGCGGCCCACATCACAGGACTCCTGCGCGACGCCACGCACTGACGCCGCTCCGTCTTTCCCCACCCCGCCCCTTCCCGAATCGGGGGCTCCGCCCCCGAACCCCCGCTCCTCAAGCTCCCCCAAGCTCTTCGAGCAGGGGGTACCCCCAAGGCGCGATGCGGGGGTCTGGGGGCGGAGCCCCCAGTTACGGGAGCCGCCGGGCGCGGCCCGTCAGCCCTGGTTGACGTGAATCGTGACGACAGCCCCCGGCACCGCCCGCACCACCACCCGCCCCCCGTCCGAACGCGCCCGCCCGCCGCCCGTCACGTCCACGCGCCAGCCGCGCGGGCCGGGCGGCAGGGACAGCTCCGTGGCGCCGAGCCCGCGCCCCGCCACGTACGTCAGCCGGTACGACGACGGGCCGTGGCGCTCCTCCCGTACAGTCCCGGCGACGGCCTCCGCGTACGGCGCGGCCGTCTGCTCCTTGTTCGTACGGAACCGCCCATCGGCGTCGAGCGCGCAGTACCCGCCCCCGTAACACCACACGTAGCCCGCCCAGCCCGAGCTGTAGCGGTTCAGCGAGGCGAGCGCGTCCCGGTAGAACCGGCCCATGTTCGGGAGGGAGTTGTTCAGCGGGCCCCACTCCCCCACCACGACCGGGACCTTGTACTCCTTCGGGTACGCGACGACGGCCGCCTCGTACGCCTCGATCCAGCCCGCCTCCGGGTCGTAGTCCGCGCCCGCCTCCATGGCCGTGTTGTAGAAGTGCGGCGCGTACACCACCTTCGGGTCCTTGATCTTGCCGAGCGCGGTCGGGACGCCCTCCCCGACGATCGGCGTCGGCTCGACGAACAGCCAGGCGTCCCGGTCCACCGACCGCACCGCCGCCGCGAGCCGGTTGTACATCGGCGTGAGCTGCTCGGCCTCGATACGGCGGGCCGCCGACGCCAGGTCCTCGCCCTCGCGCAGCTCCCCCATCGGCTCGTTGATCAGGTCGTAGCCCAGCACCGCCGGGTGGTCGCCGAGGCTGTCCGCGAGGACGCGCCACATCGCGGCCTGCGCACGGCGCAGGTCCTCGTCCTCGTAGAGGTGCGTGAACGCCCGCTGCACGGCGGGCTCGAAGTACTCCGAGAACCAGTCGTCCGGCCGCGGCGTGAACGGCAGCCCGTCGGTGCGGGTCGCCCACGCGGGCACGCCCCGGTGCCCGAAGGCCGGGCCGAACACGTCCTGGTGGGCGTCGATGACGACCCGTACGCGGTGCTTCCGCGCCCAGTCCAGGATCCGCTCGATCTTCCGCAGATACGTCTCGCTGTACTGGCCGCGCCGGGGTTCCAGGTCGTCCCAGAAGACCAGGAGCCGGGCGGTGTTGAAGCCATGGGCGCGCAGGTCGCGGAAGTGGCGCTCGGTGATGGCGGAGAGGGCGGCGTCGCCGCGGTTCGTCTTGTCCTCGACGTTCCAGCCGCGCAGCGTCAGGACGCGGCCCCGGTCGTCGGTGAGGCGCGGAACGCCTGGTTCACCGGCGGGGGAGGCGGGCGCTGGGCCCGCGCCCAGCAGGGCGGCGGCGAGAACTACGGCACTGGCACTGGCACTGACGGTGGTACGCATGAGACCTCCGGCGTGGCGTGACACGTACGCGACGCCGGAGATCTCATCAGCGAATCTGACACTCCATCAAGAGATAAGAGAGAATCAGCTGTTCGGCCTCAGGACGATCTTCCCGAAGAGATCGCCCGTCTCCATCTTCTCGAAGCCCTCGCGCGCCCGGTCCAGCGGCAGCACCTCGTCGATCACCGGCCGTACGCCGGTGGCCGCGCAGAACGACAGCAGGTCCTCCAGCTCGTCCTTGGAGCCCATCGTCGAGCCGACGACCTTCAGCTCAAGGAAGAAGATCCGCGTCAGCTCCGCGTGCGAGGGGCGGTCGCCGCTGGTGGCGCCCGAGATGACCAGCGTGCCGCCGGGCTTCAGGGACTTGACGGAGTGGGACCAGGTGGCCGCGCCGACCGTCTCGATGACCGCGTCCACCCGCTGCGGCAGCCGCGCGCCCGGCTCGAACGCGTCGACCGCGCCCAGCTCGACGGCCCGCTTCCGCTTCGCCTCGTCCCGGCTGGTCGCGAAGACCCGCAGTCCGGCCGCGCGGCCGAGGACGATCGCGGCGCTCGCGACGCCGCCGCCCGCGCCCTGCACGAGGACGGAGTCGCCGGGCCGTACGCCCGCGTTGGTGAAGAGCATCCGGTACGCCGTGAGCCACGCGGTCGGGAGGCACGCCGCCTCCTCGAAGCTGAGCTCCTTCGGCTTGCGCAGCACGTTCCACACCGGGACGGCGACCCGCTCGGCGAACGTGCCCTGGTAGCGCTCGGTGAGGATGGAGCGCGGCTCGTCCGGTCCGACTCCGTGGCCCGTCTGGCCGATGACGGAGTGCAGGACGACTTCGTTGCCGTCCTCGTCGACGCCGGCGGCGTCGCAGCCGAGGATCATCGGCAGCTTGTCCTCACCGAGCCCGACCCCGCGCAGGGACCACAGGTCGTGGTGGTTGAGGGAGGCGGCCTTGACGGTGACGGTGGTCCAGCCGGGACGGACCTCGGGCTCGGGGCGGTCGCCCAGTTCGAGGCCGTTCAGGGGCTGGTCGCGGTCGATGCGGGCGGCGTAGGCGGCGAACATGGCCCTGACCTTAGGGCGCCACCGGTGTGTGGCGGAACCACACACCGGTGTGACACGCGTCCCGCCGTGCTCTCGCCGCCTCACTCCCTCCGCCACTGGGCGGGTGAGCCCTTGGTGGCCGGGTCCTCGTACGAGCCGGCGCGTCCCCGGTCGACGTGGAAGGTGGTCAGCGTGGTGACGGGCGAGGCCGGGTCGCGGCGGTCGGCGATCACCCGCATATGGGTGCTGAACCGTTCCGGCGTGACCTCGTACACGTCGTAGCCGTAGCGGTTGCCCTCGAAGTACCGCAGGTGCGGGTTGGCGCGGCCCATCAGGGGGCCGTTGGCGGCGTTCCAGTCGGCGGAGTACGCGGACGAGGACACCGAGTGGGCCGTGAACTCCGTACCGATGACGGGTGACGAGGTGTCGTCGAAGTCGGGGCGGATGTCGTCGACGAAGGCGGAGTGCCAGTCGCCGGTGATGACGACGAGGTCTTCGAGGCCGCTGTCGTGGACGTGGGTGAGGACCTCCTTGCGCTCGGCGAGGAAGCCGTCCCACTGGTCGGTGAACATGTACGAGCCGCCGGGGCGGCCGCGCAGCTGGCTCAGCATGATCGAGTTCGCCCACACGTGCCAGGCGTCGGGCGCGCGGTCCACGGTGTCCTTGAGCCAGGCCTTCTGTTCGGCGCCGAGGATGGTGCCGTCCGGGAGGTTCTGCGCCGAGCGGTACGAGCGCAGGTCGAGGACGGTCAGCTCCACCAGGTCGCCCCAGGTGCGGCGGCGGTGGATGACCGGGTCGGGCAGCGCGGCCGCGTGGGCGCCGGGGCCGCCGTCGCGGTGGGGCATGTGCTCGTACCAGGCCTGGTACGCGGCGGCGCGCCGCTGCAGGAACGGCGCCCCGCCGCCCGTACCGCTGTAGTCGTTGACGACCTCGTGGTCGTCCCAGGTGAGGAACCAGGGGTGGGCGGCGTGGGCCTCGCGCAGGGAGCGGTCGCCCTTGTAGAGGGCGTGGCGGGTGCGGTAGTCGGCGACGGTGCGCGGGTCGGGCGTGTTGTGGTCGCGCAGGGCGCTGCCGGTCGGACCGCCTTCGTAGATGTAGTCACCCAGGTGGACGACGAAGTCGAGGTTCTCGCGGGCGATGGCGCGATGGGCGGCGTAGTGGCCGGACGCGAAGTGCTGGCAGTTGGCGGAGGCGAACCGTACGGACGGCACGGGCCCGGCGGGCGCGGTGCGGGTGCGGCCGGTGCGGCTGGTCGCGCCGAGGGCCGTGAAGGCGTACCAGTAGGCGCGGCCGGGGGTGAGGCCCTGTACGGGGACGTGCACGCTGTGGCCGAGCGTCGCGGAGGCGGGGAAGGCGCCGCGGGCGACGACCCGCGAGAGCCCCGGGTCCTCGGCGACGACCCACGTCACCTCGACGACCTCGGGCAGCCCCTGTTCGCTGACGTCCGCGAAGGGCTCGGGCGCGAGGCGGGTCCACAGCACGACGCCGGTCGGCTGCGGGTCGCCGGACGCGACGCCGAGCGTGAACGGCGCGGGGTCGTAGTCGGCGCCGAGCGCCTCGGCGGCCTCGCGGGCCTGCGCGGGCGAGAGCCCGGCGCTGAGCGGCCAGGCGAGGTTGAGGGCGCCGGCGGCTGCGGCACCCTTCAGCAGATCACGCCGGTTGAACGTCACCGTGCACCCCCGGTGGCCGTAGCGGCGGCGGTGGCGGTCAGCGTGAGGCTGATCCCGTCGGCGTACCCGTCGTTGGAGGTGCCGCCGCCGCTGCGGGTCAGCACGAGCAGCAGCCGCGCGGTGCGGGCTCCGGGCGGTACGGCGGCGCTGTCGGCGCGCTCCAGCAGTCCCGTACGGCCGTGCCGCTCGCGGGAGGTGACCGGCCCGAGGACGCTCAGCGCGAGGGGCGTGCCGCGCCCGTCCCGGAACTCGACGGACAGCCGGGCGCCGTCCTCCTGCGCCGCGTACCCGCCGAGCCAGGCCCGTACGGCGTACCGCACCCGCCCGGCGTCGACGGCGGCGCTCCCGGTGTCGCCGCCTTCGGGCAGGGGGACGTCCTGGACCAGGGCGGTCCGGGGCGCGTTCCCCCCGGAGAAGAACCGGCTCCCGCGCCGCTCGGGCCCGGGATCCTTGGGCCCGGGGTATCCGCCCCCGTGGCTGTACGCGATGAGCGCGGGCGCTCCGTGGACGACGTCCCACCCGGTCACCGCCCCGACCGGCTCAGGCGTCCCTCCGGGCCCGCTCTCGGCGTCTCCGTTGACGACCAGATTCACACGCGCCTCCCGCGTCGGTGGGTGGTGGGGCGTGCGCATCACACCAGCCGCAGGAGAACGGCGAACAGCGGAATCCCAAAGTCCACGTTTCCCCCACCCCGCCCCTTCCCGAAACTGGGGGCTCAGCCCCCAGACCCCCGTTCGCGCCTGTGGGGGTACCCCCTGCTCGAAGAGCTTGGGGGAGCTCG
>NZ_JABWDV010000342.1 GCF_013362995.1 Streptomyces sp. TRM64462 | reverse complement strand
GCCATGAGGGCGTGCTCGACGAGGGTGATGAGGGCGCTCTTGGCGTCCGCGCGGTGGCGGGCGTCGGTGGTGATGATGGGCGTGTCCGGGCCGATCTGCAGCGCCTCGCGTACTTCGTCGGGGGTGTACGGCTGGTGTCCGTCGAAGCCGTTGAGGGCGATGACGAAGGGGAGGCCGCTGTTCTCGAAGTAGTCGACGGCGGGGAAGCAGTCGGCGAGGCGTCGGGTGTCCACGAGGACGACCGCGCCGATGGCGCCGCGTACGAGGTCGTCCCACATGAACCAGAAGCGGTCCTGTCCGGGTGTACCGAAGAGGTAGAGGATCAGGTCCTGGTCCAGGGTGATCCGGCCGAAGTCCATGGCCACCGTGGTGGTGGTCTTGTCGCCGGTGTGGGTGAGGTCGTCGATGCCCGCGGACGCGGACGTCATGACGGCCTCGGTACGCAGCGGGTTGATCTCCGAGACGGCGCCGACGAACGTGGTCTTGCCCACGCCGAAGCCGCCCGCCACCACGATCTTCGCGCTGGTGGTTGAGCGGGCCGCACCGCCGCTAGAGCTTGCGAAGTCCACTGAGCACCCTTTCGAGCAGTGTCACGTCTGGCTGGCCGCCGGCGGCCTCGTCACCGCCGGGCTGGTGGATGGCGACAAGTCCGGCCTCGGCCAGGTCGGCGACGAGGATCCGGGCAACGCCGAGGGGGATGGAGAGAAGTGCCGAGATCTCGGCCACCGACTTGATCTCGAAGCACAGCCGGCAGATCCGCTGGTGCTCGGGCAACTGCCCGACCAGCCGCGACGGATCGGCCGTGGTCGACACCAGCGCCTCGATGGCGAGCTGGTACCGCGGTCGCGTCCGGCCGCCGGTCATGGCGTACGGACGGACCAGAGGGTTGTGGGCGCCCGTGCTCTGCCCCGACGCGGGACGCTGCCGCTGGTGCACCGGCTGGCTGCGCGGTGCCTGCGGCTGTTGGTGCTGCTGTGGCGGGGACTGCGGCTGCTGATAGGGCGGGTAGCCCTGTCTGCTCGGAGCCGAGGGGAAGTTGAAGCGGTTCGCGTCGCCCTGCGACTGGTTCGCACCGTCGTAAGGCTGGTGTCCGCCTGGGTGTGTTGCCACGTCTCCTCCTCCGACTGCCGTCCGCGGTCCATGTCCCTGTGGAGCCGCGCCACCGCACCTTACGGTGCGGTGGCCAGAAACGCACGGTGCGTTCTGCTAGTTGAGCAGGCTGCCTTGGAGCTCCGCGCGGAGATCCGGGGTGAGGACGCTGCCGGCACGGTCCACGAGCAGCGCCATCTCGTAGCCGACGAGGCCGATGTCGGCGTCGGGGTGGGCGAGCACGGCCAGCGAGGAGCCGTCCGAGATGGACATGATGAAGAGGAAGCCGCGCTCCATCTCCACCACGGTCTGGTTGACCTGGCCGCCTTCGAAGATCCGGGAGGCGCCCGCGGTCAGCGAGGTCAGCCCGGACGCGACGGCCGCGAGCTGGTCGGCACGGTCACGCGGAAAACCTTCGGACATCGCCAGCAGGAGTCCGTCGGCGGAGACCACCACCGTGTGCGACACCCCGGGGGTGTTGTCCACGAAGTTGGTGATCAACCAGTTCAGATTCTGCGCCGCCTGGCTCATCGGGCTCACACTAACGCTCCTGGTTGTAGGTACTACCCGGGCCACTGTGCTGATCGTAAGTGGCCGATCCGTTCATGTCCGTTCCCGCGTTGCGTCCCTGCTGGACACCGCGTCGCAGGTTGCTCAACCTGCCGCGCACGTCCTCGGGGGCGCGGGAGACCTGTGGGCCGCCCTGCGGGGTCTGCTCAGCGGTTCCCTCGATCAGGTTCGCCTTGGGAATCCGCCGGGGCAGTCCGGAGGCCGTGACACCGCCGGCCTTCGGGTCCCTCAGCTTCCCGGCCCGCTGCCAGCGCTCGTCGTTCGACGAGCGCCAGTCGTCGTGGCCGGCCGCCTCGCTCTGCGGAGCCGGGGCCTGCGGGACGGGCCGCTCCTGCGGGGCCGGCTCGGCCCGCAGATCCGGCGTGTCCTGCTGGTCCCGGGCCTCGCTCTGGAGCCCCGCGGGCCGCTGGCTGCCGCGGCGGGGGAGACCCGCGTCGGTCAGTCGGTGCTGCTCGTGGTCGGTGCTCCGGTCGGAACCCGGACGGTCGAAGCCTACGCCGTCCCGGTCGTTCACGGGAGCGCCCTGCGCGGATTCCGATTCGGCACCGTATCCGTTGTCGTAGCCGCCCGCGTAGCCGCCCTGATCCGGCCACTCGCCCTGGTGGGGCTGCGGGTCGAACTGGTTGTCGTACGAGGGCTGTTCGCCGTCGCGGCCGGAGAAGTCGGCTTCCGCATACGAGGGCTGGGGGTACTCGCCCGAGGCACGGTCGCCGCCCGGTCGGCCGGCCCCGTAGCCGTCGCCGCCGTCGCCGTACCGGCCGTCGTGCGAGTCGCCGTACTGACCGTCGCGGCCGTCGCCGTACTGGCCGTCGCCGCCGTCCTGGTAGCCGCCGTTGGCGGTGCCGTACTCGTCGTAGCCGGACTGCTGGTCGTAGCCGCCCTGCCCGTACGCCGCCTGCTGCTCCTGGCCGCCGTACGCGTCGTACCGCTCCTGCTCGTACGACTCCTGCTCGTACGGCTCCTGCTCGTACGACTCCTGCTGGTAGGCCTCGCCCGCGTACGGGTCCCGCTCCTCGCCGTACGCCTGCTGCTGCGGGTCACGGGAGTCGTCCTGCGACTGGTCGCCCTGGAACTGGGCGCCCAGCGCCGCACGGCGCTCCTCGCGCATCAGCGACCGGCCGACCGGGTCCAGCGAGGCGGCGTCCTGCTGCTGCTCGTACCGCGAGTCGTCGAAGCCGAGTTCCGCGGCCGTCCGCATCGGGGCGACGGCGGGAGCCTCGTACGTCTGCTGCTCCGGGATGATCTGGGAGACCGTGAAGTCGTCCTGGTGCGGCTCTCCGCCGCCACCGTGCGTGATCGCGTCCGGCAGCATGATCAGCGACGTCGTACCGGCCTGCTCGCCCGAGGGGCGCAGCTGGACGCGGATGCCGTGCCGGTCGGCGAGGCGGCCGACCACGAACAGGCCCATGCGCTGGGAGACCGCGACGTCGACGGTCGGCGGGTTGGCCAGCTTGTGGTTGATGTCCGCGAAGTCCTCGGCGGTGAGACCGATGCCCTTGTCGTGGATCTCGATCATCACGCGGCCGTCGGGCAGCCGGGTCGCGGTCACGCGCACCTTCGTCTGCGGCGACGAGAACGTGGTGGCGTTCTCCAGCAGCTCGGCGAGCAGGTGCACGAGGTCGGTCACGGCCTGGCCGTGGATGTCGGCCTCCGGGACGCCCGACAGCTCGATGCGCTCGTACTGCTCCACCTCGGAGGTGGCGGCCCGCATGACGTCGACCAGCGGGACGGGCTGGTCCCAGCGGCGGCCCGGCTCCTCGCCCGCGAGGATCAGCAGGTTCTCGCCGTTCCGGCGCATACGCGTCGCCAGGTGGTCGAGCTTGAAGAGGTTCTCCAGCTGGTCCGGGTCGGCCTCGTTGTTCTCCAGGTCCGTGATCAGGGTCAGCTGGCCCTCGATCAGCGACTGGTTGCGCTGCGACAGGTTGGTGAAGATCGCGTTGACGTTGCCCCGCAGCAGCGCCTGCTCGGCGGCGAGCCGGACGGCCTCGCGGTGGACCTGGTCGAAGGCCCGGGCGACCTCGCCGATCTCGTCCTGCGTCTGGATCGGGATGGGCTCGACGCGGGTGTCGACCTTGCCCGGCTCGGTACGCGACAGCTGGTCGACCAGCATCGGCAGACGCTGCTCGGCGACCCCGAGGGCGGCGTGGCGCAGCTTGCGCATCGCACGGCTCATCTGGCGGGCCATGAGGCCGGCCAGGATGAAGGCGGCCAGCAGCGCGACCACGACGATGCCACCGGTGAGGAAGGCGTCGTTCCTGGCCTCGTCGGCGACCCGGGTCGCCTCGTTCAGGGCCTTGGTCAGCAGCTCGGCCTCGACCTCGGAGTACGCGTCGTACTTACCGGTGGCGACAGCCATCCACGTCTCGGGCGTGACGCCGCCCTGCTTGCGCTTCGTGAGCTCCTCGATGGCGTCGGCGTCCTCGGCTTTGCCGATCTCGGTGGCCATGCCCTCGAAGACCGACTTCTCACCGCTGGCCGTCTCGCCGACGGGCGGCTGTACGCCGGCGGCGGCGAACTCCTTGGCGCCTTCCTGGGCCTTGCGGGTCATGACCTCGCGCAGCCGGTCCTGGTCCTCCTGGGTACCGCCGGATATGTACTCCAGCAGCGCGATCTGCTCCAGGTACTTGTACGACGTGAACGCCTCGGACTGGGCGCGGAAGACGTCGTCGTCCTTGCTCGGCCGGATCAGCAGGTGCATACCGATCGAGCGCTGCAGGGATTCGGCGGCCTTGGCGAGCTGGATGGCGTAGACGGTACGGCCGAAGCTGGTGACGTTGCCGGTGCCGAGGCCGAGTTCGTTGGAGAACTCCATCAGCGAGTGCTGGACCTTGACGTAGCCCTCTTCGGTCTGCACCGGGTCGAGCACCTTGGTGTACGCGGCCTGGCGCAGCTCCTGGAGCTTCGGCTCCTCCACGCGGAACAGCGTCAGACGGCGCTCCAGGCCCTGCCCGGGCGGCATGTCCTGGACGGCGCTGTCGAACTTCTGCTTGGCGGCGTCCGTCGCGGCGTACAGGTCGGTGACGGTGCTCGTCTCGCGGTCGGACGGGGTCTTCGCGGTGAGGAGCGTCTCGGCGGTGAGGTCGCGCTCGTTGAGCAGCGCCTGGCTGTACTCGGAGGCGGCCCGCACGATGCGCGCGGTCTTCTCGGCGTCGCGTGCCTCGTTCCAGGTGTCGACCGAGGCCTTGACCTGGAAGCCGCCCATGACGAGACCGACGAGCACCGGTACGAGCAGGATGGCGTTCAGACGCGTGGCCACGTGCCAGTTGCGCGGCGAGAAGCGGCTGGATCCGCCGTCCCCTCCGCGTCCGCCGGGGGAACCGGCCGGGGATGTTACGGGCGCATCCGCAGGCGACACCGCTGTGCGCGGCGGCGGGGTGAAGTTGCCCCGCGTCTGCTGCTCCGCGGCGCTCTTCGTGCTTCGCCTCACTCGACCAACAACCTCTCGGCGCCGGCACCTAGGTTGTGCCGTTTCTCTGTTCAGAGCCGTACTACTCGGGAGTTCGTGCATTGCAGCACGTAAAGCGGCTGTGCTCCAAACAGCCCGATCGAGCGATTACCGCTGGTCCGGGCGCCAGATAAAACGGGCATAAAGAGCGAGCCCCGCCAAAAGGCGAGGCTCATGTGAGCGCAGCGGGATCGCCCGGCTGCGTCTCGTGTCCGGAGCGCCGCAATTCTCTGTCGAAACGTTATGAACCGGCGTGGCGGGCCGTGTCCTTCGACACAGCCCGCCCACTGAATGACTACGACAACTTCCGTATATCTACGTCTACTTGACTATCGCATACGGGTGACTACTTCAACCGGGCCATGAGGGCGTGCTCGACGAGGGTGATGAGGGCGCTCTTGGCGTCCGCGCGGTGGCGGGCGTCGGTGGTGATGATGGGCGTGTCCGGGCCGATCTGCAGCGCCTCGCGTACTTCGTCGGGGGTGTACGGCTGGTGTCCGTCGAAGCCGTTGAGGGCGATGACGAAGGGGAGGCCGCTGTTCTCGAAGTAGTCGACGGCGGGGAAGCAGTCGGCGAGGCGTCGGGTGTCCACGAGGACGACCGCGCCGATGGCGCCGCGTACGAGGTCGTCCCACATGAACCAGAAGCGGTCCTGTCCGGGTGTACCGAAGAGGTAGAGGATCAGGTCCTGGTCCAGGGTGATCCGGCCGAAGTCCATGGCCACCGTGGTGGTGGTCTTGTCGCCGGTGTGGGTGAGGTCGTCGATGCCCGCGGACGCGGACGTCATGACGGCCTCGGTACGCAGCGGGTTGATCTCCGAGACGGCGCCGACGAACGTGGTCTTGCCCACGCCGAAGCCGCCCGCCACCACGATCTTCGCGCTGGTGGT
>NZ_JABWDV010000341.1 GCF_013362995.1 Streptomyces sp. TRM64462 | reverse complement strand
CGACGGCGCCGAGCAGGCGCCGAAGGCCGCGAGCGACCCCAAGGCCAAGGCCAAGGACCCGAAGGGCAGGACGACCGGCGACGCCGGGTCCCGAATAGCCCTGCGCAACTGGCGCATCTCCACCAGGCTCGTCTCCCTCCTCACCCTCCCCGTGGTCGCCGCGACCGCGCTCGGTGGCCTCCAGATCCAGGAGTCCATGGAGGAGATGGAGCAGCTGGACCACATGCAGCTGCTCACCAAGCTGACGCGCGAGGCCCACACCCTCGCCCAGGCGCTCCAGGACGAGCGCGACCTCACGGCCGGCCCGCTGGCCAACGGCTACCCGGTCACGGACTTCAAGATCACCGGGCCGCAGGGCGAGACCGACGCGGCCCAGCAGGCCTTCCTCAACGCCACCGACGGCATCGGCGACACGCAGGGCGACGAGGCGCTGGCGAGTATCCGCAGCAACGTCACCACGATCGCCAACCAGGTCGTGACGATCGGCGCGATCCGCAAGGAGGCCTACAAGGAAGGCCGGATGACCTCCTCGACGGTCGGCAAGTACAACCGGCTGATCGAGTCGCTGCTCACGCTGTCCCAGGACATGGCGCAGGCGACCAGCAACACCGAGATGATCAAGCGCACGCGTGCGCTGGCGGCGTTCTCGTCCGCCAAGGAGTACGCGTCCATGCAGCGGGCCATCATCGCCGCCGCCCTCCCCAAGTCGCCCAGCCAGAAGGACAAGAAGGGGCTGGAGGAGAACGACCGGCAGTTCGCCGAGGACGCCCGCCTCAACGAGAACGCGTCCCTGAAGTCGTTCCGCGCCATCTACGAGTCCGCGGGCGGCGACGCCACGGAGCTGATGGCCTCGCTGACCTCCGGCAACCCGGAGATCCAGCAGGCCGACGCCTACGCGAGCCGGGTGCTGGGCGAGCCGGACGGCCTGAAGAACGCCGGCACCCGCACCTTCCTGGACTGGACGGACGCGTCCGAGACCAAGATCCGCGCGATGGAGCAGATCGAGGCCACGCTGCTGAGCCAGATGGAGGGCCAGGCGCGTGACCTGAAGAAGGAGTCGCAGCGCGAGGCCATCATCAACGGTGCGCTGATCATCCTGGTCCTCGGTGTCTCGCTCGTCGGTGCCTTCGTCGTGGCCCGGTCCATGGTCCAGTCGCTGCGGCGACTGCAGGACACGGCCACCAAGGTCGCCCAGGACCGGCTGCCCGAGCTGGTCAAGCAGCTCTCCGAGGCCGACCCGCAGGACGTGGACACGTCCGTGGAGTCCGTCGGTGTGCACTCCCGCGACGAGATCGGCAAGGTGGCCGCGGCCTTCGACGACGTGCACCGCGAGGCGGTCCGCCTCGCCGCCGAGCAGGCCCTGCTGCGGGGCAACGTCAACGCGATGTTCACCAACCTCTCGCGCCGCTCCCAGGGCCTGATCCAGCGTCAGCTCTCGCTCATCTCCGAGCTGGAGTCCCGCGAGGCCGACCCGGACCAGCTCTCCTCGCTGTTCAAGCTCGACCACCTCGCCACGCGTATGCGCCGTAACGGTGAGAACCTCCTCGTCCTCGCCGGTGAGGAGCCCGGCCGCCGGTGGACGCGGCCCGTGCCGCTCGTCGACGTGCTCCGTGCCGCCGCCTCCGAGGTGGAGCAGTACGAGCGCATCGAGCTGGCCTCCGTACCGGGCACCGAGGTCGCCGGCCGCGTCGTCAACGACCTCGTGCACCTCCTCGCCGAGCTGCTGGAGAACGCCACGTCGTTCTCCTCGCCGCAGACCAAGGTGCGCGTCACCGGTCACGCGCTGCCCGACGGGCGGGTGCTCGTCGAGATCCACGACACCGGTATCGGCCTCTCCCCCGAGGACCTCGCCGCGATCAACGAGCGGCTCGCCTCGCCGCCGACCGTGGACGTCTCCGTCTCCCGCCGCATGGGTCTGTTCGTGGTCGGCCGCCTGTCGCTGCGGCACGGCATCCGGATCCAGCTGCGCCCGTCCGACTCGGGCGGTACGACCGCGCTGGTCATGCTGCCGGTCGATGTCACGCAGGGCGGCAAGAAGCCGGGCGGCAAGCCCGGTCCTGGCGGCCAGGGCGGTCCCGGCGGCCAGGGTGGCCAAGGTGGCCAGGGCGCTTCCGGCGGGCTGCCGCAGGGCGGCCAGGGCGGCGGCCGGCCGGTCGGCGGGCCCGGTGCGTCCGGGGCGCTGCCGGGTGGCGGGCGTCCCGGTCTGCCGGGTGGCCCGGGTGGGCCGGGTGGGCCTGGCGGTGCGGGCGGCTCCCAGGGGCGGTTCGGTGCGGGCTCGGGTGCCGGTGGCCAGCGTGGGCAGGTCGGTGCGGGCTCCGGTCCGCGGGCCGCGCTGCCCGGGCGGGACGACTTCCAGGGCCGGCAGGGCGGCATGCCCGGCGGGCCCCAGGGCGGCCAGCAGGGACGGCACGGCAGGCCGCAGGACCAGCAGCAACAGCAGCAGCGCCAGGACGCGGGGTTCGCGGGCGCCTTCGGTGACGGCGGTGCGCGTGGGCCGCAGGGTGCGCCCGACGGCGCCGGGATGCCGATGCGCTCCGACGTCTGGCAGGGCGCCCAGGGCGGCCAGAGCGGTCCGGGCAACCAGACGGGCCAGAGCGGTCAGGGCGGCCAGGGCGGTCCGGGCAACCAGACGGGCCAGAGCGGTCAGGGCGGCCAGGGCGGTCCCGGGCGCCAGCAGCTTCCGGCCCTCGGCGGCCCGCGCGGCGAGCTGCCCGGCAGCGGCCAGCAGCGTGCGCAGCGTCCGCAGACCACGAGTTGGGGCGCCGAGGCGCCACGCGGCCACGAGGAGCCCGAGGCCACCGGCTCGTACGGGCGTCCCCCGGCCGACCAGCAGCACCAGGGCCCCGGCTCCACGGCCGAATTCCCGCGCCCCGACTTCAACGGCCCGCGCCCGGACGGGAACGGCTCCGCCGCGCAGGACCCGGCGGCGACCTCCGCGTTCCCGCGCCAGGACTTCGGCGGACCGCTGGACAACGGGCGGGCGCTGCCGCCGGCCGGTGGCTCCGGTGACGGCCGTACGCCGCTGTACGACACGCTGGAGACCAACTGGTTCCACGAGCAGGGCGGCCAGCAGGGCCCCGAGGCCCCGCAGGCCCCGTCCCGCGACCAGAACCAGGGCCAGGGTCGGCAGGCCGGCGGCGACAGCCGCTACCCGGCGCACGACCAGACGATGCCCACCCCGGTCGTACCGCAGCAGCCGGCCCCTCAGCAGGGCCGTCCGGCCCCGTCGCGGCCCGGCGGCCAGAACGGCCAGAACGGCCAGTCCGCCCGGAACGGCCAGTCCGCCGCGTTCGGCCGCAGCCCCCAGGGCGGCCCAGGCGGCCCCGGTAGCCCCGGCGGTCAGGGCGCTCCGGGCAGCCGGCCCCGTCCCGCCCTCGGCCAGAGCGGCGGCAGCGGCGGCGCCGGCGGCAGCAGCAGCACCGGCTCCCGCGGTTCCGACGCCGCGTCCACGACCGGCTCGTGGCGCACCACCCCCAACGACGAACTGGTGCGCCAGGCCGAGCGGGTCCGCAAGCCCGCCGCGGGCGGCGTCACCACGTCCGGCCTCCCCCGCCGGGTGCCGCGCGCCAACCTGGTGCCGGGCACGGCGCAGGAGCAGCAGCACCAGTCCGGTCCGCAGGTCTCGCGGGCGCCCGACGACGTACGGGGCCGCCTGACGAATCTGCGACGGGGCATCCAGCAGGGACGGCAGGCCGGGTCCGGCAACACGGGCAGCTTCAATATCGGCCCCACTCACCAGCAGGAGCGTGAGTTTTGAGCGCGATGAGCCAGGCGGCGCAGAATCTGAACTGGTTGATCACCAACTTCGTGGACAACACCCCCGGGGTGTCGCACACGGTGGTGGTCTCCGCCGACGGACTCCTGCTGGCGATGTCCGAAGGTTTTCCCCGTGACCGTGCCGACCAGCTCGCCGCGGTCGCGTCCGGGCTGACCTCGCTGACCGCGGGCGCCTCCCGGATCTTCGAGGGCGGCCAGGTCAACCAGACCGTGGTGGAGATGGAGCGCGGCTTCCTCTTCATCATGTCCGTCTCGGACGGCTCCTCGCTGGCCGTGCTCGCCCACCCGGACTGCGACATCGGCCTCGTCGGCTACGAGATGGCGCTGCTGGTGGACCGTGCCGGCAGCGTCCTCACCCCGGATCTCCGCGCGGAGCTCCAAGGCAGCCTGCTCCACTAACCGGCCAGGCGGGTACGCCCCTCCGTACCCGCCTGCAGTCGTTCGTCGACATCACCACCCACCCGTCGGCCGCCCCATCCGGCCCCCCACCGGCCCAGTCAGACGGCAAGCAGACCACCTGCTGTCACGACCGGAGGATTCATGACCCCGCCCCCCGCCTCTCACGATCCCTACGGCGCGTCGCTCGACGACGCGTCGTACGGACATGAAGGCGATCAGCCGCTGGTCCGTCCCTACGCGATGACCGGCGGCCGGACCCGGCCGCGCTACCAGCTCGCCATAGAGGCGCTGGTGTCGACCACGGCCGACCCGGCGATGCTCGCCGGGATGCTCCCCGAACACCAGCGGATCTGCCACCTCTGCCGTGAGGTGAAGTCCGTGGCAGAGGTGTCGGCGCTGCTGTCGATGCCGCTCGGGGTGGCCCGGATCCTTGTCGCCGACCTGGCGGAGGCGGGCATGGTGGCGATCCACCAGCCAGGCAATGGAGAGGCCGGCGGTACGCCGGATGTGACGCTGCTCGAAAGGGTGCTCAGTGGACTTCGCAAGCTCTAGCGGTGGCGCGGCCGCCGGAGGACGGTCTACCACCAGCGCGAAGATCGTGGTGGCGGGCGGCTTCGGCGTGGGCAAGACCACGTTCGTCGGCGCCGTCTCGGAGATCAACCCGCTGCGTACCGAGGCCGTCATGACGTCCGCGTCCGCGGGCATCGACGACCTCACCCACACCGGCGACAAGACCACCACCACGGTGGCCATGGACTTCGGCCGGATCACCCTGGACCAGGACCTGATCCTCTACCTCTTCGGTACACCCGGACAGGACCGCTTCTGGTTCATGTGGGACGACCTCGTACGCGGCGCCATCGGCGCGGTCGTCCTCGTGGACACCCGACGCCTCGCCGACTGCTTCCCCGCCGTCGACTACTTCGAGAACAGCGGCCTCCCCTTCGTCATCGCCCTCAACGGCTTCGACGGACACCAGCCGTACACCCCCGACGAAGTACGCGAGGCGCTGCAGATCGGCCCGGACACGCCCATCATCACCACCGACGCCCGCCACCGCGCGGACGCCAAGAGCGCCCTCATCACCCTCGTCGAGCACGCCCTCATGGC